>JAOTYM010000052.1 GCA_029861845.1 Gammaproteobacteria bacterium | reverse complement strand
AGGCACGCTTTCGTCGTTTCGCCTCACACATCACAGAATCTACGCCGAGCAAGGCAACACCACGGAGGATAAAAGGAAATACCGTCGTCTCAAGCGCAGTGCCGCCGGCAAGGCCACAGGCAGCAACCGTGCCGCCGTATCGCATTTGACTCAATACCGTCGCCAGCGTCTGCCCGCCCACTGTATCGATCGCACCGGCCCAAGTCTCCTTTTCCAAAGGCTTGGCCTCGCGCCCCAAATCTTGACGGTCGACAAATTCATTTGCTCCCAAGGTCTCCAGATACTCACGAAGCTCGGCACGACCGGTGGAAGCAGTGATGTAGTAACCCAACTTAGCAAGCAGGGCTAGCGCCACGCTGCCGACACCGCCGGCTGCCCCGGTCACCACCACCGGTCCATTACCAGGTTTAAGACCCCGATCTTCGAGTGCCATCACTGACAACATAGCGGTGAAGCCGGCCGTACCGATCGCCATCGCTTGCTCTAAATCTAGCCCGCGTGGCCGGCGCGTCAGCCACGCCGAATTAACGCGCGCCTTCTGCGCGAATCCGCCCCAATGACTTTCGCCAACACCCCATCCAGTGAGCACGACCTCATCGCCTACTTTAAAATTCTTGCTAGCGGATTCTGCAACTACACCGGCCAGATCGATCCCGGGGACCATCGGGAACTTACGCACAACCTTGCCTTTGCCGGTAACCGCCAAACCATCCTTATAATTCAGACTGGAATAGGCAACATCCACCAACACATCACCTTCGGGCAATGCGTCGACGGTTAGATTCTGGAAGGCGTATCGCGTGTCCTTGTCTTGTTGAGTCAACACCAAGGCTTTAAATGTCTCTTGGGTCACGAAACTCCTCCTACGTTGATAACATCAACCATAAGGCTAAGCGCTTACAGGACTCTCCTTACGAGTCGAACGCTGCGTTACAACATCTATCGCGGACTGGTTGATTATCGCAAAACCGTATTCACGCGCCGCGTCTTCTAGCCAGCGCCAAGCGTAATCGCTGAAACTTCGGTGAACATAGATATCATAGGTGGGTATCTCATTGATCTGATGCAAGAGCACATGGCAACGTGCAAGGCTACTCTGGGCACAACTACCTGCATTGAATGCGCGCGGATGTAAATCGAGACTACAGCCTTTCATTAAAACGTCGCGCGCGTGGATACCGGTGAGTCCGATAATGGCTCGGCTGTCACTGACATCGGACACTGCGAAATGTTGCCCCGCCAGCGCGTCGCTAATCCTCTCGACTAGCTCTGTTTCCTGTCCGTCCGGTGTGACGATCAACCACTCGTTAGGACCAAGCCAAAGCACAGTTATGTTGCCAGCGACATTGACGGTATTAGGGTCCAATGGCGCACCCACCCCCAACACACCTTGGACGCCCTCGACAAACTCGTGATCAGCGCTATTGCCACGAAGCGAAAGCTGTCCCCTAAAAGGTCGTTCACACAAAACCACGCCAGCCCCATCGGGGTCATCGACGCCGAGCGCTGCTAAATGGAGGTGCGCCAGTGCACTTTGACGCAGATAGTCCTTAGCCATTGATTCGAACTCCTTCCGGGTCATAGAATTGGGGCGCACTAATCTTGGCGGGCACGACTTTGTCCTCGAGTGGCACTTGCACCGTTTCACCGTGACGGCTACGGCCGCGTTTTATTAGTGCCAGAGCGATCGAACGCTCAAGATAAGCACTGTAGTAACTCGACGTCACATGTCCAATCATAGGCACTGGCGGTTTGTCGTCGACCTTCTCTACAATCTGACTCCCTTCTGGCAGAACTTCGCGCGCGTCTACGGGCAGTAGGCCAACCAATTGCTTACGATCTTCGCGCTGCGTATCCGGGCGTGAAAGTGAACGTTTGCCGATAAAATCCTTGCGCTTACTAACCATGGGCTCCAGACCGAGGTCGATCGGCGTTACCGTGCCATCGGTCTCTTGCCCGGCAATGATAAATCCCTTTTCAGCCCGCAACACATGCATGGCCTCGGTGCCAAAGGGGGTAATCCCGTATTGCTCGCCCACTGTCATCAGCGTATTCCAAAGGGCCCGCCCACAGCTCGACCGCACATTGATTTCAAACGATAGCTCGCCGGTAAATGAGATTCGAAACACGCGTGCCGGGATACCGGCCACCGCACCCTCACGACAACTCATAAAGGGAAAGTTATCAGGGTCGAAGTCTATATCGCTGGTCAGTTTTGCTACCAACTTGCGCGCTAACGGCCCAGCTACAGATGCGGTTGCCCAGTGTTCGGTCATCGAATTGCAATATACCTTCAATTCAGGCCATTCGGTCTGCAGCCACTCCTCTAACCACGCGAGCACGCGAGCCGCATTACCGGTCGTTGTAGTCATCCAATAGTGATTCTCGCCCAGCCGTGCCGTCACACCATCATCAAACACCATGCCGTCTTCACCGCACATGACGCCGTAGCGGCAGCGGCCGATGGCGAGCTTCTTCCAACCATTCGTATAGATGCGGTCTAGAAACTCGGCCGCATGCGGTCCTCGGATGTCGATTTTTCCCAGCGTGCTTGCGTCTAGGATGCCGATCGCCTTGCGCGTCGCCAGACATTCCCGGTTCACGGCGTCCTGCATCGATTCACCCGGCAACGGGTAGTACCAGGGTCGCCGCCACTGTCCCACGTCCTCGAACTTGGCGCCCTTCGACTCGTGCCATTGATGCATGGGGGTGCGGCGAACTGGATCAGCGAGTTCGCCGACATCGCGACCCACCAGCACCCCAAACGTCACTGGCGTGTACGGTGGCCGGAAGGTCGTGGTCCCGACATCAGGGATGTCGCTGCCCAACACCTGTCCAAAGATAGCCAGCGCGTTAACATTGCTTGTCTTGCCCTGGTCGGTTCCCATCCCCATGGTGGTATAACGCTTCAAGTGTTCTACCGAGCGATAACCTTCGCGTGCCGCCAATACCACGTCTGCGGCAGTAACGTCATTTTGAAAGTCGACAAAGTGCTTGTTTGTATGTTCACCTGCTTTCGCCGGTACCAGCCATAGCGGATCTACCGGCGCTTCCTCTATTTCCTGCCTCACCGGTGCCTTGGGAACGCTAGCGTTCTTGTTGTAGCCGGCATCAGTTGCCGCCGCGAGGCCTGCCTCATGGCCCTCGACAATACAGGCAGCAAGGCTGAACGTGCCATTGGCAGCACCGGCTGAACGTTCTGCTTGTACAGAGTCACCGGGTACAAAACAGCTTCTATTGGCATCGTACTTAAGCTTGCCACGTGACTGAGAAAATAGGTGCACAGCAGGGCTCCAACCGGCCGACATGCACACCAAATCACAGGCGATCTTGCGTGCCGTGCCTATCAGACGATCTGCCGACTCATTGAGCATCATCACCTCGACCGCGCTGACGCGTTTCTTACCCATGGCCGCCGCAATCGCGTGCCGGCCGAGAATCTCGATGCCACGGTCTCGCACCTTGGTGGCAAGCCTACCCGTAGGTTGCGCGCGCACATCGAGCACCGCCGCAACCTTAATACCGGCCTCGGCCAGCGTAAGGGCGGCGCCATAGGCGCTGTCATTGTTGGTGAAGAACACCACATTGTTACCGGGCTTTACCGCAAATCGGTTTACGTAAGTCTGCGCGGCGGAGGCAAGCATAATGCCCGGTCGATCGTTGTTCTTAAAGACCATCGGCCGTTCGTGAGCACCGGTTGCGAGCACGACTTGTTTCGCGCGCACCTTCCAGAGTCGCTGACGCGCTTTGTCTGGCGTGCCCATGGGACCCAGATGATCCTGAATCCGCTCTGCGATGGTAAGAAAATTGTGGTCGAAATAGCCGATTACCGTACTGCGTGGCAATAAAGTCACTTGCTTCATGCTTGCGAGTTCGGCTACCGCCTGTGCCACCCATTCGTCGGTACTCATCCCGTCAATTTGTTCGCCCGCACCCAGCAACCCACCGCCAAACTCGCATTGCTCGTCAGCCAGAATGACACGCGCATCCGCCCGTGCGGCCGACAGCGCCGCCGCCAGCCCAGTCACGCCGCCACCGACCACCAATACCTCACAATGTACGTGCATGTTGTCGTAATATGCCGGATCGGGTGCATCCGGTGCCCTACCTAGGCCGGCGGCCCGACGAATAACGTATTCGTAGTACTTCCAAAAGGCCTTTGGCCACATGAAGGTCTTATAATAGAAACCAGCCGGCAGTACGCGAGAGAATAAACTGTTGACGGCGCCCAGATCGAACGACACGCTGGGCCAGCAGTTTTGGCTCGCCGCTACTAGTTCGTCATAGAGCTCAACCTGTGTCGCACGGAAATTGGGATCGGTAGCACCCCCAGTGCCGTGTTGCACAAGGGCATTGGGTTCTTCGCTACCTGCACTTAGGACCCCACGTGGGCGATGGTACTTGTAGCTACGGCCAACCAGGTGTACGCCATTTGCGAGCAGGGCTGAAGCGAGCGTATCGCCAACGTAGCCACCGTAGCGTTTACCGTTAAAATCAAATGATAATGGTCGCGTACGGTCGATATGTCCACCGACGGCCAGACGATATGTCTGCTGACTCACGTCTTGCTGCTCCTCGGCGGTTTTTCGTTCATCTTATAGACAGCGGTGATGGCATGCGTCACGGTATCGCGCTCAACATTAAACCAGCGCCGACATCCATGCGCATGAACCCACCGCTCCAAGTGGGCGCCCTTTGGGTTTTTGCGCATAAACAAATAGTCGGCCCATTGATCATCAGTAAGCTTCTCGGGGTCCCTCGGGCGAACGATATGTGCCTCACCCCCATAACTGAACTCATGTTCATCACGATCGCCGCACCAAGGACATTTTATTAGCAACATTGCGCTCGACCTTCACTAGTGGGCAACCGCCGCCGCACCATGTTCGTCAATAAGATAAGCGGTCGAAAAACGTTCCAAGTTATAAGGCTCATTAAGCCTATGTGGCCGGTCCTGCGCGATTGTGTGGGCGAATACCCAACCAGACCCCGGCGTTGTTTTAAAGCCGCCGGTTCCCCAGCCGCAATTGAAATAAAGGCCCTTTATTGGTGTTTTCGAAATAATAGGGCTGGCATCGGGACATACATCGACGATACCACCCCACTGGCGGAGCATGCGTAGGCGCGAAAATATTGGGAATAGTTCCAACAGCGCGCCAATCTGGTGTTGCACTACCTGAAAACTGCCACGCTGTGCGTATGAATTGTAACTATCAATGCCAGCTCCGATTACCAACTCACCCTTGTCCGACTGACTTACATAGACATGGACAGCGGCGGACATAACCACGGTATCTAATACCGGCTTAATGGGCTCAGAGACTAACGCTTGCAATGGATGGCTCTCTATCGGTAGCCGTAGTCCCACCATATCGGCAAGCACGCTGGAGTGGCCGGCGGCAACAACGCCTATTTTCTTCGCCTTAATAAAACCCCTAGACGTTTGCACACCTTCGACCCCGGCTCCGTTACGCTTTATGCCCGTAACTTCACAGTTCTGAATAATATCCACACCGCGCGCATCCGCCCCACGGGCGAATCCCCAGGCCACCGCGTCATGACGTGCGGTGCCGCCACGCCGCTGTAGCGATGCCCCCAACACAGGGTAGCGTGAGTGTGGCGACGTGTTCATTATCGGCACCATCGCCTTGACCTGCTCAGTAGTCAGGATTTCCGAATCGACGCCATTCAGACGGATGGCATTGACACGCCGAGAAAGTTCTCGCAAGTCATGCAAATTATGCGCGAGGTTGAGCACGCCGCGCTGACTAAGCATGATGTTGTAATTCAGCTCCTGGCTTAGACCTTCATAGAGCTTTAGCGCGTGCTCATAGATCGCCGCGCTCTCGTCCCATAGATAGTTCGAACGAATGATTGTGGTATTGCGCCCGGTATTGCCGCCGCCGAGCCACCCCTTTTCCAGCACGGCAATGTCGGTAACACCATGCTCTTTGGCCAAGTAGTAGGCGGTAGCCAATCCATGACCACCGGCGCCAACGATGATGACGTCATATTCCTTTTTGGGTTCTGGACTACGCCACGCTTCTTGCCAGTTCTGGTGATAATTAAGCGCATTTCTAACCAGGCTGACAATCGAGTACTTGCTCGGCTTATTGTTCACAACGTTGCCCCCACCCAAGAAATGACATGACTAGCATTCAATTACATTAACCGCGAGACCGCCGTGAGCTGTTTCCTTGTACTTGGTCTTCATAATATCCGCTCGGGTCTCCCGGGCGTGCCGCCAAGTACCTCAGCCACGGCAATTGTAGGCGGTAATGGGGCATACAAGAAAGGGGTTACTGGTCGGCATGACCCCACCAGAGTTAGTCAGGGCTAATCAACAGGTCTTCAAGAGAAATCGGCGCGCGCCATGTGTCTGTCGCCGAATCGCTATAGAATACAACGCACCGCTGGGTAGAGGGTTCTAACCAATGGCCAAGGGCACACACGAATACCAAAAGGATCCGCGTAACGAGGGTATCCTTGTCTATGTGAATGGCGAACTCGTGGCACGCCAGGAGGCGAAGATATCCGTGTTTGATAGCGGTTTCGTTCTTGGTGATGGCATATGGGAAGGCCTGCGTTTGCACAATGGCCATATTGCATTTCTTCAAGCACACCTCGATCGCCTTTATGAGGGCGCCAAAGCTATCGATCTCGAAATTGGGCTCAGCCGCGAAGACTTGACTAGCGCGCTCTACCGCACCACCCAAGCGAATGGCATGTCGAACGGCGTGCATATACGCCTAATGGTTACTCGTGGACTTAAAACGACACCCTACCAAGATCCGCGGGCAACCGTTGGTCCAGCTACCATAGTAATCATCCCCGAATACAAGACACCCAACCCAACTGTGCAGGAACATGGTGTACGGCTATTCACCGTACATGTGCGACGGGGCGCACCCGATATTCAAGATCCGAAATTGAATAGCCACTCAAAACTAAACTGCATACTAGCGTGTATTCAAGCCACCAAAGCCGGATTCGATGAAGCGCTCATGCTTGATCCCCACGGATTTGTCGCTACCTGCAACTCAACCCACTTTTTCATTGTGCGAAAGGGCGAGGTGTGGACGTCAACGGGCAGATATTGCCTAAACGGCATCACGCGCAATAACATTATCAAGCTTTGTCGACAACATGGGATGACTGTTAACACCATGGACTTCAGCCTCACTGATGTTTACGGTAGTGAAGAAGCCTTTGTCACCGGTACGTTTGCTGGGGTTGTGCCAGTCGCTGATATCGATGGTCGTGTGATCGGCAGCGGCGCGCGCGGGCCAATCACACGGCAGCTACAGGAGCTCTATGCCGCTATGATCGACGAAGAGTGTCGCACTCGGTAAGATCCGACAATGTACATCGCCATGTGGTCTGGTCCGCGAAATATTTCCACCGCGCTTATGCGCGCCTGGGAAAATCGGAATGACACGGCAGTTTGGGACGAACCTTTTTACGCATATTATCTCAGGGCAACTGGTATCGATCACCCCGGTGCTGACGAAGTGATTGCCAACGGTGAGCCGGACTGGCGCAAGGTTGTCGACAAAGTCATCGGTGCCATACCCGCTGGCCGGACGATCTTCTATCAGAAACACATGACCCATCATTTACTGCCGGAGATCGATCGTGACTGGTTGACTCGCATGACCAATTGCTTTTTGACGCGGGATCCACGCGAGGTTATCGCCTCGTATGCCAAGGTACGCACCACCCTAACGGTTGCCGATGTTGGCATACCCCAGCAAGCTGAAATCTTTGAGTGGGTGCGATCACGGACTGGACAGACGCCACTGGTGCTCGACGCGCGGGATGTGTTACAAGACCCGCATCGCATGATGGCAGGTTTATGTGCGGCGCTCGATGTTCCGTTTACGGAACATATGCTGGCCTGGCCGCCGGGACCGCGCGAAAGCGATGGGGTGTGGGGCAAATACTGGTATGCATCGGTATGGACCTCGACTGGCTTTACACCTTATGAACCAAAAGTCCATACTTTGCCGAAATACCTCGAGCCTTTAGCCGAAGCGTGCGCCCCGCATTACCGTACCCTCTATGAATGCCGCCTCGAGCTTTAATCGAGGCCTAAAACAATTGCGCTACTGGCTAAACCGTCAATAACTTGACGCGTCAAGGTTTAACTTTTTGGCACACCTCCCCCACTCGCCAAACGAACTGGCTAGTTAGAGGGCCCACTATCCGCCGCAACCCAAAAGACGTCAGGTGAACGGTCTTCTGGTTTGATCCAAGTCAATTATTCCAGCCGGTATTATTATTTATTATCAGGTCCTCTGTCGGATCAGCATCCGACAGTCCCGTGGATAGATTCGGCAGTAAAGACCATGATCCAAGTCGAAGTACGACTGTTTAACAGCCTTTGCAAATACGGTAATGGTGGGAATCGATTTCGCTTCAAGTTACCGAAGGGTACCACCGTCGGCGCGGCACTAAGGCATATCGATGTCCCAGAGAAAGAGATCTTCCTGCTGATGCATAACGGCAAGAACATCATGCGGGGCTTTGGGTTTGAGTCCGGTATCGAAACAGAGCGTATTCTAAAGGACGGCGATATTCTTGCGTTTTCTGGCCCGGTTCCGTTTAGCCGGGGATACGGGTCGCCCGTCGTCTAGATAGATACACAGGTATCAGATCGGGAGGCACAACATTGGTTTAATATTGACTGGACGCTAAGCTGTCTGCCTGGCAACATAATCGTAACCAGCCGTATGGCAAGAAGTTATGAAGATCACCCTAAAGCTTTTCGCAACCCTTACGACGTATCTTCCAGCTGGCGCGCACAAGCACGAAGTTGAGCTCGACGTGCCAGATGGTACAACGCCGGCCGCTGTCATCACGCAGTTTAATCTGCCCCGTGACCTAACCCATCTGGTACTGGTAAACGGCACTTATGTCGCCCCAGGCGAAAGGGACAAACGCCAACTGCGGGAGCACGACGATCTCGCCATCTTTCCCCCTATCGCCGGCGGCTAACTCGACCCCCTCCTACTACCCTCAACCCCGGATTTGACGCTAAGCAAACTAAGGTTTTGCTCGTCGCCAGCCGGTGTATCTCGCGGCGCAACAAATACGCCTGGTTGCCCCCATATAGAGCGACGAGTAACATGTGGAGAGGACTGGGCCCTAAGCTAGCTTGCTGAACGGCTCGATTAGATACCAATAAATAGGCCACAGGAGGTGTCGTGATGCTCAGAGCCCTGAAACTCGAGCCGGAAAAGTGTACCGGCTGCCTGCAGTGCGAGATGGCGTGCTCCTTTGAAAACGAGGGCATCTTCAACCCCGCCAAATCCCGCATCAAGGTCTTTACTTTTCATAACGAGGGTCGGTTCGCCCCATACACCTGCACCCAGTGCGCAGAGGCCTGGTGTATGCAGGCGTGCCCGGTAGATGCCATCGTCGTAAATCCCCAGACCGGGGCCAAAGACGTACGCGCCGACGTGTGCGTAGGATGCAAGGTCTGCACCATCGCCTGCCCATTCGGTACGATCAACTACAGCCAAGATACCGGTAAAGTGATCAAATGCGACTTGTGTGGTGGTGATCCGGCTTGCGCCAAGGCATGTCCGACCGCCGCCATTACCTATGTGGATGCCGATCAGACCGGCTACGACCGCATGCGCGCCTGGGCAGCACAAACCGCAAATACTAGTCGGGTGCAGCACTAACCCTGGAGGATGGTCAAATGGGCTGGACGAAAAAAATATTACGCGTCAATCTGACTGACGGTAGCTGTAAATCCGAACCGTTGAATATGGAATGGGCAGCGCAGTACCTAGGACAGCGCGGCCTTGCCACCAAGTACCTGGTGGAAGAGATCGATCCCAAGGTCGATCCATTGTCGCCGGACAACAAACTGATCATGGCCACCGGCCCGTTGACAGGCACCATGGCCTCAACCGGCGGTCGTTATTCCGTTATCACCAAGGGCCCGCTCACCGGCGCCGTCGCCTGCTCGAACTCGGGCGGCTTTATTGGCGCCGAAATGAAGAATGCCGGCTGGGATATGTTTATCTTCGAAGGCAAAGCGGCTAAGCCGGTATATCTGCACGTAGAAAACGACAAGGCAGAATTGCTGCCGGCTGATGACTTATGGGGCAAGTCCGTGTGGGCCACCGACGAGCTTCTCCACCAGAAACACCAGGACCCACAAATGCGTGTCAGTTGCGTTGGCCGCGCAGCCGAGGCCGGCTGCTTATATGCCGCCGTCATCAACGATCTGCATCGAGCGGCGGGACGTTCAGGTGTTGGTACGGTAATGGCCGCCAAGAATCTCAAGGCGGTTGCCGTCCGCGGGACGTTGGGCGTGGGTAATATCAAAGACCCAGCCGCATTTATGAAGGCAACGGCAGCAGGCAAAAAGGTGTTGGCCGAGAATGCGGTGACCGGTCAGGGCCTGCCAACGTACGGTACGCAGGTACTCATGAACGTGATCAACGAAGTTGGCGCCCTACCAAGCCGTAATACCCGTGACGTGCAATTCGAGGGCGCCAGCAAGATCTCGGCGGAAGCCATGGCGGAGCCACGTAAGAGCGACGGTAAGCCAAACCTGACCACCAACGCCGCTTGCTTTGGCTGCACCATCGCCTGCGGGCGCATATCGACCATCGACAAAGAACATTTCACGGTCGAGAACAAGCCTGAGTATTGGGGTGCATCGGGTGGGCTTGAGTATGAAGCTGCCTGGGCGCTCGGTGCCGCCACCGGGGTAGACGACCTAGACGCCCTCACCTACGCCAATTTCATCTGCAACGAAGACGGCTTCGATCCCATCTCTTTTGGATCTACCGTCGGGGCGGCGATGGAGCTCTATCAAATAGGCGCACTTACTGATAAAGAAACCGATGGGATTGCCCTGAACTTCGGTTCGGCCGAGGCCCTCAGCAAGGTAGCTGAGTTGACCGCACGCGGTGAAGGCTTTGGTAAGGAGCTTGGCTTGGGTTCGAAGCGGTTATGCGAAAAGTACGGTCATCCGGAACTATCCATGACCGTAAAAGGACAGGAATTCCCCGCCTATGACCCACGCGGGATCCAGGGGATGGGGTTGACCTATGCGACGTCCAACCGTGGCGCCTGCCACCTGCGCAGCTACACCGTAGCCTCAGAGATTCTGGGTATCCCGGAAAAGACCGACCCATTGGTTACCGATGGCAAGGCAGGTCTCGTTAAGGCCTTTCAAGACGCCACCGCCGCCGTCGATTCAAGTGGCTTGTGTCTATTCACGACCTTTGCCTGGACGCTAGACAACATCGCACCACAGGTCGGTGCGGCTTGCGAAGGCGATTGGTCGGTCGAGAAAATGGCGGAGGTGGGCGAGCGCGTTTGGAACCTGGAACGCGACTTCAACCTCGCGGCTGGCTTTACCGGCAAGGATGACACGCTACCACAGCGCCTACTTAAGGAGGCCGCCAAGACGGGTCCGGCTGAGGGCAAGGTCAACGGGCTCGAAAAAATGTTGCCAGAGTACTACGAGCTGCGCGGTTGGACATCGGACGGCGCGCTTACGGCTGAAACCCGGCAACGACTCGGACTGTAGCCAGACGAAACGACGAGAAGACGACGGGGGCAGGCTTTACCTGCCCCCGATCCACCACCAGGAGTAGACCTCATGCGCCATGTCATTATCGGTGCAGGGCCGGCCGGCGTCATCGCAGCCGAGACACTGCGTAAGGCCGATCCTGCATCACAGATCACACTCATCGGGGACGAGCCCGAGCCACCCTATTCGCGGATGGCCCTACCCTACTATCTGAGCGACAACATCAAAGAAGAAGGGACCTATCTTCGAAAAACGGATGGATACTATGCGGCGCAAAGGATCGATATCGTACAGGACAAAGTCGAACAAGTTCGACCAAACGATAAACGGCTCAGGTTAAAAGACGGTGCCGATGTCGACTTTGATCGCCTACTGATTGCGGCCGGGGCACGCCCAATATCCCCGCCGATCTCCGGTATAGACCTGCCGGGCGTTCATCCCTGTTGGACCCTGCACGATGCACGTCAGATCGTGCAATTGGCAACGCCAGGTGCGCACGTAGTTCTAATGGGTGCCGGGTTCATCGGATGTATCATCCTCGAGGCACTCGTCAAGCGTGGCGTTCAGCTAAGCGTGGTCGAGATGGAAAACCGCATGGTACCGAGAATGATGAACCAAACCTCTGGTGGTCTAATCAAGGCGTGGTGCCAGGAAAAAGGCGTCAACGTTTATACCTCCACTAAAGTAGAGTCTATCGAAAAAGGTAATGGTGATCATTCCTTATCCGTAAACCTAGACAACGGTAAAACGCTGCCTGCAAGTCTCATCATTGCAGCCACCGGTGTAAAATCCAACATCGAGTTTCTAGGCGATACTGGGATCGATACGGACGTTGGGATCCTCGTAAACCACCATCTACAGACCAACGTCGCCGACATCTATGCGGCGGGCGACGTCGCTCAGGGCAAGGATTTTTCTACTGGTGACTATTCCGTTCAGGCCATTCAACCGACTGCGGCAGACCATGGCCGGGTCGCGGCGCTCAATATGGCGGGCCAAAACATAGAACATCAGGGCAGCGTTAACATGAACGTGCTTGCGACGTTAGGACTTATCTCCAGCTCGTTCGGCCTTTGGATGGGTGAGCCAGGCAGCGATCATACCGAGCTCACGGAACCGAATCGATATCGCTACTTAAGTCTGCAGTTCCGAGACGACACCCTCATAGGTGCAAGTAGCTTAGGGCTCACACAACATGTCGGTGTGCTGCGAGGACTCATTCAAAGCAAGACCAAACTAGGTAGCTGGAAGGCCAAGCTGATGAAGGATCCCACGCGCATCATGGAGGCCTACGTTGCCAGCACGCAGGCGCTTGGTGTCAACGTCCAATAACGATGACACCGGAAGCAACGCGAGCGTAGCGCAGCAAGCGCGTGGCTTCCAATACGAACGCGATAAGCTTTACCCGTGAGATGGGAATCAGTCATGCCGAGTTTCGGCGTACGTTGCCAAGGGCGCTCGAGCATCATTCATATGAGATTCTTGATGACCACATCATCATAACCGATGCCCTCGGCACCTTAGAGATACGGCTGTCTCCCGAATATAGCCGCAAACTGGGTGCACTCATGCTTCCAGTGACAAACGTGTACTTTACCTTCAAAGGCTATAACAGTTCCGAAGTGAAGAGCTTTATGCAGCATTTTGACCTGTACTTTCAGCGTGGTGGTGGATGATAATTGACGCTTAGGAGGCATGTTGATATGACAAAAGTGAACATGAAGACACAGGTCCCTGTTTCTGCCGACAAGCTGTGAGAATTGATCGGTGAGTTCAATGGCGTACCAAATTGGCACCCAGCCGTCGAAAAAAGTGAGTTGGAAGAAGACGGTAAAGTTCGCCGTCTGACGTTGGTCGGTGGTGGCTCGATAGTGGAGCGATTGGAGCAGATCGACGACAACGAGTATCTATACCGCTTTTCGATTCTAGAAAGCCCCCTACCAGTAGCCGACTATGTCGCCGAAATACGCGTCCATCAGAACGAAGAAGGAACTGGGAGCACGATCGAATGGTCGAGTGAATTCAAGCCCAAAGACGCTTCTGTCCAACAGGCAACAGAAGTAATCCAGGGGATTTACCAAACCGGTTTGGACAACCTGAAGAAGCTATTTGGGTGACGATCCGCAGTATCCGGGAAATGCTCGGCAACATCTTCGATTTACAGCTGCGAAACTGATCGCACCGCAGCGGCCGCCCAGCATAGAATCCAAGCGAGATAGTTAGGCTAACTAGTTGTCTTTATTGCAGATTGTTAGCACAAGAGCCTTTGATTGGAACGACGGCCGGACGCTGGCGCCGTCGATTGACTGGCCCGTTGGAAACTCCACAATCGTTTTGTCCGACGACAGCATTCAGTGGGAAGCCTTCGACACGGGTTTCGTCGGCATATGGGCGATCACGGCCTGGCCTGCCGACCTGTATGCCATCGACACGAGCGCGGAGCGTTCTGCCGGCCAGACGGCAAATCCTCGCAAGCGCGTCCGACGCCACAGGCAAAGAGCCGGGGAAGACCGGATGCCGGCCCGGCACCCTCTCAACGCGGCGCAGACGTACGGCCATTTGCCTGGTGTTTCGATAGGAAACGGAGCAGCCGCTTGTCAACAAACTGTGGGCACTTCATCACTCGCCCGACCAGGGCAGGCTTCCAGCGTAAGCTACTGTTCGTAGGGCACGATTCCACGATAGGACCCAACCGATTCGTGCTATAACAGAGATGCTAATGCGTCTAATGACGCTCGCAGATGAATTATTACCAACTACCGGCTTACATGAAGAAATCCATAAACCTACGGGAATCTCAATATTGATAAATGAGGTGAAAACATTTGCTCCATTACTTGTTGGATTTTTTCTGAGGCACTCAACATGGACAAGGAAGACCCCATTTACATTACCCTGCACAAATACACAAAGGCGTTATCGGTTGCACTGGGTTACCGTGATTCTTTAACACAACTTCATTCCGCGCGGGTACTTGGTATCTCCGAGGAAATAGGGACCGGTTGTGGCCTGTCTAGCAATGAACTAAGTATTCTTAGAATTTCTGCTTCATTCCACGATGTTGGAAAAATCGGAATATCCGATCCTATCCTTCTGAAGTCTACGAAATTTGACGAAGCCGAATGGGAAAGAATGAAACAACATTCTGAGATAGGGGAACGAATCATGGCCGCGACAGAACTCAAAGGCTCGCAACAAGCCTCTCTGGTAATTCGTCACCATCACGAGTATTACAACGGCAAAGGCTATCCCGACGGCCTCTCAGGAGAAGATATTTCAATTTGCTCCCGCATTATCAGCATCGCCGACAGCTACGACGCGATGGCCGTCACAAGGTCATACCATGATGCGAAAACGCACAAACAAATCATGGCTATCTTGCATAGAGAAACCGGGGGAAAACACGACCCTGAACTGATGCGCATCTTTAGCAAACTCATTGAACACAGCAAATTCAAAACGGCGAAAATCTAACTTCTCGGTCGAGAGGGACGTCCCGAAAGCTACGCTTTTGTGTCACCCCTCGCCTTTGCGTTGAGTGTCCGCTTTCAAAATTTCGAATCACAGCCCTTGGCCGCCCGCGAAGATGTTTTTTCAACGAACTAAAGGGCCGTTCCTAGCCATGCGCCGACATTCGCAGTCGACCAAAGAATGGCCTAGGATGGTCTCCACGAAATTGGCAGCCGCCGGCGCATGAGGGGTATAGCGACTTGGACAAAATCAGCATCCAGTTTACTTTGTTTTCGGCGTTCTACTCGCCACTCATTTCGACGATGTCGGGCGGATTCCTCAAGGCGGAAGCTCTAGATCCGGAGTGGTCGATTTCGCCGCCGGGCGTCTCGGCGCTTGCTGCCTTAAAAGATGGCTCCGCTCACGTCGTTCAATCGGCCCTGAGTCAGGGGTTCACGTCACTCAATAAGGGGGAGACGCCGGCCACAGTCCATTTCGCCCAGGTCAACGAGATGGACGGGTTCTTCCTCACCGGACGCGCCGCGGATCCCGAATTCACGTGGGACAAGCTGGAAGGCGCCGAAGTCGTCATGTTCAAGGGTGGCCAGCCGCTCGCCATGTTCAAATACGCCTGCTACAAGGCAGGCATCGATTTCAACAAAATAAAACCCATCAACCCCGGTGGCGCCGCCGAGATCGACCAGGCCTTCCGTCACGGCCACGGGCAGTATGTGCAGCAGCAGGGTCCGTTCCCGCAGCAACTGCAAGCCGATGGCATCGGACATATTGTGGCCCAAGTCGGCAAACAGATCGGAGCCTGCGGTTTTTCCAGCCTTGCGGCGACCCGTGACTGGCTTGATACAGATATGGCGAAGGCGTTCATGCGTGCCTACAAAAAGACCCGGACCTACATGAACCAGACGCCGGCCAGCGAGATCGCCAAGGCGGAGAAACCGTATTTTCCCGATATCGATGAAGACGTGCTCGCCGATTGCATCGCAACGTATCAGCAACTTGGCTGCTGGACGCCGCATGCGCAAATTACGCATGCGGCCTATGAAAGAACGCTGGATGTCTTCGAATACAATGGCCTGTTGAAGCAGCGCTATCGCTACGAGCAAGTCTGTGCCGCACCGCCGACAACCGATTGAAAATAGATCCTCGCAAGATTGATGACCGCTCCGGGTCAATTTCTGAAGGGCAGCTCATAGGCAGGCGAGAGCCGCCCTTCAAAACGTCACGCTCGGACTGCTCACGCTGGATTCCCGAACTTCTGCTGTGGCGTCCGAAAACAGCCGCTCCCAACTCTTGGTGCATCCAACCCGAAAACTCACTTGCACCCAGCAACCACTCGATTAACAGTTAGGCCATTAACATCGAACTGGTGTGCCACGATCTCGCCCGGCTCCCAGCTATGATCCCCATAACTAGCGACCATTCAGGATTCGTTCGCACCGTTGTGGTCTGACATTCGTTCCAATCCAAGAGCGTAAGGACGCATAGTCGTTGACTCTTTTGGGAAATCGCGATGATCACGACAGACAAACGCCACAACCGCGAAGCTTTTCCGAAACGCCGCAGAACACGCTAGCTCCCCTCTTCCTTCCAGAGTACGGGATGTGTTCGAAGGGTGGCGGGAACCCACCGCGAGAAGTCTGTCGCGATCCAATGTCTGGTCGTGGTATCGGTCGCCTGGGCCAAAGGCGGCTGCAGTTGTTCCAGTTGATGTACCCGATCCCGGCGCTTCGCTGCCAAATATTCCTCTCGCGCCAACTCGTAGGGCTGAGAGAAGTACTTCTCCGTAAGATCAAACCAGTAGCTGATCCGTGCTTCAAAACGATCTCTCGTAGCCAGGTGTTGCGTATCCATGAATGCTATCAGCGCCAGGTAACAACGCATGACATTGCGTTCGATCAATGCCTTCTTACCCTTTGCATAGATCGGATAACCTGCCTTATCTACGCCGACAATGCTGAACCCCACCTTGCTACGACCGTGTGTCGCAAGGTAGACCTTGGTAAAAATCCTGGTGATTAGCTTCGGTTGATATGAGAATCGAACCCGAACAAACGTCCTGTAATCAACCTTCATGGCTTCCACCTCAAATCGGTGATTCCGGGCCCCCAACGGCCCCTCGTCCCCTTCCAGCGAGGCTTTGAAGTATTCATCATTCAGATACAGTGACCGGAAGCGAAATTTCAGCTCGAACGTATCGTCACGCGATTCCCCCGACTTGCGTCCAAGGTACAGCGTAAGCAGACCCTGGCCGTTTTCATGGTCCTCGGCACAGGCTTTGACGTTAGGATGCAGGATGCTGAATTCGCACCAGTTCGCAGGAATGGCAAGGGCCGCCACAAGCGCATTAAGGGGGTAATCGAGCACGCCATAGACCTCAGCGTTGAGCACGTTCTTTCGTTCATCCGATCGCACGTAGATCGGGATGCCCGCCGCGCTATCGTTAAGGCCGCCTCGGATTTCCTGGTACTTGATCCAAAGGAGCTGCGGGTCGTCGCCGTTACTCGAGGCAGAAAGTGGAAACGCGACGCACGCCAGCAGGGTGATCGCCTGGAGCCAGTAACTCTTCATAATGCTTCACCGTAACCGGTTCCGCGGCGAACGCATCGAGACTCCACTGCTACGGAACAGGCAAAACCTCCGCCAGCTCCCTGCGGCGTCTTAAGCTAGGATGTTAGCGAGGGATACTACCTCCAAACGGGCATAACTAAAACACATTTTTTGTGCATTTTTCTTCTGTAACCATGTCACCTTTGCGTGCTAAGTTGTTGACAATCAGAGCCTTAGTCCCCACGCGCCCGTATGTCGGCTATTATGGCGCTGCAAAAATAACGCGCCAACACAAGCAGGAATAAAGATGCCACAATTACAACGAACGGTCGTCAACACCGGCCGGACTGGGGCGTGTATGTGCATGATGACCGCAGGTGTGCGGGACAATACCCTGGACTGCCTGCGCTGGAACAGAATGCACTTCAGCGTGCTACGGCAAGTGCTTGAACAATGAGGAGAAATTTGCTTGGGGCGAGAGGATTTGAACCTCCCGCCACCTGAACCGCATTCTCAAGCATAACTTAAAGTGTGTTGTTTTTATTCACTTTCTTGGGACGCTCGTTGCCATTTTGCGGGACAATGCAGTATTTTGCACCACTCACTTCCGTAAAAGTCCCGCATGGTTGGTGATCGTGCGCAAGATGCCTTCTGTTGATTTTGCTGTATTATGTCGCGAGATAACGGCGTAGGCGTGACAAAATCTTGTCGGATAATCCTGAAAATAAAACCATCTAGGGGGTGGCTTATGAGCAGTAATATGAGCGATAAGAAATGGGATTCGGTATTGCGCAGTATGGATCGACGTGAGTTTATTCGTACATCCGTAGGCGCCGGGTTGGCGATGTTTGCGCCCAGGTTTGCAAGTGCACAGTCCGGAAAGCCTTATAAACTAGGGTTGCTACTACCGGTCACCGGGACCGGGGCAAATTACGCCGACGGCGCAATCAAAGCGGTGATGAATGCGACGGCGGAGATCAATAGCCGCGGTGGTTTTCTGGGAAAGCATTTAATCGAGGTGAACTACCGAGATACCCATACTAAACCGGATGTTGCCGCGCGTGAAGCACGCGACGTTATCAATCGCGAAAACGTGCAGACCGTGGTCGGTACCTACAGCAGTGCGTGCGCCATGGCTATCCAGGAAATTATCCACGAGCAGAAGATTCTGCATCTGGCAGCGACTAGCAACAGCTCGAAGATCGTCAACGAAAACTATACCCCCTACACTTATCAGTTCTGTCCCAACAGCCGCATGCAGTCCGGCTCGGTGGTGGTAGCGGTCGCCGAGATGATCAAGAAGAACGGATGGAAGAGCTACGCCACCATCGGCCAGGATTACGAATGGGGCCGGCAAACCCAATCCGGATTTGTAGAGGCTTTGGGTAAAGCGTCATCATCAGTTGAGCTCAAGAAAGAGTTGTGGTTCAAACTCGGAGAAACCCAGTTCGCGTCGTACATTTCCGCCCTGATGGCAGCCAAACCAGATTTCGTGTATGGGGCCATTGCTGGTAAGGATAACCGCACGTTTATCCAACAGGCCAAGGCCCAAGGCATGTTTAAGAGAATCTCCTATCCGGGCGGCTTGATTTCGGTGACCGAACTGCAACAGCAACGCAAGAGCATCCCTCGAGGCATGATCGGCCTCGCGCGTGCACCCTTCTTCGCCCACCTCGATCAGCCTTTGATGCAGAAATACATTAAGATGCATCGCGCCAAGCACGGTGAGGATGCCTACCCAACCGATTGGGCGGTAATGCACTACGACGCCATCTACGGTCTCGAGCAAGCAATTAACAAAGCGGGCAGCATCGCAACCGAGGCGATCAAGACAGCCCTCAAGGGCGCCACCATAGACACCTGCCGGGGCAGGGCGACGTTTCGGGACTGCAACAACCAGCTCAACATCCCCGCGGGTTATGTCGGCGCCGTCAAAGACCATCCGGACTACCCATTTCCCATTTACGACCTTGATACCATGATTATCGTTAAGGCCGAAGATGTCTGGGTACCCACTTGCGGCGACGTCCAAAAGCTCCAGAAGAAGCGGGCTTAAGAGTCGCACCAACTAGGTTCTTGGTTCTGCCGGCGGGTTTCGGTTTACGACACCCGCCGGTACTAGCCAACATTGTTCATGTTGTTCTCAACATATGAGCTACCGCCGATATGGAACTCGACCTTAATCTCGTCTTGAGCCAATTATTAGCGGGCGTTTCTCGCGCGATGGTTTTGTTTCTGCTGGCGTCCGGTCTATCGCTGATTTTTGGCGTGATGAATATCCTGAATTTCGCACACGCCACCATGTGGCTGCTCGGGGGCTACATTACCTTCAGTCTATACGAAGGTATGGGCGGTGAAGGGCCATTGCTGCTGATGATAGCAATCATTGGCGGGACGATAGTGATGGCTGCCTTAGGTGCGCTCACTGAACGGTTTCTGATTCGCCGCATGTACGATCGTGAGTTGCCGGAGCAGCTGTTGCTCACCTTCGCGTTACTGCTGATCGTCGGCGACATTATTAAGATTATCTGGGGCGTCGAGGATCGCTCAGTGTATCTGGATATAGAGGCCTTGGAAGTGGGCGGGACTTTTATCAACCCATATTACTTCGTGATCATAGCCGTCGGGATTGCAGTAGCAGCAGGTTTGTGGTGGTTCTTGCAGAAGACCCGGTATGGAAGGATCGTGCGCGCCGCGGTCTACAATCGCGACATGGTAAGCGCGCTCGGGATTCGCATTCCCTTAATCTACATGGGTGTGTTCGCGCTGGGCGTAGCCATCGCTGGGTTTGCCGCCGGTGTTTTCCTGCCGCTGATGCCCATGGCTCTCGGGGTAGATATCGATCTTATCGTCCAATGCTTTGCGGTAGTCGTAATTGGCGGCTTCGGCAGCATCTTAGGAACCTTCGTCGGATCATTGCTGGTGGGGGTGGTATACGCGTTCTCTATACTGATCTGGCCGGACGGCGCTTTGGCGGTGGTATTCTTAATTGTTGTCGCCGTACTGATGTGGCGACCATGGGGTCTGTTCGGCACAGAGCTGCGTTATTGAGGCCACCGATGAACCTCGAGAATTCAGCAACACAAACCACTGACACCCGGCGCAAACCCATGGGCATGTTGTCGGTTCGGGTACTGGCGCTGCTGTTCGTGGTTTTTCTAGCGGCGCCGGCGGTGCTCGGTGAGTTCTGGGTCGAGGTGGCGACTGAGATCCTGATCCTAGGACTGTTCGCCATGAGCTTCAATCTGATTTACGGCTACATGGGTCAGATCTCGTTCGGCCACGCCGCTTTTTTCGGGCTGGGCGCTTATGCCACCGCCATGTTATTCCGCGAGTTCACCGGCGGCACGGAAGAAATTAGTTATCTTCAGTTCTTCGTGTCACTGGCAGCGGGCATCCCGTTGGCTGCATTCGGTGCGCTGTTGGTGGGATACTTTTGTATTCGCCTTACGGGAATCTATTTTGCCATTCTCACCCTGGCGTTCGGCGAACTATTATTTTTCGTGGTGTTCTCATGGTACAGCTTTACCGGTGGCGACGATGGAATCCAGCGGCTTTTGCCACCACCGTTATTCCGCGACCCGGTGATGTATTATTATCTCTGCTTCGTCATTGTCATCGCAGCCATGGCTGTTATGTGGCGCATTGTCCATTCGCCGTTCGGCTACCTGCTGCGCGCCATGCGCGACAATCAGGAGCGCACCCGGTTTCTCGGCATCAACACCCGCATCTACATGCTCATCAATTTCGTCATCGCGGGCAGCTTCGCCGGTCTTGCCGGGGCGCTGTGGGGTCCGTTCACACGCAGTGTGGCGCCGACCCTGCTCGGTTGGCAGGAATCTGGAATCGCCGTGTTTATGACTTTGCTCGGTGGTTCCGCCTTCTTCGCGGGGCCAATGGTCGGGTCCATCATCTATACGTTTCTGCATGCCTGGGTGACTGGCTTTACACAATATTGGCCGTTAACCATCGGCGCGATTATCTTGATTATTGTACTGTTCTCGCCCGGCGGGCTGTTAGGTGCCATCGACGCATGGCGACGCATCAGGACCAGGCAGGGTTCCTCCGGTGTCGCTGACAACACCCTAGTTAAAGAAGAACCGGACTCATGACCGACCCGATTCTTAACGTTGTCGGCCTGAATAAACACTTTGGTGGGATCCGCGTCACTCGCGAACTCAACATATCAATCAGCCGAGGAGCTAAAGAAGCAATCATCGGGCCGAACGGTGCTGGTAAGAGTACGCTATTCAATTTGCTAACCGGCTACCATCGACCGGAGTCGGGCACCATCGTGTTTGAGGGTAACGACATCACCAACTGGGCGACACATCAGATTGCCCACGCGGGCATCTCGCGTGCATTTCAAATCAGTAACATCTTCACCCGTCTCACGGTTCTAGAGAACGTGCGCACTGCCGTGCATGTGCGTATGGGGAAAGCCGGGAATATCTTCGCGTCTGCGCAACGTATCGGCACTACTGAGACCGAGAAAATTCTCAAGCGCTGCCACTTGGTTGAGAAGAGTAGTCACATCGCTGGCGAATTGGCACAGGGAGACAAGAAAAAGCTGGAACTCGCCATCGCCCTGGCGGGGAAACCCCGGCTATTGTTGCTGGATGAGCCCACCGCCGGTATGTCGTTCGAGGAGACGCGGGAGACAATGACACTAGTAGACAAGCTCAACGATGATCTCGGACTGAGTGTATTGTTCACGGAGCATGATATGGCGGTAGTGTTCAACCACGCGCAGCGTGTCAGTTTGTTACACCGCGGCGAAATAATCGTTGAGGGCACACCAGAAGAGGTGCGGCGGGACGAGATGGCGCAGCGGGTTTACCTCGGTGAGCACCACTGATGGGTACCCTGTCTGTCACCGATGTATCTACCCATTATGGAACCAGTCACATCCTGTTCGGGGTAACGCTCGAGGTAAAAGCGGGCGAGATTGTGTGTCTGCTGGGGCGCAACGGCGCGGGTAAGACAACCACCATCAAGACAATCATGGGGCTGGCCCCGGCCTCCGACGGAACCATTACCTTCAACGGTGAGCAGTTGGTTGGGAAGCCGCCCTACGAAATCGCACGCCTGGGGGTCGGCTATGTCCCGGACGATCGGTTAATCTTTCCCGATCTTACCGTGCGTGAGAATCTCGAGATTGGGATAAAGAAGGGTATCGAGCCAGACGGGGCCGATTGGAGTGTGAATAAAATCTACGATCTATTCCCCAGGCTGGCCGACCTGGACGGTAACCTCGGCGGATACCTAAGCGGCGGTGAGCAGCAAATGCTCACAGTTGGTCGGACGCTTATGGGCAACCCTTCCCTGCTACTGCTCGACGAGCCGGTAGAAGGCGTTGCACCCATCGTCGTACAGGAACTTGGCAAACAAATTGAAATACTCAAAGAAATGGGGCTTACGATCCTGCTTGCCGAGCAGAACATCGCATTCGCCACCAATATCTCGGATCGCGCATATATTATCGAAACAGGGCACATCCGATACGAGGGCTCCATCGAGGACTTGGCGCAGCAACCTGAAGTTAAGCAAAAGTATCTCATGATATAGCCGAATTCGGGCCTAAGAGCACACGCTGCCCCATACTCCGACCGAGCTCCACCCTTAACCATTTCAAAAATTTCTTATTTGATGGCTACGGAATCTAAACCAACGATACAAGGCGAACCCGAGTCCGTTCACACCCGCTCGCGCCCGACACCAATCCGGATAAATCTGATTCGCGATCAATCGGATTGGGGGAATCGGAGTTGAGGGAGTTCGACTATGTCATAGTCGGTGCCGGAACCGCTGGCTGCGTACTGGCCAACCGTCTGTCAGCCGATCCAAAGGTGACGGTCGTGCTGCTGGAGGCCGGAGGAAAAGACGATTACTTCTGGATTGATATACCGGTCGGCTATCTTTACACGATTGGCAATCCACGCACCGACTGGTGCTACGAGACGGAGCCGGATGCCGGACTGAATGGCCGTTCCATTGGTTACGCCCGCGGTAAGGTACTCGGTGGCTGTTCCTCGATAAATGCGATGATCTACATGCGCGGCCAGCGAGACGACTATGACCATTGGGCAGAACTTGGTAACCGTGGCTGGTCGTGGAAGGACGTGCTGCCGGTTTTCAAGCGTTCTGAAAACTATCAGCATGGTGAGGACGATTTTCATGGCGCAACAGGAGAACTCTGCGTTGAGGAACGGCGAGTTAACTGGGAAATCCTTGATGCCTGGCGCGACGCCGCGGAGGCGTGCGGCATTCCGAAGATTAGGGAGTTCAACCGGGGAGATAACTTCGGTAACGCGTATTTCCAGATGAATCAACGGCGGGGAGTCCGCTGGAGCGCAACCAAGGCATTCCTGCGGCCTGTACTGTCGCGACCGAACCTCACGGTCATCCCAGACGCCCATGCGGAGCGCATCCTTGTTGACCTGGACGGCACTGGAAAATCAGCAACTGGTGTCGAGGTTCGAATCGCTAAAGGCGAGTTGGAGCAAATCCGCGCGCAGCGGGAGGTGATCCTGTCTACAGGCGCAATCGGTTCTCCACAGATACTTCAACTTTCTGGCATCGGTCCCGGACAACTCCTGCAGGAACACGGCATTCCCGTGGTACACGACGCCGCGGGGGTGGGTGAGAACCTCCATGATCATTTGCAGGTGCGTACGGTCTACCGGGTCGAAAATACGGTTACCCTGAACCAGAGGGCAAACTCAGTCATCGGCAAGGTCGCGATGGGGCTCGAGTACCTGTTCTTCAAGACCGGACCACTGACGATGCCGCCGTCACAACTGGGCGCTTTCGCAAAGAGCGACCCGGACCAGCCGTCTGCGAATATCGAGTGGCACGTACAGCCACTCTCCCTCGACAAATTCGGGGATCCGCTTCACCCGTTCAACGCGATTACGCCGTCTGTGTGCAATTTGCGCCCATCGAGCCGCGGTCATGTTCGAATCAAGAGCTCAGATGCTGCGGACTATCCCGCGATAAAGTTGAATTACCTCTCAACCGACGAGGATCGAGAAGTCGCCGTCGCAAGCCTTCGATTCACTCGGCGCATCATGGCTGCCGAACCGCTGGCCCGGTTCGAGCCACGCGAATGGAAGCCGGGACCGGAGTTCAAAAGCGACGAAGAACTCGCCAAGGCTGCCGGAGATCTGGGCACAACGATATTTCACCCGGTGGGTACGTGTAAGATGGGACATGACTCTTTGGCGGTTGTTGATGACCGGCTTACAGTCCATGGCGTCCGAAACCTGCGGGTAGTCGATGCCTCGGTCATGCCGCGTATCACGTCCGGTAACACCAATGCACCTACAGTAATGATAGCGGAGCGAGGTGCTGAGTTTATTCTTGAGGACGCCGGCGATAACTATAGTCGCTAGAGATCTCTCCATTCTCACGGTACAGTTACCTAAGGACCCTGCACACAATCACTCCGGAATCTCCAATCTCGCTTGGGACTAATTTAGGGAGGTTTACACCCCGCGTCAGACGCTTGCGAAATACTGGATGGCCTCTCCCATCGACCCCGTAGAGGTGAAACACCGACTTTGCCAAATCCACCGCGATTGTCTTAACCTGTGCCATTGGACTCTCCCTTCTTGATGCTCGTATGGTCACTCCATACTGGCCCACCAAGGCCGTTGCTAAAGAGGGGATGGGTCCATCCCATTAATCGGGCATTGATGTCAAGCTCCCATGTTTTGTGGCATTCTGTTGGTCGCGTCTTGGCGTGAGTCACGCTTCTCTTCGCAGTCGGTACTGGTGTTGGCCAGCCGCTGCCAGCATAGGTCGGACGGTGTGGAGAGCCAGGCTTACGGACGTGCTTTAAAGCACAGCGGACCTATTCGGCTTCATCCAGACCACGTCCACGCAGGCAGACGCTCCCGTTGGCGCCGGCGGGAATCAGCTCATGCGGCTGTTCCCGCCGTGCCCCAGCGAAACTCAGTGTCATCGACCACATGCCCCTGCCGTTCGCGCGTCGAACACACCTCGTCAGTGATTGCCCGCTAGCAACCCGACACTTAGAATCCTGCGTGCGGCGGCCTGCGCAATCAGCTCGTGCCCGCGCGGATTGTTGTGCGCATCGAAGGGAAAAAGATACAGGTCTTGAACATGTCCTTCAGCCTCCAGGGCCAGCGTGGCATCGACAAAAGCAACACCGGTCTCTCGGCATATATTTGCTACAAAGCGATTCGACATCTGCAGTCGTGGCTCATTGAGTTGCACCGAGTCCGGAATGTAAACGATTAGTACTTCGGCATCCGCGTTCTTCGCTAGTGCAACAAAGTCTTTCAGGGCTTTGTGAATTTGCCGTAACTTTTCTTCTTCTAAGCTACCGGACATGATCTTGTACATCATATTGTTTGTTTCAATAAAAGTTTTCTTCCTGTCCGGTATACTCCTCATGTAGCTTTCCCTACGGTAACGATACTTGTATTCGAAAAGCGCGTTGGCGTGCTTGAGAAAGTTCCGTAAGGCAGAACGGCTCAGCAGACCTTTGACACCCTCCTTTTCAAATGGCTTCTTTCCTCGATAATCGGGAGACGTCGTATACGGAGAAACCGAAGCATGGAGATCGCCTGTGAACAGACCCAACACTATCAAATCCGGCTGATACTGGAGCACCCTCGTTTTGAGCATGGCATTATGCTGCCACATGCTGTGTGCGATTACGCCGAAGTTCATCACCTCGGCCTGCATGCCTTGTGCTCTCAGGATGCGCTCTAGCTGTTTCGGATACGCATCCTCGAGGTTCACGCCCATGCCGAAGGTAAAGGAATCCCCGATCGCCGCAATTCGGCTAATATCTGGCGGCTTGTCCAGCTGGTACTCCCGGTCCCGCAAACCGAACGCGCTGATCTGATAGTGCTCCCCGAGCTTTCCCATCCCCGTCGCGCCCGGCACGAGCTCCCAGCCAAGCGTTGGTGACGCTTTGTGCAGGTGGATCCATCGCGGCTTCGCGATTGGGGCGTCCCAAATCCGGATCGCAATCTCGGCGGTGAACAATGTAAACACGAGGGACCCAAGTACTAGTAGTGCGTTTTTGAGTTCCGTGGAAATGAACAAACGCACCAAGCCGAAAAGAATAAGGTACTGTAGAGGCGTGCGCACACGTGTAGCCTGGATAGTTATGTCGGCTAGGTCTACCTTGACGCCACCCGTGATCAGGATTACAGGGATGAGAGCCAGGTAGAAAACGATGAGCGCATCGAGAAACCGCTTGAGGATCACAAGGGCTAAAGACTTTCTCGTCATGGCGTCGCTGCGTGAATCGGTCCCCGAAACCTAATATTTAAGTCTTCAGCCGAACAGATACTTAAATAATACTTCAACCTCGGTACATTATCGAGACAAGCGTCGGCCCACATCTGGCGGATGTGCGCATAACTCATTGAGTTTTTGACAATGCAGTGGTCCAAAATGCGACGACCACCTGAAAAGACCAAGTGCTCGGCTGTGCTTGACCATGGCACCAGGGACAGAATCGCACTACCGATACGCGGATTCTTGGTCAGTCGAAAGAACAAAAGCAAGGCGATCCATCATGATAAATCAAAACGTTAAACGGCAGTCTCTGCCCTCGTACCTCCTCGCCGGCGCACGCGAGGGAGCTGCGTGCGTGCCGCGCACTTGCGCGAAGTTGACAACGGCTGAGAGTTCGTTCGGAGCTAACGCGCGATCAGGAGGGCATCGGTGTGTCGATGTTCTAGAGCATCGATCACCGAGCACAACTCCGACATGGGACGCCGGGGCGCGGACGTGCCCTGCGCCATCAACTCGTTGCGTAGGATCAGCGCCCCGAAGTACATCTGCACCGTCTCGACGAAGCTCTCGACACCGCCGTGGACACGTAGCCCGTCGGGCCAGAGCTCCAGGTAGAGCGGGACTCGGGCGAACCATAGGCTTGCACCCGACTCGATTACCTGGCGCTCGTACCCCTGCGTATCGCTCCACACGAACGCCACGTCTTGGGGCGCAATCCCGTGCGATCGCAGAGCCTCGTCGAGAGATAGCGAGGGAACCCGCACGAGCCGACTCTCCTCCGGGGGCTTACCGTAGCCTTGGTTCTCGCCCTCTGCCTTTACCTCGCTCATTCCCCCGGACGGGTTGGACACCATGGTCAGCTCCCGCGAGGCGGGCGACACCGCCGCCTGGATGCAGGTCACGCGCTCGTCGAGTCCATTGTCCGACACGTTCCGCAGCAAGAACTCGAAGTTCTCCGGCATGGGTTCGACGGCCAGCACATGCTTCCCCGTCTGCTTAGCGAAAGGAACCGTGGTCGTCCCGAGATTTGCCCCTACCTCAACGATCGTCGACTTCTCATCGCCAAGGTAACCGTACCTCGAGAGCCATGCCAGCAAACTGTGGATCTCCCGTCCTTGATGGATCCCGTCGACGAAGACCTTTCGTGCTACCGCATCGTCTGCGGCGGGGACAGTCCAGGTGGTGCCGTTACTCCGGAACGTGAGCGCGTCGACCTCGCGCTCGGCGAGGAGAAACACAAGTCGACGCTTCTCCCGGAGCAGTCGCCGGCGATCACCCGTGAGCCACGCCACGAGAGAGCGAGTGGCGATCTTGCGAAGCCTGCGCAGTTCCATGGTGAGGGAGTCTGACCCGTTCTCGACGCACCGTCTAGACTGCTCGCGGGTCGACCTTCTGTTGCGACGCGTCACTTTCGGGCTCGGGTTTGGTCTTGGGGAGACACGCACTGAGCAGGCGCTGGCAGTGGCCATGCTTGATCTCGAATACCGATTGGTACAGCTAGACCCGACGCAACCGCGATGGCGCCTATGCCACCCAACGCGACCGGCGCAAGATCCTGATGCTGACCGCGCGGCAACTGCACCGGACGCTGAACTTTAGGCTCCCACATGAACGATCCTTAAAACCGAAGCACGTGGAGGCCTTGGTCAGCCATTGGCAAGCCACCGTATCGGTGGCCACCCAGAAGAACCGGCTTTCGGTCCTGCGATGGTGGGCGGAGAAGGTGGGCAAATGAAACATCGTACCCCCCATGAACGCGTCGCTCGGTATCGGCAGACGGAGTTACCGCTTCGATGTCTCCAAGGCGGTTACCCGGCCGGAACAGGCAATACTACGGGTGACCGACCTGCATGTGGCGATGGGTGTGGTCCGCAAAAAAGTCATCGCACTCAGGCTGCCACAAGCGCGTATTCATGATGGAGTCCGTGCAGCCATGGAATTGAGATCACTTTATGTCCATCAGCGATTCGATGACGCTCATGTCCTATCCATGCGGGGATCCAGGGCGGTGGATCGGGAACACTCGGAGCCAACGCGGAATGCGGTCTCGAGCGGTTATAGTAGGTAACCCAGTCTCTGAGGATTTTTCGAAGGTGGGCCTCTGTAAGTGGAATCGTATATCGAGACACTCTCGTCTCATTGACCCGATCGCGCGCTCGCAGATCGCCAGCCTTCCTCTAGTTCGCTGACGTCGATATCGACTGCGATTGCGCGTTCATCGGTATCGAGGATTTGTAATTCGGCGATTTCGTGACCCGCCAGAGTCGTACTGTTTAGTATTCGTCCAAATTCGTCTTGCGACTCGATCACGGCGATTCCACTCCATCGTATGGCCAACGGCGTAAGTGTCTCATCCCACGACCTAGAGTCGGAAGCAGTCCGTGACGAGCAACGCTGGACGGACCACCTGGTTAACAGTTAGCCCATTAACTTGTAAGTATTTGATCTAGAAACCAACTACCAGGACGCTCGTTGCTTAATGTGCCTTACTGTGCAGGAGCGTGCATAACTAATCCCTACAAAATCCCCGCAAGCATTTCACAGTGCATCCCGCCATCACTGGCTGACTTTAACTCTCGCCACAGACCTAGTCTTCCTTCCCGGGCCTTGTTTTCGGCATCTGCGTAAAGCCTTTGGTCTTCGGTTCTCCGCCGCCCGGAAATATCCTGTTTTCTGCTGTTTTCCCTTTAATTAGGTCGGTATCCCGGAAAAGATGGTTTGTTGCTGTCAGGGAATACATTGACATAAATCAAGGGTTTCTTCGTTGTTGTG
>JAOTYM010000136.1 GCA_029861845.1 Gammaproteobacteria bacterium | reverse complement strand
CGCTCAAGCGCCCGCTTCCATGCCTTTGTGTTCACTTGTGTTACCTGCCTCCTTCGGTACGTGAACACAAACCGCTCGTGCTTTCCCATTTGTCGTCGTAAGACCAGCATGGCCTCGGCGTTAAGGGCTATCCCAATCGCCTTACGTGCCTTGGCTTGGTCGGGATGAATCCAAGCAACGCGTCGCTCGAGATCCACCTGCGACCATGTCAGTCCTGTGACATTCGACTTCCTTAAACCAGTCGCCAAGCTAAAGCGCACCATCTCCGCCAAATGTCCCGGTAGCTCGGCGATGAGTCGTTCGGCTTCTTCGCGCGTCAGCCAACGAATCCGCCGTTTTGCCGTGGAGCTTCGGGAGTGGGTTGCACCCTCGATGATGACCTAACCGATTGAATTTGGTGAGGTTAGCGCATTCAGCTGCGGTTCAGGTAACTAGGGTTAATATTTTCATGGAATCAAAGGGTCTGCGGCCAATAAACGCGGACCATGGCTGGGAGTCAACGATGTTAAAGCATGCACACATGATTGGTCCAAGACACTGCTTCCGATTGACGGCTGCCTTCAGTTTAGCGGTCTTGGGCGCCGTCCTCTTATTCGGCCAAACGGTTGAGGCACAGGAGCCGACAGCGCCGGTTACCGAAGAGCGGACACCGCTCACGCGCGCTGAGCTTGAAGAGTTGGCGGGGCCCATTGCACTCTACCCGGACGACCTGGTGAGTATCTTACTGCCTGCATCCACGTATCCGCTCCAGATCGTGCAGGCGGCCCGATATCTGGAAGAGCACAAAACCAACACCGGACTGAAGCCCAACGAGAACTGGGACGACTCGGTGGTCGCGCTCCTCAATTATCCGGAAGTGATCGAGCTCATGAACGCGGATCTCGACTGGACCTCGGAGCTGGGCGAGGCCGCTATTTATCAACAGACGGAACTGCTGGATGCGATCCAGGCCTTTCGCGACCGGGCATACGCGGCCGGCAACCTGCAGTCCGACGAGCGCCAAGTGGTGACGAAGAAAGCAGAGACCATCGTCATCGAGCCGGCGGACCGGAAGGTGATCTACGTACCCTACTACGAGCCGAGGGACGTGATCGTGTATCAGCCGTACCCGGTCTATCACTACTATCCCCGTGCCTATCCGGTTTACTACTACCCGTATCCCTACGGCTACTCGTTCGGCTTGAGTTACTTCTGGGGCGTGACCCTAGCCTTCTCGATCGACTGGCACTCGCACTACGTAAACGTGCGTCACCACCGTCACTACTCGCACCCGTACTACGGCCACTACTATCACTATCCGTTGTATCGGCGTCATTCGGTCAGCGTCAGCTACCGCGGAAACATCTGGCGACCTCGTCATTACAGCGGTGCGAGACAGCGCCACACTGCTTCGGTGCGCAAAGCAAATCGAAGGCTGCACGCGACTTCGGCGAAAAGAGAAAGGCACCGAACGCACAACGACCGGCGGCTTCGCAGGTCCGGGGTCAATACCGGGAAGCGTGTGAGCAGGTCGGATACGGCTGCTCACTGGCGGAAGAAACCGGCGCTGAGTACCCGTCAGGTGACGAGGCCTCGAAAACATTCGACGCGAAGCTCGAAAACCATTACGCGAAGGGCGGATACGGCGGCCCGCTGGCGGAAGCAACCGGCGCTGAGTACCCGTCAGGTCACGAAGCAGAGGAGCCAGCCGACGCGAAGCTCGAAAACCATTACGCGAAGGGCGGATACGGCGGCCCGCTGGCGGAAGAAACCGGCGTTGAATACCCGTCCGGTCACGAGGCGTCGAAACCAGCCGACACAAAGCTCGGGAAAGTTTAAAAGAAGCTCGGAAACCATTGCGAGAACCAGAAAAACCGTACCGATGACCGCGTTGGCCACGAGGCGGGATACGCAGCCGAGCCGCACACGCACGCAACCGATGCGTACGTTTAAGGACACCCGTTCGAAACAGTCCTCGAGCAGTCAATCTCGACGGAGCACCGTCTCGAAGCAGGGGCGCCAGCCGAGCGTTGCCCTCAAACAGAGCGCACCCACGCGCCAGAGGACGTTCGGTACCGCGTCACGTGGGACGCCGACCTTCGGAGGCGTCGCGACCCGCCGCACGTCCGGCCCACGACCGGGCTCGAGTAGAAGCTTCGGATCGAGCACTCGCTCCGGTGTAAGCACTGGCTCCGGCGTCAGCACCCGTTCCCGCCCAATTCGCGATAGGCGGCGCGACAATTAAAAAAGAAAACCCCCGATAAGGAGAAGGCGCAGATCAAGCTGACGAAGGTTCCCATCGTCACGTGATTAAGTAGGTCAGCATTACCTTACTGCCCTTTGCGGCTTTCTTGTGACTTGAGTCGCATTCTTGCACGACCGGAATCCATGTACTAAGCAGTTAGGTTCTGTGTCTTGCTTGAGAGCCAGTGCTTTACCCTACTGGAGCGTGGAGGTGTGAGTTTTGAGCGAAATGCACACGCTGCCTAATATGATTGACTATGACTTTGGTGACGATAACAGGATGTTCGAGCTGCGGGCGAGCGTACTGATACCTAATACCTGGTAGGCTTCGATATGGATTTAAACTGTAAATTATTCGCAGAGAAATTTGTCGTAAAACGCTGGCAGGAAAGATTTTGTTTCGAACTGAAGAAAAAGCCGGGGAAATTGCGTGAGCGAGTTTGTAGAAATTATGAAGAAATATTTGCGAAACAAGCATTACATGACTCTCCGAAAAATGGGATCCCAAAATCTGGGTTGGTTTATGTTATCGATTGGGGGGATGCCTTTACTGAAATGACATGGGCAAATTTTCTTCGAAATTACACAAGAAGTGGCGCGGGTTTCTTGGCCATCTCTTTTGATGGAACATTTGGTTTTCTCGAAACACATTGCAGTCATCCAAAATATTCAAAAGAATGGTATATCTATTAACACACCTTTTTGTGATGATAAAATCTAATCAGCCACTTGCGCACCGACGGGAAATGCCTGCGAATTTCACGCGCCTTAGCTCCAGCGTTAGGCCGGGCACGTGAACTCTCACGACGTTTCGGCTTTGATACGTGCAGAAATCGAAGCGTGCGGGACCCTGGATCAATCGCACAACTTCGATCTTGACTCCTCCTTAGTTACGCCGCGCCGCGCGAGTGTGCGCAACACATTTCCGCATCCAGATTCACCGAATCCCAGGTATCTCGATCTTTGGATCGTGCTCGAAGAGAATCCCGGTTCAACAGAGGGCTATATAATCGTGTTTGACGAGGAGGATCGCCGATTTGGGCTAGCTTCGGCGTCTAGCCCGCAACCTATCTTCCTAGGGTGGCACGGTGGTTTCGTTGATACGCTTCAAGGCATGTAGCCGGAGGGCCGGCGCCGCGCACCGCCCGGAACGCGCTCGCTAGGCAGCGATTGTCAGGGGCCAGTGGATGTTACGCCGCGCGGCAGGTCACCGCTGCGCTCGATCTCTTGGCTCGGCTTCATGTGTTTCGTCAGTTGGGGTGCGATCAATGCGACAAACGTTAGCGATTTTCGACGGCACTAAGGCCCGAAAGGCTGCACTTATTCCGGTGGGTTGACTGACCAGTCTTCGATGTCTTGTGGATGTTTTAAGTAGTAATCGTACATTTGCAGCAATCGCGCAGCCTGTTTACCCAGGCCCTTCAACTCACCGACGTTGGACGGATACTCGCCTTGAAACACCGGCCCATAATAGACATCGAAGATGATGCATTTATAAATCAAATCCCTCTTCGGCGAGTCATAGGTATGAGCCGTTCTCAGTACGAACACTGGTCTCGCTTTGTATACGGCCCCGATGCTTGCCAACACGCCCTCAGTGACGTAGCCGTCGCTGATGAAGAAAATCTCGAACAGTCTGGCTAACGACTTCGTATCTTCATTGAGGGCCCTGCTTTCCAACTCATCGAGTACGCCCGATACACCTGCAAAACCGTGCGTTCGATCAACATCGCGTATAGATGTTTTGTAGAGCAGAACATCGCTGATTGGGGCGGTATTGGGTCGCTCCGTGCCATACGCGGCCATCTGGCATGTCATGAAGGTCAGCAATGCCAGGACTACTGGAACAGTTTTTCCACTGCTCGTCATAAACCTTGTTAGGGAGATTGTCCTGAGTTGAGTGTAGTCCAGCGCACTGCGTTGGAGCCAACACCGAGCTTGCTGACGTAAGAATTAATTAGTTACTGGAACGGGCGCTGCGCATGTCGCCCAACAACTTCTGAAAATCCTGCGATTCATGAAGTATACGGCGTGCGGCCGCACGCAACCGGTCGACCGCACCGCGAGGAAGCTTAAACGAGGTAGGCAATGTCTTGAGATACTCTCGTTCTTGCTCATCTGACAGTGCGTCGAAGCTGACTTCGACAATGTCGAAATCCAGACCGTGGCATACGCTGCCCTGCTGCCCCGTGGTACTCGTAGGTAATCCAGTTTCGTCACGGCCACAGCGGGCCTCGCGGACCTCTTTCGCCCACCGCTCCGCATTGGCCCGCAGGAGGGCTATGGTCTCGAAGTTGTATCGATTCAACGGCACTTTCGATGCGGCCGCAATCATGGCCCTGAACGAAGGAATGCGCTTTCGCCGATTCCAGCGGCTGTCGGGGGCGGCCTGGGCGTTAACCACAACGAAGACCGCTCTGCGAAGGTCACTGTACTCCGGCCTTCTCAGTATCTCTACGGCGCCCCCTGCCAGGACGACCTCGTCCAAGACGGCGCGCAGTCCCAAATTGTCGGCCAGGCCGCCATCGAGCAGGTGGACATAGCGTCGCTTATTCTGATCAAGATACGACACCTGCCGCTCGGCGTGGTGGTACTCGCGGGACGCCCAATCGCGGACCTCGAATGCCTTTTTGAGATGGTCGGGCGCACGATAGTGGCAACGGCCTGCGTAGTTGTACAGGGTAACGGGCGACAGGAGAATCGGCGATGCCGAGGAGGCGGCGACGGCCCGGGACACGGGGAAGGCGGACAAATCGGAACAAATCCAGTCAAATTGCGGCTGGTTGAAGCCGAACCGGGCACCGAGCGCCATATCTGTGGCATTGATGATAATCGCCGGTCCACGGGTGGTGAGTAGGTCGCTAAAGGTTGCACCGCGAAAGAGGTGCTTATCGTAGTACTCAGCCGCGATTTCGCTGCGACCGAAGTAAGGGGAGACAAGGCGTGCCCAGTTCACTGGATTCAGGAACCTGAGGGTCAGGTCGCGCTGCACGTTCTTTCGCAAAAAATGCGGTTCGAACTCAAAGAAGATGCTGTCGCCAAACAGCCCATAGTAGGCGGCCGTAAAGCTTCCGCCGGACACGGCCGAGATCACATCCACCTCATCGAGTAGGCGACGGTCATGCCCTTCCCAGTAGACCTCAGTCTTGGCCAGTTCCTCCAACACCCCGTAGGAGAATGCCGCTGCCCGCGTCCCACCCCCAGAGAAGGTCATGATCACGAGTAACGTTCGGGAGTTGTCGGCCGGCGCCAAGTTTAGGAGTCGGTAGCCTCGATTGGGCTCGTAGCGCTCTAGTGGCGGGTTGATAGGATAGTTCGCGCAACCAACTGCGGTTAGCAGCGGCGCCAATAGGACAAGCAGCCTAACGCACTTCTCGAGTTGCATCGGCGTCATGGTACTTCAGCTCAGTCAAACGGAACACTAGGAAAGTAGCGTAAGCTCGGAGGGGGCGGAAGAGCGCAGAAAAAATGGAATCAGTCTATTTATTACGAACCACGAGCGTCGATCTCGCCAGCGCCGCCTTCACTCTCGAGCATAGCTACACATCACAGTGTCGATCTGGGCTGCAAAGAAAAAGGCCCGCACGGGGCGGGCCAGTTTCATTTGTACGAATAGTCCGTAGCGACGCTAATCGTCGATGAACTTCCGCGCTAAGGCCTTGCCGACAATCCGATGGACCTGCCCGGTAGGATGAATTGTATCGAAGAAGACGAAGTCATCAAATTTGGGCGGTTCGTTTACCACGCCGGAGTCGCAGTCCGGGTGACCGAACGGTGGAACAAAGGCGCCTTCAAGGCTCCCGCTTGCCTGATACAGGCCGCTATCGAAACAGGCGTCCTTAATGTTCTCGAAAACGCCGAGCAGTTTCCCCACAACGCGTACTCCCTCCAAAAAGTGGAAAAGATTGAACTCCTTGATCTTGACCTGACTGTCCATTTGCTCCGCCCGGATCTGATCCAAACGCTGCGCCAATTGCTGGTTGAATTTTTTCGTTAACTCGATAGTACGCAGGACAAGTATCGGGCCAAGTAACGGCCCAAGCTCTTCGGCAATTATCCTGGTCTCCGGCAAACTAGCGATATTCGGCGCCTTGACCACCAGAAACGTTTTCGCGCCGGAATGCATTTTCGCTTGTGCGCCTATCAGTGCGCGAATACTCTGGTCGATCGAGGAGACCGCGGCAGCGATAATGCTTTCCGGAGGGAGAGTCTCCATGCGTAGCAACGAACGTATCACCGCACTGCGGGCTTCCCGGATATCGTTGCCGCCGATGAACATCACGTATAGCGCGTCTGACGGCGCCGCAAGAGCGTGGTCAGCCAGGAACGCAGCTATTTGGGTCGGTAGGGCGGCAAGTACGTCAGTGGGGTCAGTGGGGTCAGGGGGGAAGGCATGTGCACCAGCGACAGCGTAGTTCGTACCGGCACAGGGTGGTTCCGCTTTACACTTCATTCTTTTGAATCACCGCTGAAACCTAACGGCTGACGGTTAACGGTTCACGGATCACGAACCTAGTAATTCCGAGTACTTTTCTTTCCCTACCAGGCGCAGATCAAGCTGACGACGGTTCCCGTCGTCACGTTCGTATGGGTACTTGGGCCGAATGGAAGAGGTAGAGGCCATCATCAGCGCAGCCCGGAAGGAGATCCGTCCGGCCTACCCGTTCACGATTAAGAATATGATGTCTCGTTGCAACGGCTGGGTGCGTTTGCGCTCTGCCGCCGATAACGACCTTCTTGTTAATGGCCTGCGCAAGGCAGGGTTGCCGGAGTGAACGGGCACTTTGCCCGTACTAAACTGAGAGTCTAAAGATTGGCTGTTTGATCTCGAACTCCTAGGCGCTGCGGCCTTTTTGCTTCATCATATAAGTCGGATGTCAGCGGTCGTCGTATAGCAATTGAACGAAACGAAAACAGATCAGCATCGCGTCGCTGTGGTAACCGGGGCAACCGGCGCTATCGGCATGGCTATTGCCCACCAGCTTGCAGCCAACCCCGCCCACGAGGTTGTGCTTGCGTGCCGGGATGCAGATAAAGCCACTCGTTGCGCAAAGCGGATTGCGCAAGCGACCGGAAATCGCCGGGTTCGCTACGAGCTGGTGGATCTGTCACGCCGATCGTCCGTTCAGGCGATGGCGGATCGTTGGCAAGGACCTATCCATATGCTGGTCAATAACGCGGCCGTCACACCGCGCCGTCGTCAGCTTACCCCCGAGGGTATCGAACTACAGTTCGCAACCAATGTGCTCGGCTATTTCTGGATGATTGAAGCGTTTACCGAACAACTCATGCACTCTTCCCCGGCGCGGATCATCAATGTAGCGAGTTATTGGGCGGGAGGTCTCGATATACGCGATTTAGAGTTCAAACATCGGCCTTATGACAACAACGCAGCTTATCGACAATCCAAGCAGGCCGACCGAATGCTAACGGTTGCGTTCGCAAGACGACTAAGACCTTTCGGTATTACGGTAAACGCGTGCCACCCAGGCGATGTCAACTCCACGCTCAGTAACAATCTGGGATTCGGTGGTCACGAGTCTCCGGACGAGGGAGCCAGAACCCCGGTATGGTTGGCAACGCACGAATCCTTTCAACAACACACTGGCAAGTACTTTGAAGGCCAGCGTGAAGTCAGTTGCGCCTTTATAGCAGATCGGGATGCGGTAGAAGATGTATTCGCGGCCTGCCAGTCTTACGGCTCCTGAACATATTTCCGATGTGTTGCCCACCGTTGCGCCTGACTTGGACTACGGCGCATTAGGCGAAGTCCATGAGGGTACGGCAGCGGGACGCGTACCTCGAGATCATCGACAAGCAAACTAACCCCAAGCGACGTAAGGAACTTATTGCTTCACTCACCGAATACTGCAAGCTCGACACTCTCGCAATGGTGCGCCTAGCCAGATTTCCGCAACAGTAAACGGGAAATGTAGTCTAGACGACATCTACCCCGCACGGCTTACTAAAGGAATCTCGAGTCTGCCTGATTGAATCCTAGCAAGTCGATGGGTTCTTGACCCACATCAGTGAAGGTTAACCCCATCTGGTGTATACAGTTTTTGTTGTTGTGCTTGGCGGGTGATGGACGCCCAGCCGGCGTGCATTAAGC
>JAOTYM010000262.1 GCA_029861845.1 Gammaproteobacteria bacterium | reverse complement strand
CCTACGGGCGAGGCAGCCTCCGGAACTGCTGATACCCGCCATACTGGGGAATCCAAACGCCATGCGCGTCGGCGATGAGACGTTCGTCGTCGGTCACCCCCTGGGTCTGGTCGGCTCGATGAGTGCCGGGGTTATCTCCGGTTTCGACCGTTCTTTCACCCCGGAGGACAGCGATCATAAACTCCAGGGCTTGATTCAAATTGATGCTGCTGTGAACCCCGGTAATTCAGGTGGTCCGCTGCTTAACCGCCACGGTCAGGTCGTTGGCATCGTGACCGCGCTCGCAAATCCAAGCGAGCAGGATGTTTTTATCGGCATCGGCTTTGCCGTGCCCATCAATATTGCAGGCAGTGCTGCCGGCTTGCCGCCTTATTAGTAACCCAACCGAGTTGTCGTTTAACCTCGATCTCGCCAAATCCCCAAGCTCTAAATTCTTGTTACGGAGTAGGCCAATGGATCAATATAAGAAGCCCGCAGACAGACGGCCGATGGAGCGGGTCCTGTACGAAGTGAAGAAAATCATCGTTGGCCAGGACCACTTGTTGGAACGATTAGCTGTCGCGCTTTTGGCACGCGGGCACATTCTTGTTGAAGGTGTGCCGGGTCTGGCCAAGACGATGGCCATCAAGACCCTGGCCGAAGCGATTGGGGGTGAGTTCAAGCGCATCCAATTTACACCCGATCTTGTCCCGGCTGATTTGATCGGTACGCGCATCTACAATCAAAAGACGGGTGAATTTAACACCTCACTCGGCCCGGTCTTTACCAATCTTCTGCTCGCGGATGAAATCAATCGTGCCCCCGCCAAGGTGCAAAGTGCGCTGCTCGAAGTGATGCAAGAGCGGCAAGTAACCATCGGGCGCGAAACTTTCAAGGTGCCTGATCCTTTCCTGGTGCTGGCTACCCAGAATCCCATCGAAGCGGAAGGAACATACGCCTTACCCGAAGCACAAGTGGACCGCTTTATGCTCAAGGTGTTGGTCGGTTATCCCGGCACGACGGAAGAATTCGTCATCGTTGAGCGCATGACAGGCGCTCTTGAGGCGGTGCAAAGGGTGTTGACCACTGAACAACTGCTGGACTTGCAGCAAGCAGTCGATAAGGTGTATGTGGATCCGGCCCTGATCGAGTACGCTGTACGCATGGTGACGGCTACCCGGCAGCCGCAAGACGTGGGTTTGGCGGAGCTGAAACCTTATATCATGTTCGGGGCGAGTCCACGCGCTTCGATCAATCTGATTCTGGCTGCCCGGGCACTCGCCTTTGTGCGCGGGCGGGCTTACGCGCTGCCGCCGGACGTTACGGATATGGCACTCGACGTGATGCGACACCGCCTCGTGCTGTCATACGAGGCCCTCTCGGACAATGTGAGCGGCGACGAACTACTGAATCAGATCCTCAACCGTATTCCGACGCCAGAGGTACCTCTGCATGAGCCCGCAAACGCCCGCGTTAACGCCTGAACGCCTTCTGCTGCGCCTGGATTGGCAAGTCATTCGCCGGCTGGACGGTCTGCTACAAGGCGATTATCGCAGCCTGCTGTATGGCTACGGGGTAGACTTTGCCGATCTGCGCGAATACCAACCCGGCGATGATATTCGTTACATTGATTGGAACGTCACCGCGCGGATGGACACACCCTATGTCCGCCAATACATGGAAGATCGCGAAATCACCGCCTGGTTTCTGCTTGACCTGAGTCCGTCGATGGATTTTGGCACGGTACAGAGTCTGAAGCGGACGGTACTGATTGAGTTCGTGACGACGCTGGCCCGACTGCTCACGCGCCACGGCAATCGCGTCGGCGCGATCTTCTACGGGAGCCGCGTCGAACGCACTATTCCGCCACGCGGCGGGCGGATCCAGGTACTACGCCTTGTCAACGATCTGCTCAAGCAGCCTCGTTTAGCTCAAGCACCGTTCACTCGCTTGACCACGTTGCTTCAGGCCGGACTGCACGCCATAAAAAAACGCTCGTTGATCTTCGTCATCTCGGATTTCATCAGCGCGCCGGGGTGGGAGCGACCGCTGAACCTGCTTAACCGGCGGCACGAAGTGCTGGCTATCCGTTTGTGGGACCCGCGTGAGGTAGAACTGCCGGACCTGGGCCCAATTATTATGGAGGATGCGGAGACCGGCGAGCAACTCTACGTGGACACCCACGACCGGAAGTTCCGCCAGCGTTTTCAGGAGGCGGCGGGCCGGCGTGAATTAGCCTTGAAGCAGACG
>JAOTYM010000051.1 GCA_029861845.1 Gammaproteobacteria bacterium | reverse complement strand
GAATGTAGAGTCGAACCGATAGACAACCCCTTCGCACCGAAAGTGTTACCCATGTCTTCGGTATAAAGTGTTACCCATGTCTCCGGTACAGACCTTTGAAAAATGGCGCGCCCGGACGGATTCGAACCGCCGACCACCTGGTTCGTAGCCAGGTACTCTATCCAACTGAGCTACGGGCGCGATTGATATAAGTCTTTTATTACAGACTTTACCTTAATGCAACGTCCTTCCATTCACTTCTACAGTCTCGGTTGGGACCGTATTGGGGCCATCCCTCACTACATTCTCCGACGCTTCTGCTAGGTGCTCCGCACTCAAGGCCGCGTAGCGCTGGATCATGGCTTGGCTACTCCAACCGCCCAGGTGTTGTAGATCGAACATGCTGGTCCCACTCATCACATGTCTCGATGCCCACGTTGAGCGGAGGTTGTGCCAAGTGAAGTTTTGCACACCGGCACGAGCCAATGCCTTCTTCCATGCCGTGTTGTTGCAACGTGTAACCGGATTCCCTCGGTAGGTGAACACACGCTCATGCACTCGGGGCTGCTCCTGCAATACTGCCATTGCTGCCGAGTTCAACGACACAGCTATCGGCTGGCCTGTCTTCGACTGATCCCCATAAATCCATGCACACTTCCGGTCGAGGTCGATCTGATCCCACCGTAGATTGACCACATTGCTCTCACGAAGGCCCGTTGAGAGGCTAAACCGCATCATAGCCCTGAGATGCTCCGGTAGCTCCGCCAGTAGGCGGGATTCTTCCTCATAAGTCAGCCACCGTGGCCTGCGCTCTGGTTCGGGGAGCATTTGTATCTTTGGGGCCTTGGTAATCCATTCCCGCTCTACAGCCATGTTGAGCATGGCCCTCAAGATTTCAAGCATCCTGTTCACCGTACCGTGGGCTACTCCTTCGTTAAGCCTCTGCGCTTTGATCTCCTCGACTACATCCGGGGTAATGTCCTTGAGCAAACAGCCACCGAGGTATGTCCGCAACTTCTTAACGTGCATCTGGATAGTAGAGAAGGTTGCTTTGTGCTGTGAAGCCTCCAAATAGGCTACAGCACATTGATCCCAAGTCCTATCGGGCTTTTCATCGGTGTAATCCTCTTTTCACATCTTAGCTTTCAGGGCATCCGTCGCCGGGATATACAACAGCGTCCCGTTCGACCACCAGATCTGGGAGCCACTGCAATCTTCACAATGCCGTTCTCGGCTTGTCGCGGCATAGCCGAACCAAGTCTGCGATCCTTGCTGTACCGACACACATGACAGTGTCTGCAGCGCCCCAATAGATCTTGAGAGTACCGTCGTCCTCGGCAACGGCCCCACAGCTAAAGACAACGTTATGCACGTAGCCGGTCAACTCCCAGGAATCTTCTGGTGACAGTATCCAATCGTCGGCGACACCGAGCACGGTCGCGGGGTTAGCAATATCGTGAAGCGCCACACCGAGCCGATAAACAGAACCGTCCATGGTGGGGAAGACGCCGTGAAAAATATTGAGCCATCCGTCCGATGTTCTTATAGGCGTCGCGCCCGGACCTATTTTCATTTGATCCCAATGATAGGTCACGGGGTTAATCACCGGCTCCGATTCTCCCCAGTGCACCAGATCCGACGACCAGGACAACCAGATGGCCCAAGGGTTAATCTCCGAGTGCGGTCGGTCCAGCCGCGCGTAACGACCGTTGAAAGTTTCCGGGAATATCACCACATTGCGCATGTCCGGTTCGCTGATTAGCGATATTCTCTCAACGGTTTTGAAGTCAATCGTTTTTGCGAGACCGATGCGCACACCGAATCTGGAATAAGCACTATAGGTAATGTAATAGACGCCATCTATAGAGCAGATTCTTGGGTCCTCGACGCCGTACTCTTCGAATCGTGAGAAAACGCCTTCTGTGGGCGGCACCATGAATGGCTTAGAATCCACATGAAAGTTGTAGCCGTCGTCACTACGCGCAATACCGATAATAGATCGTCCGTTCTGCAGGTGGGAGCGAAACAGCAGAATGTAGCGACCCTCGAATTTGGTTGCACCCGCATTGTGAACGGTCTCCACGGGGTACGGCACGTCGTGTTTGGTGAGAATGGGATTGCCCTCATACCGCGTCACTAACGGTCTATTGCTCATGGCTTGCTTCCATTCTCAAGATCTCGCGGTACACGCGCACATAGTCGTCCACCATGCGTGTATGAGCGAAGCGCTGCTCAACGTCCTCCCGACAGGCGGATCGGTCAAGCGATCGCGCCGCAGCTACCGCATGCACCGCTTGCTCAATGTCCTCGACGATGTAACCAGTTTCGCCGTCCATGATGATTTCTGGAATTGAGCCACGCCCAAAGGCAATGACGGGCGTTCCGCACGCCATGGCTTCCACCAGGCTCAGCCCGAATGGCTCATCGAAGCTGATCAAATGCAACAGCGCTAACGCCCGACCCAGCACATCCGACCTTTGCGCCGGCCCTATAGCCCCAAGATACTCTACCTGGTTGCCGTCAAGGTAGGGCTCGACTCGAGCCTCGAAGTATTCCCGGTCTTGCACGATGCCTGCGATGACGAGTTTTTTTCCTGCTCGCTGCGCCACTTGAATAGCTTCCTGCACGCCTTTCTCTGGGTGGATTCGACCAAAGAATAGGAGATACTCTCCCCCGACTTCGGAAAAGGGAAATTGCGCAATATCGATGCCGTGATGGATAGTGGCTACGTAATCGAGCTCTGGCGATTTATCTGCCTCGCTTATTGCTACGTAATGGCCATGGGCATTGTATTTCTTATAGACGGGCATGATCGATGGTGATGAGAAACCGTGGATGGTGGTCACTACTGGAGTATCAATCAGTCCAGAATAGGTCAGCGGCAGAAAGTCAAAGTGATTATGGATGAGATCGAACTCGGCGGAACGTTCGAAGATCTCGGAGATGTGCAAGCACTCTGCGACCTTTGGATTGACGGAAGGGTCCTCCGAGTAAGGGTGCGGACACACGGCGACTAGCTTCCCGCTGGTCTGAGAATCTCCGGTGGCAAACAACGTTACATCCAAGCCGCTTTGCACCAATCCCTCTGTGAGAAGGCTCACCACGGATTCCCATGGCCCATAGTGACGAGGAGGTGTACGCCATGAAATGGGGCTGAGAACAGCGATTCGAATGGACATGCTCAGATCTGAGTATTTCTGAATCTGCGATTCATAAAGCAAACCTATTTTGGACTGGCCTGCTATAATTCGTGCCGTTTTGGCTCATATCGATCGGCTAGGCTCATTGTTAATCAGATTGCTTTTATGCGCAAACAGTCATGAGACTGAATGAACAGCGGACTCAACTCGTTAAACGGCGTTCAACCCTGCTGAACGCCGAGAGCTCACGCGTTATCACGCGGCCGTATATTCCTGGCGATCGGGCGCGTATGAAACGTCTGATCAAGCGAGTCGCGCAGCTTGGCGATGATGATGTGCATCACTTGCTGGAGAGCGTGTTCCAGGAGTTCTCAGCGCGCCACCGAAACTTCAGGGAGGCTCTGGGGAGGAACTTCGAACGTATCTCAGAGAACGTCCCCAAACACCTCACTTTGACCGACGAGCAGCGTCTCCTGCTTGGCGCGTACGTTACCTCTGAATACTCGGTTGAGGCGGCGGCGCTCTTTAACCCCTCCATAGTGCCCCACCCTGACCAGAAAGGGGTGGACAAGGGATCACTGCGATTCGTCATGAGCTTCAGAGCAACAGGTGAGGGTCATGTATCCTCCATCGAGTTCCGCAGTGGGATCATTGACCAGAACCACGATATCTACTTCGATCCCGTGAGTCAGTATGTGGCTACGCCTGAGATGCATACGGACCCCGTCTATCAACGCCTTCACTTTCAGCGAAAGCTCGAGGAAATGGGAGCACGCGACCGGGTCATGAATCATCTCTTGGAAGGTCTGGCAGAAACATTCACCATCAATGAACTGGAACTCCAGATAAAAAATCTTCGGTCGACTACGTTTCGACTAGTAGATAAACAGCACACGATTGATACGGCGTTGTGGTTGGCCCGGTCGAACTACGAAGTGATTTTTCGCCCTGATCAACCCATCTCTGAGAGAGTGATCTTCCCGGTGTCCGAGAACGAATCGGCGGGCATCGAGGATGCGCGGTTTGTTCGTTTCGTCGATGATGACGGGTCGGTCACTTACTATGCGACTTACACGGCCTACAATCGATTTGAGATACTGCCTCAGCTTCTTCAAACTAATGACTTCTTGACGTTCAGGATGCATACACTCAGCGGCAACGCTGCGCAGAATAAAGGTATGGCATTGTTTCCTAGGAAGATCAGAGGCCAATTTGTGATGTTGTCCCGCCAGGACGGTGTAAGCAACTACATCATGTTCTCGGATAGCCTGCGTTTCTGGAATAAGGCGGATCTCCTGCAGGAACCCGTTCATCCTCTGGAGTTCGTTCAAGTTGGCAATTGTGGCTCACCGGTGGAAACATCAGAGGGATGGCTCGCCCTGTTTCATGGCGTCGGACCGATGCGGAAATACAGCATCTGGGCTGAGCTTTTGGACCTTGACGACCCCTCGAAGATTATCGGACGACTCGATGAGCCGATAATGGCGCCCGATGAACATGAACGAGACGGGTACGTACCCAACGTGGTCTATAGCTGCGGAAACATGATTCACGAGGGCGCGCTAATTATTCCCTATGGCATCGCTGATCAAAGGTGCAGAGTTGCCACTCTCCTGATTCCAGAGCTCCTGTCCCGGCTTAAGGCAAATCAACAGACTTGAGTCGCATATCAGATCTATCAACCGTATAGCTATCGCGCTCGGGCTTCTCCCCGGCGTTATGAATCGCCGTCAATTCTCGGAGATTGTATAGCGCGAGTAGTGAGAGGATGTAAGAGAGCGTCGATTCCGCCCCCTGATTCTCATTGACGCCGTCCCGCTGGAGCCCATCACGGCATCCACCGCTGGCATGGTCGTAGAGCTTTGACTGTCGATCGTTCTTGCCCAAGTACCACTCGAAGCATGTGGTTGCCAATTGGATCCATTCCTCGGCCTGGGTACATTCATATGCTTCAATGCAGGCACCGATCATGGCGGCAGCCTCTAAGGGCTGTTGATCGTATTGGGCTTTAGAACCTGACTTTGGGAACCAACCCTGGTTACCAACCGGTGCAAACCATCCGACCGATGGATTGAGCTGAACGTCTCTCAGCCATTCGAGGACGTCGATGCCGAGGGACACCATGTCATCATTCTGGATGGCCCGACCACAGGCCATGAGTGCCTGCGGCAAACGGGCATTGTCGTAGTTCAATTGATCTTCGTGCCAATTCCAGTCTTCGGTAGCGTATTGCGTGAACCGCCTGCTAAGTCTGTCGCCAAGCGTTTGCAAGAGCTCCCAAGCGCGCTGATCGTCGTCGTTGCGCCGGAGGTATGCTTGAATCCCAAGAATAGGGAATGCGATGGCGCGGGAGTCACCGAATGTCTCTAGCGCTGGCAGAGCGTTTTTGAAGAGCTTAGTCGCGACAGCAACCTGGCCACTACTGAGGCCCCAACCCGTCATCACGCCAAGCGCCCACAGCGCGCGGCCATGAGAGTCCTCCGAACCAACCTCCTCAAGCCATTTACGCCCGTAGCTCATGAAATTACGAAATCTGCCGGTATCTGGATCGAATGCGTCGTCCAGGAAACTGAGGTAGATAGCAGACAAGTCTGCCAGCGAAGCATCCGTTCGATCTAAATCGTGCGCTCTGGTCGCGACAATCAGTGCGCGCGCGTTGTCATCGACACAGTATCCATGACTGCGGTTGGGAACCGTGAACTTCGCGTGTTGGAGTACGCCGGCGTCATCTGTCATCAAGCGGAGATGTTTCAGATTGACCTGCGGCAATCGCTGTTCGCGCTGACTTAGCGTGTGCAGAACCGCGAGCCCGGTTGCACGCGAACGTTGGGACTTAGCCTCTGAGCACAGTTCCATATAGCGACAGCCCATCTCCTTCATCACCATCGGCCGACAGTACTGATAGGCCGCTCGCCGCATCGCGAGACGTTCCTCCGGGTGGTCCAGAAGATAGTTGATCTCGTGCGCCAATGCCCTGTGATCCTTGAAAGGAACCAACTTTCCTCGACTATTGGCCAACATTTCCTGTGCATACCAATAGGGAGTCGATACGACTGCCTTGCCCGCCCCCAGAGCGTAGGCCAGCGTGCCAGAGACAATTTGGGCCTCGTTTAGATACGGGGTGACATAGATCTCCGCGGCCCGAATGATTTCGAGCAACTCATCATGCTCTAAGAAACGGCCATGGAACACGATATGGTCGGCGACGCCTAACTCCTTTGCCCGAAGGTGCAAGCTCAGGCGATAGTCCTCTCCGCTCTCGGCCTTTAAGTGTGGATGCGTTGCCCCAACAACGAAATAGAGCACTTCCGGATGTGAGTTGACGATTTCGGGCAAGGCATCGACCATATACTCGATGCCCTTACCTGGCGAGAGCAGCCCGAATGAGAGGATTACGATCTTGTCATCTGCGACGACCTTGCTCTTGCACGGATCCGAATCCAGAAACGGTACATCTGGGATTCCATGATGAATCAGAGCGATCTTGGACTCGGGTACGTGATACACATCTCGAAGAAAGTCAGCACCCCGCTCACTCATCACTACTAATTTGTGGGACAGCTCTGAGAGCCGCACTATAATTTGGCGCTCCTGCGACGAGGGATCTCTTAGCACAGTGTGCAAGGTCGTAATCAACGGAATCTTGAGGTCTTGTATGAGCTCAACGATGAAGCCACCCCGTTGACCGCCAAATATGCCGTATTCGTGCTGCAGACAGACTGCATCTGGATCCCCTAGGTTGAGAAAACCGGCAGCGAGGCCATACTCGTTCAATCTATCCTGGCGGATCTGAAACCGCACCGTGGGTGGATACTCATAGCCCTCAGGACGATCATTCATGGCGACGACGGAACAGTCGATATTCGGGTCGTTGTCAAGGATCGCGGCGGCGAGGCCGGCAGTGAATGTAGCGATACCACAATGTCTCGGAAGGTACGTGCCGATAAGCGCGATTGATTTCAACGAGGACTGCATGCTTGGGTGGCTCCGATGGGCCATTTATCTGTTATAACTGGCTTTCGCAATCTTAACATGCGTTAACGGGTGGGTGCTGTCATCTGCAAGCCCCGTGCGTACCATCCTCCGTCGCCCAATGGAAAAACCGCGTATCCCGCAGGCATCGTCGCTCCTGAACGAGCCGGCGATCTGCTCTAGCTCGGAACACTACCGATGAATACGGTAGCCGTCTCTCGAGCGGACATCACATACGGTATCCCATATGGGATCAGAAACGACTGTCCGCGCTTTAGATCCAGGTTCGGGCCGCCCCGCGAGTCGATATTCAGTTTCCCATCGAGCACGATCCCAAGCTCGACACCGCGGGTGCCGCCGGCGACGTCGCTCTCACCGAGATTCAGCTGAACTCGAGACAGCTCGAATTCCAAAGCAGGAGTCACGTACCGTGCACGCGTACCCGACCCTCGATCTCGTTCGAGCTCGAGTACCACCGGTTTGCCGCATTCGAATGTCAGCACCGATAACAATTCGTCGACATCCACGTGCTTGGGCGTGAAACCGCCGCGCAGCACGTTGTTCGAGTTAGCCATGATTTCGACACCCGTGCCTTCGAGGTAGGAATGCGGCTCACCTGCGGGCAGGTACATCGCTTGACCTGGCCGCAAGTGCACGAGGTTCAACAAGAACACACTGAACAACCCACGGTCCTTATGATCGTCGCGCGAGAACTCATCGTCTGCCCGGATTGCCCAATACTCTGGGTCCGTTTTTCCGAATTCGCGATTCTCATTGACAGTCCTCAGCCGTTGTATGAGGGGAATTAGCCGTCGATTCACCTCAAGTTGAGGCAATTGCATCAGTTCGACGTACAGTTCGACCATCCCATCGTGGGTCAATGTGCCGTCCGGCACGAGGTCACTCAGCTCCGGCATGGCGTGTATTGTTCGACCAATTTCGTCGAGTGGCCTGAATCCCCGCAATGCATAGAAGTCTTCAAGCGCCGAAATCAGCTCTGGCTTGTGCTTGTCGTCCTTGTAGCTGCGCTGGGGATCGTCTAGATCGAGACCGGCATAATTCTCTCGCGCGAATCCGGATTCGGCTTGCTCCGTATTCGGATGCGCTTGTATCGACAGTGGCTTTGCCGCGGAGAGTATCTTCATCAAGAAAGGGAAGGCTCCATCGAACTGCTCGAACGCTCTTTCGCCGAGCAACACAGGACCCGCCGCCCCCGTCAGCCGATTCAAGGCGATTTCGCCGCTGCCGATAGTCGCATGCGCCGGAAGATCCGGGTGCGCCCCCAGCCAAAGCTCGGCGAATGGTTCGTGCTTGGGATTGGCTTGGCCGAGTAGTTCGGGAATCGCATCGGTGCTGCCCCAAGCGTAATGCTGTACGCGGCCACGCACTCGAAGCGGGTACGGCGCGCGGTCCCATTCCTGGAACGTGGCCGCATCGACAGGGAGTTGTTCGGATTGTGGCATGAGCCTCGAAGTAGGCGTGATTCCAGTATTCACGACTCTGAACCTAGTGTAGCGTTTCTTTCGAACCGACGGTGTGTGGAAGGACTCCCCGACGCGGCGCCGATTCAGTGCCACCCCTAAGGTTCGCACGCGTGGAGGGGGTACTGACAAATTAAGTGCTACCAGGCGACAATTGCCGGATGATTAGATCAACAAGCCTATAGCAACTGTCTTTACAGAATATGGAGATAAAAAGTATATCTCTTGTTCCCTCCGTTGTCTGGAACGCTCTAATAATGAGCCTCAACGTTATATGCCTATCCAATCAGCTTCAATTGAAACATAGGCTTTTGTATGTTCCATATGAAGCTATTTATAGCTGCTTCCTTAGAAAGAGAGTGGATGAATCAGACGTTTTTCACCTTGGCACTGCGTGCCGGACTTTTGCCGGGATTCGTGATGCGCTGTTGTGATACGTCGTGATGTTTTAGCAACGGGCGGCCTTCACAACGTTTGCAAAATTAAGTACTTACGTTGTAACTCGATAGTTCGTAGCCAGGTACTCTATCCAACTGAGCTACGGGCGCATATTTGTGAATCGCGAACCGTCAATCGTAACGGATCATCTGCGGTTTGCGAAACATGAATTGTACTGACGGACGGATACAGTGACTAGGCCACGCTTGGAGGGAGCACTAAAAAGAAGCCTGTCACAAACCGGCTTTCTTATTTCCTGGCGGAGAGAGACTCACAGGGCAAAGATTGTTCCTGACAATCCCTTTGCATTTCCACCATCCCTGTCGGTCAGATTTTCACGTTCTCATCCCTTTCAACCGGGGAATTAAGAAAGCCGGCTGTAAGCCGGCTTTCTTAATTCCTGGCGGAGAGAGAGGGATTCGAACCCTCGATGGAGCTATCAACCCCATACTCCCTTAGCAGGGGAGCGCCTTCAGCCAGCTCGGCCATCTCTCCATGGTCGAAGTATGCATACGAGCATACCTACTGGCCGAAGCACCGTAAAGCTTAACTAGCTAGAACTCTCCCGTCGTAGGACGGGTGTTTCCTCGGCGGCAGATTCCTTCTCTCTCTTGATGCGTTCGTAGATCTCTTCCCGGTGCACGGGAATATCTTTGGGCGCGTTAATCCCAATGCGGACCTGGTTGCCCTTAATGCCAAGCACCGTCACTTGAACATCGTCGCCGATGTTCAGCGTCTCACCTATACGTCGTGTCAATATCAGCATCTTGCTGTACCCCTTTACCTTCAATAGCGATCCGTTACCCACATCCAAAATAAAACGATGGCGTGATCAGTTATCCTGACCTTACCGTCCCCTTTTTTTGTCTATCCCTCACATGAGTACCTGACACAAACTGGCACTCGTTGCCCTGCCATGGGAGTCCTGTGAGTTTGGGGCGAGCAGACATCTACTGTTTTAACAGACTAACTGCCCGTTGTTAAGCCGATTTTTCGGTCCGGGTTGCCGCCCCTATCTCTCTAGAACTGCTTGTATGCAGGTTCCATGCCAGTGGGGTTTAGTCACTAGATTTGGGCGATTTTTCAAGACCAAAGGCCGTATGAAGGGCGCGAACGCCTAATTCTAGGTACTTTTTGTCCACGACCACCGAGATTTTGATCTCCGATGTCGAAATCATCTGGATATTGATGCCCTCCTGCGCCAAGGCCTGGAACATCGTGCTGGCGATACCCGCATGCGAACGCATGCCCACCCCCACGACGGAGATCTTCACGATCTTGTCATCGCCTTCGACTTCTTGGGCCGCCAACTCCTGGGCTACTTTTTTCAGTATATTCATAGCCTTGACATAATCGGCACGATGGACCGTGAAGGTGACGTCGGTGAGCCCGTCGGCGCCCACGTTCTGCACGATCATGTCCACTTCAATATCCGCGGCCGCGATATCGTTGAACAGCTTGTAAGCCACACCGGGCTGATCCGGCACCCCCAAAATCGTGAGCTTGGCTTCATCGCGAGCAAAAGTGATCCCGGAGATTACTGCTTCTTCCATCTCATTTTCCTCGTAGCTTATGAGCGTTCCTGGGCCCTCTTCGAACGACGACAGGACGCGTAACGGCACCTTGTACTTGCCGGCGAACTGTACAGAGCGGGTCTGAAGTACTTTGGCGCCCAGACTTGCCAATTCCAGCATCTCCTCCACCGTGACGCGATCGAGCCGGCGCGCCTCCGGCACAATTCGTGGATCAGCCGTATAGATGCCATCGACGTCCGTGTAGATCTGACACTCAGCCGCTTTGAGGGCGGCAGCCATCGCCACTGCCGTCGTATCCGACCCGCCGCGGCCCAGGGTGGTGATATTGCCTTCCTCATCCACGCCCTGGAAACCGGCAACGACGACAACCCTTCCTCGGTCAAGATCCTTGCGCACGCGATCGCCATCGATACCCCGAATTCGGGCTTTGCCGTGGATGTTGTCAGTGAGAATGTGGACCTGATGACCCATGTACGAACGCGCATCACAATTCCGTTGATGCAGCGCCATGCTCAACAGTGCTGCCGTCTCTTGTTCGCCCGTGGCCAACAACACATCTAACTCACGCGCTAACGGATTGTCATCAACCTCGGTGGCCAACTTTAGCAGGCGATCGGTTTCGCCGCCCATGGCTGACACCACAACCACCATAATATCGCCCGTCGCACGCATACGGGCGACACGGTCCGCTACCGCGTTGATGTGCTCGGTATCCGCGACCGAGGTACCACCATACTTTTGCACAATGAGCGCCATTGGCGTCGTCCTAAAGCGTAGGGGGAAAGATTACCTAATTCTGAGGACAAGCGCTGCTCAGGCCTAAGGATTGAGCTGGGTCTCGAGCCAAGCCGGGATGTTGGCAAGCGCCGCGTCGAGCTTGGATGGATCGTTGCCGCCCGCCTGCGCCATATCCGGACGCCCGCCACCTTTACCACCGACTCGACTGGCAACTTCATTGACCATCTTGCCGGCGTGAACACGTTTAGTGAGATCTTTAGTAACACCGGCCACCAAGATTACCTTGTTGCCGTCAGCCGCACCGAGCACGATGGCACCGCTACCGAACTTGTCCTTAAGACGATCGACTGTCTCACGCAGACCCTTGGCATCGGCGCCGTCCAAGCGCGCCGCCAGCACCTTAATGCCATCGATCTCCTTCGCTTGTTCTTCCAGCGATACACCAGTACCGCTTGCGAGCTGGCGACGAAGGTTTTCCAGTTCCTTCTCCAAGGCGCGCACGCGCTGGCTAAGTTGTTCGACCTTTTGTTCGGCGTCATCGGGGCTGCCTTTCACCCTCTCGGCGATGCGCTGCAAGCGCGCCTCGGTTTCACGCACGTAATCAAGGGCACCCTGCCCCGTCAACGCCTCGATACGGCGGACCCCCGCCGCGATGCCGCCCTCCGAGACGATCTTGAATAGACCGATATCACCGGTACGCACCACGTGCGTACCCCCACAAAGTTCGGTCGAGAAATCGCCCATGGCGACCACGCGCACCTGCTCGTCATATTTCTCGCCGAACAAGGCTTCCGCACCCGACTTCAGCGCTTCGTCGAGCGGCATAAGGCGGGTGTCTGCCAGCCGGTTGGCACGTATCTCATCGTTGACCAGTCGCTCGATCTCCTCAAGTTGGGCCGCGGCCACCGGCTCAAAGTGTGAAAAGTCGAAGCGCAGTCGGGGCGCCTCGACGAGCGAGCCCTTTTGCTGGACGTGCGTGCCAAGCGTCTTCTTTAAAGCTGCATGAAGCAAATGAGTGGCCGAATGGTTGTAGACCGTCGCTTGACGCTGGCCGGCGTCGACCTCCGCATACACCGTTTCGCCGACCTTAATTTTGCCTTCTTGCAAACGCCCGATATGAGCGTGCAACTTCTGTGTATCACTGACCACAAAGACAGCGTCTTTGGTCCGCAACCAACCCTGATCCCCAACCTGGCCACCCGCCTCAGCGTAGAACGGAGTCTTATCGAGATAGATCACGCCGTCCTGGCCGGCACGGATGCTTGTAACTTGCTCGTCGCCCACAAAGATGTGTTGCACTTTCCCTTTATCTTGGGTTGTCTCATAACCCGTAAATCGAGTTTCTTCTATCCTTTCTGTCCCTTCTGGCAAAATCACTCTCACATGTTTGCCAATGCTGGCCTTTGTACTTGCAGCCACTCCCTTGAAGGTAGATCCAGCGCGGGCACGTTCGCGTTGCGCCGCCATCGCGCTTTCATAACCCTCAATATCCACGGTGACTCCATGCTCACGCGCATAGTCCACCGTAAGATCCAGCGGGAAACCATAAGTATCGTAGAGTTTGAACGCGGTCTCGCCGGAAAGTTGCTTGCCCGAGAGATTGGCAAGATCCTCATTCAGGATCTTCATGCCTAGTTCTAGGGTCTCCGCAAAACGCGTCTCCTCTTGCTTGAGCACACGCTCGATCTGTTTGCGTGCCTTGGGCAGCTCCGGGTAGGCCTGGCCCATCTCTTTGTCGAGTGGACCGACGAGCCGGTGGAAGAACGGCTCGCGCAAACCGAGCTCATGACCATGCCGGGCGGCACGACGAATGATACGCCGTAACACGTAGCCACGGCCCTCGTTGGAAGGCACGACCCCGTCGGCAACGAGAAACGCACAGGCACGAATGTGATCGGCGATTACACGCAACGAATTGTTGTCAGTATCTTCGATGCCCGCGATCTCCGCCGCCGCCTGCATCAGGTGTTGGAAAAGATCGATGTCGTAGTTGCTGTGTACGCCCTGCAAGACAGCGGCGATGCGTTCCAGGCCCATACCAGTGTCGACCGACGGGCGCGGCAGCGGGTCGAGTCTGCCCTGTTCGTCACGGTTGAACTGCATGAACACGAGATTCCAGATCTCGACGTAGCGGTCACCATGCTCGTCCGGACTGCCCGGTGGGCCACCGGCAACCTCGGGGCCGTGGTCATAGAAAATCTCTGAACATGGTCCGCAGGGACCCGTATCACCCATTGCCCAAAAGTTGCTATCGGCCCCCATACGTGCAAAATGTTTCTTGGGCACGCCGATTTCGTTTAACCACACATCGGCTGCTTCATCATCATCCTCATACACCGTGACCCAAAGCTTGTCGGGTGGCAGGCCCATGTCTCGGGTCACAAGCTCCCAAGCGAAACCGATGGCGTCACGCTTGAAGTAGTCACCGAAACTGAAATTCCCAAGCATTTCAAAGAACGTATGGTGGCGCGCCGTATAGCCGACATTTTCGAGATCGTTGTGTTTACCGCCGACGCGCAGACAGCGTTGCGCGGTGACGGCACGTTTGTAGGATCGCTTGTCAGATCCTAAGAACACATCTTTGAACTGCACCATGCCGGCATTGGTGAACAGCAGTGTTGGGTCGTTGGCAGGCACGAGTGGGCTCGAGGCCACAATCTGGTGATCCTGGCGCTTGAAGTAATCCAGGAAAAGCTGGCGGATATCTGTACTTTTCATGACTGCTGACTTAGCTGGCGGTTGGAAAACACCAGCCGGTGCGCGGTACACGAATGTACCGCCATTCTCCATCACTCAAAACGATTGAGAAATGGCGCGAACGGGAAACTGTTTTTCTGTCTCGCGTCCCTCGGCCCCGTAAAAGATACTTCCCTGTACCACTCCTACGAGATCCATGGATGGACTTTTTCGACATTCTCTTAAAGTTATTCTAAGTCATTAACATCAAAAACACATCGTATTTGATCAAATGTAAACCCACGATATTGTAAGAAGCGCACCTGCTTGGCGCGTTCCGCGTAGTTGCTGGGTAGCTTGTCGCCGAATCTCTTGCGCCGGGCGTGTTTACTGAGCTCTACCCATTGCGGGTTGCCGGCATCCAAGCTGCGCTGGATCAGTTCACCATCGACACCCTTGTCTAGCATCTCCTTTTGAATACGAAGCGGACCATAGCCGCGTTGTCGGCGCGCTTGCACCAGGTTTTCGGCAAAACGCCGATCAGACAGTAAGCGCGACGACTCCAGGTCAGCAAGGACTTCCCGGGCTATGTACTCGGGGCAGCCCTTGCTAATCAGCTTGTTATGCAGTTCGTGCCGGCTGTGTTCGCGGCGCGTAAGTAGATCGAGCGCTAAACGTTTGACCTGCGCCAGATCAACGGGTTTAACCGTGGAGGCACGTCTCAGGCCTCTGCCTCCTCGGCCTCTAACGCATCGACTTCAGCTTCAAGCTCAGTATGCCCGCCGATATTGAGGGTGTTGCGAATACGGCCTTCTATCTCCGCTGCGATTTCCGGATTCTCCTTAAGGAACTGGCGGGCATTATCCTTACCCTGACCAATGCGATCCTTGTTATAGCTATACCAAGCACCGGATTTGTCGACGATCCCGTGGATGACGCCCAGGTCGATGAGCTCACCCTCTTTGGAGATGCCTTCGTTATAAAGGATGTCAAACTCGCACTGTCTGAAGGGTGGCGCCAACTTGTTTTTTACAACCTTGACCCTCGTTTGGTTACCGACGACTTCATCGCCCTTCTTGATCGCGCCGATGCGACGGATATCTAACCGCACAGAGGCATAAAACTTAAGGGCATTACCGCCGGTTGTGGTCTCCGGGTTACCAAACATCACACCAATCTTCATGCGGATCTGGTTGATGAAAACCACTAAGGTATTGGAACGCTTAATATTGGCGGCGAGCTTGCGCAGCGCCTGCGACATCAGTCGTGCCTGCAGACCCATGTGGGAATCACCCATCTCGCCTTCGATCTCGGCCCTGGGCGTGAGCGCGGCCACAGAGTCGATGACCACTACATCGACCGCACCCGAACGTACCAACATATCTGTAATCTCTAAGGCCTGCTCGCCGGTATCCGGTTGCGAGACCAACAGGTCATCGACATTGACCCCGAGCTTTTGGGCATAGGACGGGTCCAGCGCGTGCTCGGCATCAACGAAAGCGGCAGTACCGCCCTTACGTTGTGCTTGTGCGACCACATGCAGGGCCAGTGTTGTCTTTCCCGAGGATTCCGGCCCATAGATCTCGGTCACGCGTCCCTGCGGCAGGCCGCCAATACCAAGGGCAATATCGATGCTCAATGACCCGCTGGAAACGACGCCTACATTTTGGATGGTGTTCGAGTCACCAAGGCGCATTACCGAGCCCTTACCGAATTGTTTTTCGATCTGGCCGAGGGCGGCGCTAAGGGCTTTGCTTTTGTTGCTGTCCACTACTGGCTCCTGGGGTAGGAACGACGGCTCGGATCGGGATCGACGCGGGCGCTTCTGCTCGGTGGCGATTATTTCACAAGTAGCTGCGGGCGAACTAGACATCTTCGTGCTCCTAATTTTGATGGCGGAATTGACCCGTTCATGGGTAATTTAGGTAGTTCTCTATCCGTTCTCGTTATGGTACTATAGAACCAATAGAGAACACAACCCATTTTGGACTGGGGGCAATTTCCCACTGAAACCCCCAAACAGACAGATAAGGTGAGGCGATATGGCAGAATCACTCCTAACCCGCCGTCAGCAGGCTGTCTACGACTACCTGCGTCAGCATCAGCACACGTTCACACATCCGCCCACATTGGACGAGTTGTGTCACGCCCTGGGCTTAAACTCCCGTGGCTCCATGCACAAACATGTGCAGGCCCTGGTCGAGGCCGGATTGGTCGCGCCCTTGGATGGCAAACAACGGGGCGTGCGATTGCAAGAGCCCGTTCGAGAACAGATGGAACACCAACTTCCTTTGCTCGGCTATATCGCGGCTGGCCGACCGATCGAAGCCATTGAGAATCCTGAAGATGTGCACGTACCTCCGAACCTACGCACCGACAAGCCTTGCTACGTACTGCAAGTCAAAGGCGACTCCATGATAGAGGCTGGCATCCTCAACGATGACTGGGTGGTGATTGAGAAACGGGATTACGCCCGCAACGGTGAAATCGTTGTCGCCTTAATTGACGGCGAAGAAGCGACCCTGAAACGAATCAACCAGCGCCCCGGCGAAGTTATGCTGCTACCTGCCAATAGCGCGATGGAACCCATGGTCTATTCACCCGAGCGCGTTCAGATTCAGGGCGTTTTAGTTGGGCAGATGCGGTCCTACTGAGACTGACACGCCTGGCTCGACGTGGTTAAACCGATAGTCTCTTCTGGTACGTCTCCTGTGACTTGGTTGTTGCGAGCGGCGATTGGCACTCGATTTGACCCGTAAGGTGTTACTAGAAAAATAGTACCGTTGGGTGTTTTGGCCCCGGCAATTGCGTTCGGTAACTCGGTCACCTGCTGGTAGCCTCCAAGAGGCTCTGCTAACGAAAACTTGGGTCAACGATCGAGACTCTCATCACTGTGGCGTATTGTCGGGCGAGCGCGCACGCTGAATCGCTGGGCACGGCGCCGTGCCATAAGAGCAAAAGACACAGCACTCGCCGACCTTGGGGCGCAATAAGGTCTTGCACTGCTCGCACTCGTAATAGAACAGGCAGGAATCGCTCGGCATCGTCTCAGTCTTTTGATGTCCGCATTCGGGGCAAGTGAGCGTGGATACTGTTTGAAGCACGTTCACGGTCCTCATCTTTCAGCCGCGTCCTTGTGCTGGCGTCGTACCACTGCGTAGATCGTAATTGCGATAAAGACCACCAAGGCAGGAAACAAAATGTAATCCAACCATCCAAGTGCGGCCGATAACCCGACGGCACCAAGCAAGATCACCAAGACCGGTGTGAAACAGCACACAGCCGCAATCACCGCGCCAATAACGCCAGTACGAAGCAGGCTCTTGTTCTTCACAACAAACGGCTGTCGCGCCCGGGTGACCCGCGTCTATAGACGTTCGAGAGCACGGTCATGCACGCGCCCGAGAAGCAGTTGCGCCAGAATCGCGCCGCATAATGCCAAGAACATATCCCACTGTGTATCCCAGACATCGCCTTGGGTACCAAGGAATGCCTCAGCGGCAGTGCCGCTGGCCACCGCTACCCACCATTCAATTAGCTCATAGAATGCGCTTATAGCAAGACATGTACAAACGACAATAAAGAACAGCCATCTGCCCGCGCGCAGCGGTGATAATCTTATCAGTATCTCGCGTGCGATTAGGGCCGGGACGAATCCCTGCGTGAAATGGCCGACCCGGTCATAGTGGTTGCGAGCGGAACCGAAAGTGTCCTTGATCCAATCGAATAGCGGTACTTCTGCATAAGTGTAGTGACCACCGACCATTAAGATCACAGCATGTATGCTAATCAACAGATAGACAAGATTCGTAAATCTAAACCGACGGTAGGTTGCCGCCAAAATGATTGCAGCGAGGATGACCGGCGCTACCTCTAGGGACCAGGTAAGACGATCGTGCGGATTGATCGCCGACCAGACAAATACCGCGACTAGGCCCAGACCTAACGCAAACGGGCCGCGCATGTTAGTTCGCTAGCTGGTGCTCGATGGCCTGGATCAATCGTGAATCGCCCGGGCGCACACGACTTGCATAACTCCCCACAAGTTCGCCGCGTCGAGATAGTAGGTATTTATGAAAATTCCAGCCAGGATATTCACCGGCAAGCTTCGCGAGTTCCCGATAGAACGGGTGCGCCGAATTGCGCGCAACCTGGATCTTTTCGAGCATGGGAAACTTAACCCCATAGGTTAAACGGCAAAAGTTTTGAATCTGCTTCTCGGTGCCCGGCTCCTGGGCACCGAAATCATTCGACGGGAATCCGAGCACAACGAAGCCGCGATCCTTGTATTTATCGTAAAGCGCTTCTAAGCCATCATACTGCGGCGTGTAGACACATTTACTGGCCGTATTAACCACTAGCACTACCTTACCGAGATAACGCTGACAAAGGTTGACCTTCCCGGCGCCAGCCAATGGGCGGAAATCAAAGTCCAACGCCGCGGGGCAGTTCGCAGTTGCCGGTGACGTCCAGACGGCGCCAACAACCAGAATCAGTAGCAATTTCCATCTCATCATTTCTCTCCAAGGGACTAAACGGGTGCATTAATGGCAATAACCGTTCTCGCGAAACCAACTAATGGCCTCTTGCAAGGCCTCCTCGACCGGGCGCGGACTAAAACCTAATTCGCGCTTTGCTTTCTCGGTGGAGAAGAACATGTACTTTTTTGAAAGTCGCACACCGTCGACGGTAACACGAGGCTCGCCGCCTTGGGTAACCCGTGCCCATGCCTGGGAGATATAGGCGACAGGCATTACAAGGCTATGTGGCAGACGAATCTTGGGTGGGCGCTGTCCAGTGATGTCAGCAATGGTAGCTAGAATCTCTTTCAATAACATGTTGCGCCCCCCGAGAATATATCGTTCGCCGATCTTGCCACGCTCGAACGCGAGCAGATGACCGGTTGCTACGTCGTCTACGTGCACCAGATTAAGCCCAGTATCGACATACGCCGGCATGCGCCCGTTTGAGGCGTCGACGATGATACGGCCAGTGGGTGTGGGCTTGATGTCGCGGGGGCCAATGGGGGTAGACGGATTGACAATCACAACCGGCAGACCCTCATTCTCGACAAGCCATCTCACTTCCTCCTCGGCGAGAAACTTGGAACGCTTATAATGACCGATCATATCGGCCAACATTGCCGGCGTATCCTCGTTGGCAGCGCTACCGTTCGGAGTAAGCCCTAGGGTGGCAACGCTACTCGTGTAGACGATTCGTTTCACGCCGACACTGCCGGCCGCCCGCATCAGATCACCGGTACCCTTAACATTGGTCTGGTAAGTGTAATCTGGATTGGGTATCCACATACGGTAATCAGCGGCAACGTGAAACAACGCCTCGCAACCGACCATGGCGCGCTCGAGAGAAGATCGATCCGTAAGATCTCCGGTTACAACCTCCAGTGTCAACCCATCGATATTACGACGATCGCTTTGCGGGCGCAGCAGCGCACGCACGTCGTGGCCCACTTCTAGCAGCTGGCGAACGACTGCCGATCCGACGAAGCCTGAAGCGCCGGTGACCAAGGTTTTCATCTCGCCATCCCTGTGCCGGTCAACCGTGCAATGCGGCTCAAAGTCGCATAGGCAGCGCGACTGTCCTTATGCAGCTGTAACAACGCTGTAAGTAACTGCGGTCGCCCAATCGCCGCCAACCCCAATGCGCTAAGACTTACGCGGCCATTCACATCCATAGCCTTGACTACGGCGGCGGGGATGCTTCGCCCGGCGGGGTCAGCGATGGCCCGTACCACCATAAACGGTTTGTTGGAATCGTTGCACACCTGCGCTATCGCCGCACTTTCCATATCGACGGCAACCGCCCCCGTATTTTGAAACAGTTCGGCCTTGTCGGCGGGTTCGGCCATGACTCTCGGGCTCTGTATCAACAGGCCGGTGTTGATATTGTAACCAGCCAGACACCTACACAAACGCATATGCCATGCCGCGTCTACCGCCAAACCAACACCCGCACTCGGTACCACGGTCACCGGTAGAACCACATCTCCGGGACGCAAGGCCGGATCCAACCCCCCCGCCGTGCCCCAACTTAGCAGGGCCGTCGCGCCGGCATCTAGCAGGGATCGGGCAGCTTGCCGCGCACGCTCAGCGCCCATGCCACACTGCCAGAGTAAGTCACCATGCTCTAGTTCGGTAAGTTGATTTAGGTTGATTGGACGAGCACTGAGAGAGCGTGCTTCTGCTGATAAAGCGGCGATGATGCCGATAGGCATCAGCGCGCTTTTCGTTTCCTCAAATTGTAGTAGCGCGCCAGCGCCCAGAGCGGGAAGTACTTTTCGTAGCCGTGGTACTTTAGATAGAAGACACGAGGAAACCCCGGGCAAGTAAACGCTTCGTCTTTCCAAGAACCACCCGATTGTTGCATCCCCAAGAGATACTCAGCGCCCCGTTGAACCGCCGGGGAATCGGTTTCACCTGCGGCCATTAGACCTAGCATTGCCCATGCCGTCTGAAATGCAGTGCTTGTTTCCGACTGACCGATCATTCCCGGGTCAAGGTATGAATCATTGCTCTCGCCCCAACCCCCATCCGGACGTTGCACCCATTTAAGCCACGCAGCAGCACGTTTGACATAAGGTGCCATCTTTGCCTCACCTACCTGCTCCAACGCCACCAACACCGACCAGGTGCCGTATATGTGATTTGTTCCCCAGCGCCCAAACCATGAGCCATTGTCTTCTTGCTCCCGGCGCAGAAACTCCAGGCAACGCGTTTGTGCCACTGCATAGGCAGGATCGTCGAGCTGCGCGAATAAAGTAAAGCAGCGGGCACTGACGTCACTAGTCGGTGGATCAAGCAAGGCACCATGATCGGCAAACGGAACCAAGTTCAGATAATAATAAGTATTATCGGCATCAAACGACCCAAAACCACCGTTCTTAGATTGCATGCCGCGCAGCCATTCTGCTGCCCGTGATATCGACTCACGATAACGTTCGTCTTTTGTCTGATGCATGGCCCAGGCAACCGCAGCCGTATCGTCGAGATCGGGATAATGGGCGTTGCCAAACTGAAAAGGCCATCCACCCGGCCGCAGTTCTGGGCGATACTCACTCCAATCGCCGGGGTGATCGAGCAATTGCCGTTCTTTTAGCCAGTCCAGCGCGCGCAAGGTTTCGGGCGTAGGCTGACCTCCATTCATTTCGTGCAGGGTCAAACAGGCGAGGGCCGTATCCCACACCGGCGATACACATGGTTGACAATAGGCAGATGTCTCACGAATCACCAACAGTTTTTCCAAAGCTGCTTTGGTAGTGATTCGATAAGGATGATCGGCTGGATAGCCGAGAAGCGCCAATGCCTCATGCGCATTGACCATGGCTGGAAAGATTGCACCCAGACCATCGGTGCCATTTAGCCGTTCGATAAACCAACTTTCGGCTTTCTTGATAGCACGTCGACGCAACCAACGCGGAATATACGATTCAAGCAAGTGTCCCACGCGGTCCGACACGAACACAGCATGATCAAGCCCGGAACGTACTGAAAAATAATGCTTCTCTTTTTCCTCTTCCGGCGGGACCGTAAACAATTCTCGGATCCCTACACCCTTCGGATTCTTGGCCCGCGCCTTCAGACTACAAAGAATCGCCAATGGAATTGTAACGGTGCGAGACCAATAGGAAATCTTGCTGATATGTACAGGAAACCAACGTGGCAATAACATTAGCTCCACCGGAACAAAGGGAACAGCACGCCAAGGAACTTGTTCAAACAATGCAAGCGTAATTCGAGTAAATACGTTGCTTCGAGCTGCGCCGCCTTGGGCAAGAACCGCTTGGCGTGCTGCTTGCATATGGGGTGCATCTGGATCGTCGCCGGCTAGCTTCAAGGCGTAGTAGGCCTTCACCGTGCAACTCAAATCAAAATCCCCACCTGGATACAACGGCCAACCGCCGTCGCCATCCTGGTGTTCACGCAGGTAGACAGCGATCTTAGCCTCGAGTTCTTCGTCGATTTCATCCATGAAATGCATCATCAAGATGTACTCAGCCGGGATCGTGCAGTCAGCTTCGAATTCGAAACACCAGAAGCCATCCGCGTGCTGTTGCGATAACAGCTCATCGTGGGCAGCCGCGATCGCGGTTTGTAGTATTTGATCGAAAGATTCAGCCGACGCATGCCGCCACGGTTCGATGGCGTCTCCGGCCTGCCAACCCTCGGCCGGTGGAACGCGTCCAAACCTTGATCTTTGATCTAACATTCAAATACACCGTACGCGCAGATTAGCCTGCATAGTCCAAGCGGCGAATTTTAGCACGGGTCGACCCCAGTGATATGCAGTCATGTCCAAAAAGAAATACTGGCAAAAGTGATCCCTCATCTTGTTCACGGCATAGAGTATGGATGAACCCGCCGTGACTGCGGCATCAGCTGTGACGATGGCTGCGGCAGTCCTAGTGTCGCCAACCTAAATAGGCATCGCAATACAAGGTCACTACGTGCAAACATGCTCGTCAGCGCTGCCGTAGCCTTGACACTGCGTCGAGAAATCTTTACTTCCTGACCCGATGTAAAGGCCGGATTCCTATTAATTTTGCGCAAAGTGAGCACCGCCATTCCTAGGGCCCACAAACAAAAGCGCCGTATACCCGGTTCGCTCTTGGGAATGAGCAACGTATAAGCTAGGGCATTCCCGAGATGCGCACGCGCAATGCTCACTAACTTCTCGAGACCTTGCCCAAAGGATTCGTGGTAACTTTCCGTAGGCAGTTCACTTAGGTCGAAACGGGATTTTTCGAACACGTCCTGTGGTAACCAGCAGGCGCCCCGGGTCTTATCTTCCCACACATCCTTGAGAATGTTCGTCATCTGCAAACCCTGACCAAAAGATACTGCCAGCTTAAGCATCACTTGTCTGTTCTTTTCGATTTCAGGCGAGTAGTCACAAAAGAATTCTGTCAGCATTTCACCAACGACACCGGCAACGTAGTAACAATAGCTATCCAGCTGCGGCAAATCCTTAAGCCCCGTCAGGCTCTTGTTGGCCTGAAATGCCGACATACCTTTGGCCATAATAGCGACAGCATGACTGAGTACCCGACGCTGATTCATGTTTAAACCGTGAGTCACGCGCAGCACGGCGGGCGTATTCTTAATTAGATCACGCTCCGCTGCCAATGTACTTTCAGACAACAACGCATGAAGTTCCGACGCGAACCGCTCTGCCGGTTCCTCGCCATCAACAACCTTTATGAATTGAAGCGAGAAGCCACGTTTCTGGACAGCGGTTAGTGTAGGCTCGTCTTCTATCGTATCGGCGATGCGGCACAACAAATATGCATTACCAACGACTCTACATAGATCGCCTGGTAACTCCGGAATGGTCAACGCGAACGTGCGAGATACGCCTTGGAGTATGTGTTCTTGGTAGTCCTCGTCCGAACGCGTGGTGCTCAAATGTGGTCTTGCTTCCGCCATTGTCAAACGGCCCGATCGCTAATCTTGAACAACAAGCCGGGCATGAATCGCACGGATTCCCTTTCCGTCCCGTCGCCTATTTTCCTCTGCCACACAACGACTGTCCAGGGCCGGCAACCATGCCCCGAGCTGTTGCTTGTGACCATGAATCCAGCTGGTCGTTCCCAGTATTTATATATAGCACCCACTCACTGCGTTACCGATAGTCTATTCGATAAGTCCAGCAAGCGGCGCCAGCGCCCGATCGAAACGCACTGCGTCGCTTATGGGCCAGTCCGGGATATCACTCATCAAGAAACCAAACGCAGCGTCTCGGTACAAGGCACCGTGCGTCCACTTGAGTCTACCGATAGTCGGGATCGCTGCACGCTCGGTGAGCAGTGATCCGAACATATAGCCAGGACGGTTGGAGCACAGGATCGAGGCTGGATTTTCCACCAATGCGAAACCTTCGGCGAGGCGATAGAGAGCATCGGGATAAAAGTGGTCCTTGCTGGCATCGAACCACCACTCGTCCGGAAACCATGTCTTCGTTTTATCCACCGCCCTTTCTTGGAGCCGAACAACAATAGAGCTGTAATTGAGCGGGTCTCCGCTCAATATTTGATATGACCACAGCTCACCGGCTGGACCCTGTTTGCGTTGAATCAGGGCATCTCCACGAGCACTGGCAACTTGCCACCCCTCGTGGTGCGGCAATACACAAAGGTCGACGCCGGGTACCGACACCAGTACCGATGCGACCTTCGCCTCGATGTCCTTTCTTGTGTACAGGACGAAACTCGAAAGCAGGCCAAACTTGACAATGACAACGTCATTCTCTCTCTCGAGCGAACTTGCAACGTGGAGGCCGGCCCTGTCCATGGCATCTTTAACTCCTGGCCAGGTGTTCTTTAACGGCTGACCACCTGGCATGCCGTGGTCGGACACAATAACTGTTTGAAACGGCTTGTCCAGCATGCGCTCGCGTAAATCTAATAGGCCTCGGTCTAACTTCCGCAGGAAATCCGACAGCCCTTCGGGGCCGTAGACATGGCCGAGACCGTCAGTGGAAACGATATACATGCCAAAAAATTCCTTATCCGACGCTTGGAAGGCGTCAAATCCCTGTTCCATCTCGGACACGCTGTATTTCTTCGGCCAACCGTAGGCGATCGCTTTGCGTGCAATCCCCTTTAGATACCAATCGAACATTTGCTTCCAGGGCGCTGGTACTGTGTTCAAACTAAAACAACCTCGAAGTTGTGCTTGCTGGCGATCGAAATGGCATGCCTCGTAACCAAGTGCTTTGGCCACACCAAGCGGGCGCAATAAACCAGTCCATGCCACGTACGAACCGGTAGGAAAAGTGTTGATGACCGCCGCCGGGCCTTTAAGACCTTTGAACAAAGCTTGTTCACCTAGATTCGGATCCGTGAGCTTACGCGCTACTTCGTACGGAATAGCATCAACGCCAATAAGCAATGTACGCGGGCCAGCAAAACCTACATCGGCAAACGCAAAAAAAAATACAAATGCAAAACCAAGCGAAATGTAGGATCGACTCATTGGTATTTAATGCCTTGGTGGGGACCCCATATCTGTGCCGGTATCAGGGGCCAGTTCGATTTGTTCTAGAGCGTCTGTTCCAGAAAATCATAGATTTTGCGGCGCATGCTGTTGAGACCCAAGAATGTCATGGTCAGGAATGCCATCTTGTGCCCGTAAGGCCAAATGACACGCGTCGGTTTTCCCATTGCGTGCCATAGCGCGTTTCTTCCGGTCTTGGGAATGCACTCATCATACTTCGCCTCGAACATAAGCACACGCTTTGGGTCTACACTGCCGGTGAACCGGACCGGATTAATTGGCACCACGAGTTTCTCCAGTTTCTTTTGAAAGATTTCCTTCGTCCAACCGAAGCGGGACATTATTATCTTTCTGGCCTGCTCCGCACGACCAAAACAGGTGGCGAACATTTCGTGCAGATTGGCGCCCCCCATGGCCAGCACAGTTGCCGCCACTCGCGGTTCATGGGCAACTACAAGGCTGCTTACCATCGCCGCAATACTAAACCCGACCAACCCAATATGATTAGGATCGATATCGGGCTGCCGCTCAAGCCAATCAATCGATCGACGAATATCTATGACGTGCGTGCGAACCCGTTTGGCCATTCGCCTGAACGTCGCCATGAGCTGCTGCTCCGTCGACGCGGATTTCATGGCGTCCCAATCGAAAAGGTAATCTCCATCCAATATGCGCAGGACGTTCATCCTCCCGTCGCTATACTTCAGCAAGCTTCGAACCATTTTCCGAGACGGATAGGTATGTGTTCCCCAGATCGGCAAAACGATAATGACTTTTTTCTGTACCGGCAGTTTACTCCGGTAGTACAGAGCACGTACTAGATTGCCCGGTTGCCCGTTTTCTCCACTCGATGGGAAAGACAGCGAAAAAACCCGGTAGTTCTTCGTTTCTTCTCGCGGCTTAACATGCACGGTAGCGCGAACCACTTTCCGCACATAACCAAATTCCCGATCAACCATAGTTGGTGCAAGCGAGGCCACTTGCTCATTGTTTAGCGCATGCACAACATCGATTGCGTTAATGAAGCAAAGGGGCGCTGCGGCAAGCAATAAAACGGCGAAACGGTTCCGCGTCCGTGTCACTGACGTGCACCTCTTCTAACAGCGGACCATGACCTATGGTCCATTTATTATCGGCTCGCGCCTACAAACTTATCGTTATCTTGAGACCGGTCGGTGGGAAAAAATCTTTCACCACTTACGCTGGCAGTGCAAGCGACGACTTTCCACTCGTGCATACCGACACGATTACGCGTACAGCTAGGGTAAACCAACGCAGCGCCGGTGCCAAGTCCGATGCCATCCGCTGGCGGCTAGCCCGAACCAGAGTCGAGCGTCTTCGTATAGGTACGATTTTTCCAGTAACAACGGTAACCACACCAATAACGCACTGCCGAGGTCCATGTCATTGCCAGGTATAGCGACCCGATCAAAGGCATGGCCAACGCCCATGCTGGTGAGCACGAGTAGAATCGCAATGTCGGCAAGTAGCTAATCATCATGGCACCCAAGGTCGTGGCGGCCACAATTCTCACGGCCGCGTCCGGCAGCAACAGCGCCGCGGTCGGTATCCAAAACGCTATGATTAAGATCGCGGTACACGCCAACAATCTAACAATCGAGTAATGCAGTTGTGTAAAGGCGGAGCGCGCGACCATGTTCCAGACCCCGGCGAGATCATCATAAGCGCGGAGACTTCGAACACTATGGGTAAGCCCCATCCACGTACGATGGCCCAACGATTTGACACGCTCGGCAAGCGTGCAGTCATCAATCAAGGCATCACGTAAAGAGTGAAAACCGCCAATTTCTTCAAGCACCCGTGTTCGCAACAGCACGCACCCACCAGCTGCCGCGGCTACTTGCCGACAATGTGGTGTATTGGACAAATGGAACGGATACAACAGTTTAAAGAAATAGATAAACGCAGGCATTAACAACCTTTCCCAGAACGACTGCATACGTAACGATGCCATAAGTGAGATCAATGCAAGCTTATCGTGTTGCATCCTTTCGCGTAGCGCCGCCAGAATGCCCGGGCGCAGCTCAATATCCGCATCCAGCAACAACGTCAGTGGCGTATGTACGTACTTACACCCCTGTTCAAGCGCCCACAATTTTCCACTCCAGCCCGCCGGCAATGCATGAACCGAAACGATCTGCAGATTCTGTGTTGCCGCCCGCGCAAACCGTATCGTGTCGTCATCGGATTGATCATCGATCAACACGATCCTCATACCGGTGCCTTGGGCGTCCAGCGCCCTCAGCATCGGCTGTACTGTTACCGCTTCATTGCGCGCGGGAATCAGGACAGTGATGTCACTGAGATCGATAGGGTCAGGGTCAACCTTCGAGTCTAGGACTTCGCGAACTCGCCACGGACCCCAGGGCGCAAGCAGGACGCCCACCCAGGGTAACGCCCCTAAAAAGGCCAGATAGATTTCCGGCATTCAGGCCACACGATCTTCGTTCGAAATGCGCGTCGATTCCACTTCAGATTCGCGCCCTTGTTTAGACGACGCGAGATAGCGTGTGGGCAATTCGGGGGCCATTGGACCGTCGACGCGTGGGCCACGCAAGAACACGCCCAGCGCCTTGAGGGGATGAGAGAACGTATCGTTAACCGCAGTCGGCTCAAATCCGCAATGTACCATGCAGTTCGCACACTTAGGATTTCGGCCAGCGCCATAACTATCCCAGTCGGTCTCTTGCATGAGCGCCTGGAAACTGTGAGCATAACCTTCGTCAACCAACAGATAGCACGGCTTCTGCCAGCCGAAGATATTACGCGTGGGATTGCCCCACGGTGTACATTGGTAAGATTGATTACCAGCAAGAAAATCGAGAAAAAGTCCAGACTGATTAAAACGCCACTTGCGGGTCTTACCGAGCTTGAATATGTCGCGAAAGAGTTGTTTGCTAGCGGCGCGCTGCAAAAAGACTTCTTGCTGCGGGGCATGTTGGTAACTGTAACCCGGCGAAATCGTAACGCCCTCCACCCCAAGATCCATCGCAAATCCCAGAAATTCGGCAACTTCTTCTGCAGACTCGCCTTGAAATAATGTGCAGTTCAGGGTTACGCGGAACCCTTTCTCAAGCGCCAACTTGACAACATCGACAACCTTATCGAAGACGCCCCGCCTGCATACCGAAGCATCATGTCGTTCCCGATTGCCATCGAGATGCACCGAAAACGTCAAATAGGGTGAAGGCGTGAATTCATCGATCCGACGCCTCAAAAGGAGAGCATTAGTACACAAATAAACGAACTTCTTGCGCGCCACAATACCTTCGACAATTCGCGTTATGTCCTTATGGATCAGCGGTTCGCCACCGGGAATAGAAACTATCGGTGCACCGCATTCATCAACTGCGGCCAGACATTCTTCAGCGCTTAATCGTTTTTGCAGGATCTTCTTAGGATAGTCGATCTTTCCGCAACCAGCGCAGGCCAGATTGCACTGAAACAGCGGTTCCAGCATGAGTACTAAGGGATACCGCCTAACGCCGCGTAACTTTTGCTGCAGAATATAACGGCCTACTCGATATTGTTGAACTAACGGCACACCCATTGAAGTGTTTAGAATCTATATCCTTTGTGCGCGAATTTCTTACGAGTACGAAACTACCGGCGCATTGAACCTACACTACGGCTACACGCGTTGTCTAGTACTAAGCGTAGTCATATCGGATGATAGTGCTAACGACACCAATGAAATAACAACACAATGCCAATATTGGCACACGGCCAAGCGGTTGTGTCATCGAGTGCACAATAACATACTTTTTATATGGTAATAGTTTCCGCATTGTCCGGCGCCAATGAAATAACGCATCGAACCAAGCGGTCTTATTGAGAAAGAAACTCTTACCGTTGCAGACGGGGATATACATAATCTGGGCGCCTCACCCCGAAGGTTACCAAACCGTCACCGTTGTCGCGTAGAACTAAATATCGAAGTCTGTAATAATCTACGACGATGCTCGGTCCGGACGAGCGCATCGAGGCACTAAAAAGGCTAAAAGGGACAGCGCCCCCATTCCCCGGCAACATAGCTTTTCCGACGCCACAACAACCGATCTCTGCTGAGTTATGCCTAGCAAGAAGACCAAGTACCCGATCCTGGAAACCATTGATGTGCCCGAGGATCTACGTCGACTTTCTCCGTCGGACCTAACACCGCTGGCGAAAGAGGTGCGCGAGTTCCTGATTGAGTCGATATCCCAGTGCGGCGGGCACTTGGGTGCCGGCCTGGGCACGGTCGAATTAGCCGTCGCGTTGCATTACGTATTTAACACGCCGGAGGATCGGCTCGTTTGGGACGTCGGTCATCAAGCCTATCCGCATAAGATCTTAACGGGTCGCCGAGATCGTCTGCCCACCATTCGCAAGAAGGGTGGTCTGGCACCGTTCTTACGGCGCAGCGAAAGTCCCTATGATAGTTTTGGCGCCGGTCACTCCAGCACGTCTATCAGCGCGGCCTTGGGCATGGCGATTGCGGCGGCCCACCAGAAGCAGGATCGAAAAGCGGTTGCGATCATCGGTGACGGTGGCATGACCGCGGGGCTTGCGTACGAGGCACTTGATCATGGCGGCGATCTTAAGTCCGATGTGTTAGTGATCCTGAATCACAACGACATGTCCATCTCCCCAAACGTCGCCGCACTTTCGAAATACCTCGCGCGCGTTTTGTCCGGCAAATTCTACCGAACGATGCGGGCCAGCGGAGAAAAAGTTCTGCGACACAGTCAATCGATATGGAGGTTAGCCCATCGCACATCGCTGCATGTGAAAGGCATGGTGGTTCCCGGCACTTTGTTTGAGGAGTTGGGGTTCGACTATTTCGGACCGATCGATGGGCATGACCTGCCGACCCTGGTAAAGACGCTGAAGAATCTGCGTTCACTTCCAGGTCCACGCTTGCTGCACGTGGTAACGTGCAAGGGTAAAGGCTATGCACGCGCGGAAGCCGATCCAGTTAAGTATCACGGTGTCGCCCCGTTTGATCCAAAAGTTGGCATCGTCGGCACTAAGCGCAAGAGTACGCCGGCCTACTCACAAGTGTTCGGCGAGTGGCTATGTGACATGGCTGAACAGGATGATCGTCTGTGGGCATCACCC
>JAOTYM010000050.1 GCA_029861845.1 Gammaproteobacteria bacterium | reverse complement strand
TAGCGGTAATTCAACAATTTCACCAATAACAAGGCCCTTAACAAATCCAATCATAGTTTCGATTTAGCTCTATCAGCCGCACGAATGGTAACCTAAGGTCACTCATCATGACCAGTTAATAGTCAATAACCGTCGGCCATCACCAAAAAATCGGTTGTCGCTTAGTCTCTCGCGCGATACCGTTGGCACTATGGTGCCACTAGAATATTGCCGACAAAAAGTCGCTACCCGTGACTCGAGCTTTCATTACTGCACATTGTTCTTGCCACCAGAAAAACGCGATGTGCTAACGGTCTTATATGCGTACTATTGCGAGGTCAGCGAGATTATCGATGAGTGTAGCGAGCCGGCGGTTGCACGAATAAAACTAGAATGGTGGCGCCAAGAGATAGCCAGGCTCTTTGATGGTAGCCCCAGTCATCCCGTCGCTAAGGCACTACATCCGATTATCCAATCCTATCCTTTAGCAGCTGAACAGTTATTGGAAGTCATCGAAGCGGTGGATGCGGACATCGAGCAGCCTCTTTACAACACGGCTGAAGAACTGGCCAGCTACTGTCGTCGTGTAGGCACTTTTTACCACTTACTTCTGGCGCGTACGCTTGGATACACCGACACCACAACCGGCGATTATGCTCGTGAACTTGGTGCCGCGTTTCGGTTCACACAGATCATTCGCGATGTAGGCAAAGATGCTCAGCGTGGCCGAACTTATATACCGATGGAAGATTTGCAGCGTTTCGACGTCCCGCCAACAAATATTGTAAATAGAATCGATGATCCTAATATTGCAGCACTGATCGCATTCGAAATCAGGCGGGCAAAAGGCTTTTACAACGATGCTCTAGACAGGTTATCCGAGCAAGATCGATTGCAGCAACTACCTGGCCTCCTTATGGCGGCTGTCTACCGGGCGACGCTGGATGAGATTGAACGTGATGGTTGTCAAGTGTTAAAACATCGGATTACGTTGTCGCCGATACGAAAACGATGGATAGCATGGAAGACCAGGCGCAATGAAGTAAGACGGGCTAGGCAACGAAATCACTGATAAAGACTGCATTTCAATAGAACGAGGAAATCGTGGATCAATACACGCCAGCGCCCGACCTACTTGCCGGCCGTACCATTCTAATAACAGGTGCCGGAGATGGAATCGGCAGAACTGCAGCTTTGACCCTGGCCAACCATCAAGCCACCGTGATCCTAGTTGGACGCACCGCCAAGAAGCTAGAGCATGTTTATGACCAGATCGAACAAGCCGGAAACCCGCGTCCAGCTATTGTCACGCTTGACCTGTTGCGGGCCACGGTGGAGGACTACGAAAAGTTGGCCAAAACGATGGAGGACGAATTCGGCCATCTCGATGGACTCATACACAATGCAGCCGAACTTGGTACGCTGACGCCGCTAGCCTTATACGATCTCAACACTTGGTTCAAAGTGTTTACGGTCAATGTTCACGCCGCCTTGCTGCTTACCCGCGCCTGCCTGCCTTTGCTCGGCAAATCCAAAGATGCGTCGATTGTATTCACCAGTGCCGATGTCGGCCGCCAGGGACGTGCCTATTGGGGTGCTTACGGCGTTACTTGCTTCGCGGTGGAAGGCATGATGCAGATTCTGGCGGCGGAACTCGAGGCCAACACCGCCATTCGCGTGAATAGCCTCGATCCCGGACCAGTGAAAACTGCAATGCGTACACGCGCCTACCCCGGTGAGGATGCAGGACGCCTCGTGGAGCCTGAGTCGATTATGGCGACGTACCTATATTTGATGGGGCCCGACAGCAGAGGCGTCACCGGCCAAGCACTATCGGCACAGTGCCGCTAGATCGGTCGTACAACGGTGTCGCTAGCACGCACATGTCAACGCCCGGACGAATCTGATGTAACAGCACCCGACACCATCAATGCCTTCAGCAGTTGGTCTTCCAATTCGATCCGTTTCGCCAACTCCTCACCGAGGCGCGACAGATCGTCTTGTAGCTCGTCACTGATTTCAGGGTATTTCTCGGAATCATATTTATCGTTGAAGGTAATAGCGGCGTCTGTGGTTTGATTGATCCGTGGATAGAGCTCCTCGGCAAGCTTGGCGGTGTCTCGACGTCGTTCTTTGCCGTTTACGATGCGTTCGTAAAGACTGAAATGACCAGCCGCTATGTAATCGACCAACACCTGGCAAAACTCATCTAACAAAGCCCGCGGCGGCTTTTCAGATTTGTCTTGCTTGAACGGTTCTAAGCCAGCTGCTTGGCAAAAGAGCGCCAACATCTCCGCACGTTCTGAGGTCAACCGCTCAACCAGCTGCTTGGTGCCGGTTCTACGCTCCTGTGACCGAGTGGCCTTATCTGTTTTAGTTGACATGAGCTAAGTGTCCCTTCCCCTTTCCGAAATAGCTTTGCCTTAAATATATGTCGTCGAGATCGGTTTGTTAAATATCGATATCCATATTAACTCATTGATATTAAAAAGTAACCATATGCGACAAAAAAGACTCTAATTAGAACTTGCCAGGTAAATTACCTTGTATCCCGCGCAACATTCGTTTCATGCCGCCTTTGCCCACGCGCTTCATCATTTTATGCACCTGCGTAAATTGCTTCAATAACCTATTAACGTCCTGAACTTGCGTACCCGAACCTTTGGCAATTCGTCGTTTCCGTGAACCACGAATGATAGCAGGGAAGCGTCTTTCTGCTGCCGTCATAGAATTAATAATCGCCACCAGACGTGTGGATTGTTTATCATCGACTTGTCCCTTGACACCCTCTGGCAAAAGACCTGTGCCGGGTAATCGATCGAGTAGTCTCGAAATACCCCCCATGTTTTCCATCTGTACCAATTGGGCACGAAAATCCTCGAGGTCAAAACCCTTACCTTTAGAAATCTTCTTCGCAAGCTTTTCTGACTGCTGTAAGTCTGTGGTACGTTGCGCCTCTTCAACGATACTGAGAACGTCTCCCATACCGAGTATGCGCGAAGCGATTCGGTCTGGGTGGAACGGTTCTAACGCATCGGTACTTTCGCCCGTTCCCAAGAACTTAATTGGCTTGCCCGTCACATGCCGGATCGATAGCGCCGCCCCGCCGCGCGCATCACCATCGGTCTTAGTTAGGATGACGCCGGTCAACGGTAGCACGTCATTGAAGGCTTTGGCGGTAACCACCGCATCCTGCCCGGTCGTACTATCGGCAACGAAGATCGTCTCTACTGGACTCACTGCCGAATGCAACGCCTGAATCTCCTGCATCATCGAGTCATCGATATGCAAACGCCCGGCCGTGTCGATAAGCACCACATCTATAAGCTCCCTTCGTGCTTGCGCGACTACGGCGGTAGCGATTTCTACTGGCAGCTCATCCTTCCGGCTCGGAAAGAATCGCACATCCGCGCTGGCGGACAGTCGTTCAAGCTGCTCGATGGCCGCGGGTCGATACACATCCGTGCTCGCAGCTAGTACCGTTTTACCTTCGCGCTCGCGTAAGAGCCGAGCCACCTTTACCACGGTTGTTGTTTTGCCGCTGCCCTGCAGACCCACCATTAGAATCACAGCCGGCGGGCGCACCGCCAAATCCAAACGGTCGTTGGTCGCACCTAATAGCTGTATCAACTCATGGTTGACGATCTTGATAACTGCTTGACCTGGCGTGAGACTGTGCAATACATCCTGACCGGTAGCCTGCTCTTTAACTTGCTCGATGAATGCCTTAACCACTGGCAGCGCGACGTCAGCTTCGAGTAGCGCCATACGGACCTCGCGCAGCGCCTGCGTCATGTTCGGTTCCGTCAGGCGGCCCGCGCCCCGCAATTGGTTCAGCGTGGCCTGCAAACGTCCGCTCAAGTTTTCAAACATTACAATCTCTCACAAGTTAGCGTTGGCCGTGCCACTTCGGCTAAGTACCAGACACGGTCAACGACGAACAACCGGGGGGGCCTGCTATGCTTCAACCATAAGTCGAGCTGTGTCATCATGCACTCGGCGAGCGCTCTAGGAATATGGATATTATGAATGATTCGCTTCTGAATTGCTTAACCGCATCTTTATACGCTGTGGCCGGCTTGGTCCTGTGGCGCCGATTGCTGCGAGGCAAAATCAGTACCGGGGCAATGCGATATACGATTATCGCTGTCGGCCTTACCGCGGTGTTTCTGCACGCGCTCATCCTGCGTGGCGACCTGTGGCTAGAGGCTGGGCTTAACCTTGCATTCACCAACGCCGCCTCTCTGATCGCCTGGGCAGTAGCAGTGCTATTCCTGCTCACCACGCTCTGTAAACGAATCGACAATCTGGGTATCGTTATCATGCCATTAGCGGCGCTCGCGGTTGTTGCTGCCTGGATCTGGCCAGGCGCCCATGTACTCTCACCAAAAGGCACAACCGCGCAGGCAACCCACATCATAATCTCGTTATTGGCGTATGGCCTGCTGAGCCTCACGGCAGTACAAAGCCTTCTGCTGTTGGCGCAAGAAGGACAGCTCAAACAGCGACATTTTTCCGCATTCATGCGGGCGTTGCCACCGCTACAGACAATGGAACGGCTTATGTTTCAACTCATGGGGCTGGGGTTTGTGTTGTTGACGTTGACGCTCATTAGCGGCGCTTTCTTCTCCGAGCAGCTATTTGGTCAGCCATTCCGCTTTACGCATCATGTGATATTGTCAGTTTTCGCTTGGATAGTGTTTGCGGCACTGCTGCTAGGTCACTGGCGCTTTGGCTGGCGTGGTCGGCCAGCGATACGTTGGACCCTAGGTGGCTTCGCTTTGCTGTTGCTCGCTTACTTTGGGACCAAGCTCGTTCTGGAGCTGATACTGGGGCGCTAGCGGCTCACCCTAACTGACAACGGCCCACAAAATCACTATACTATAACTCATAATCAACTGAACCCTCCGAAGACGACGATTAGTCACACGCATCACCAAGATGGTTGACCCGATCTCCCTCACCCCCGAAATCGCGTGGGTCCTGGGGGTGCTTGCACTGACCATCTTTCTGTTTGTGTCGGAGTTGGTGCGTGTCGATGTCACTGCTATCAGCATTATGGTGTTGTTGGCGCTAAGTAGCGCCTTCGGTCCACAAGTCGTCGGACCAAATGAGATCTTCAGCGGCTTCTCGAGTAACGCCGTCATCTCTATCATCGCGGTGATGATTCTGGGGGCGGGGCTCGACAAGTCCGGGGTCATGAAGCAGATCAGCCGCCCTATCGTCAGGCTGGCCGGCAATACCGAAACCCGACTTATTGCTGTCGTCGCCAGCACCGTAAGCGTGATCTCTGGGTTTATCCAAAACATCGGTGCCGTCGCACTCTTCTTGCCTGCCGTCAGGCGCATCGCCACCCGCACCCGTAACCCGCTTTCCCGGTTACTCATGCCCGTGGGCTTTTGCGCGATTCTTGGCGGTACCATCACCCTCGTCGGCTCGAGCCCGTTGATTCTCCTTAACGACCTGGTTGAGACTTCCAACATAAACCTGCCGGCAAGTGTCGAGCAAATGGAGCTATTCCATCTCTTTGACGTGACGCCGGTTGGTCTCGCGTTGGTCACCACCGGCATTCTCTATTTCATCTTTCTCGGTAAGTATGTGCTACCCAACACTACCGCTGAGTCTGATACCTCAAGCACCATGGCCTACCTCAATCGTACCTACCATGTGCACGGCGACGTCTTTCAAGTAGCAATCCCAGCGAGCAGCAGCCTGAAAGGTAATACCGTCGACTACCTGCGTAAGCAATCGAACTATAAGATTAGTGCGGTAGCACTCCAACGTGAGGGCCATATACGTCTTGCCCCAGTACGCGATACTGTTTTTGAGCCCGGTGATGTATTAGGCCTGCTCGGCAAATGGGAGGATGTCGAAGCCTTTACCCGGAATTTTAGACTCGAAGTTCGAACCGAGATGGGTGTGCTATCCGATGTTCTCTCGCCGGCCTACTCCGGTGTCTCCGAGATCGTGGTTGCCCCACGTTCATCGCTAATGGGCAAGTCGATGCGCGAAATAAAGTTTCGTCAACGCTACCGCGCGACCATTCTGGCGCTCTACCGCAGTGAAGAAGCTATCACCGAAAAGCTTGCCGATATCCCTTTTCAAGTGGGCGACGCTCTGCTCGTGCACAGCAGTTGGGAAGACCTCGCGCTGCTAGACTCTGATCCTGACTTTATCGTTTTGACCGCCTATCCGCGCCAAGACCTTGGCATGAGACCGGACAAGGTGAAATACGCGTTGATATTTTTCGGCATAGCCATAGGGCTGGTGATCTTTAGCAATCTGCGCCTGTCGGTAGCACTGATGACGGGGGCAATAGGTATGATTCTATCGGGAGTACTACGCATCGATGAGGCTTATCGTTCAGTAGATTGGCGCACGGTGTTTCTGCTCGCGGGCCTAATCCCGCTCGGTATCGCAGTCGAGCACTCGGATACCGCGACCTGGATCGCGCAAAATATCCTGGCCCTTGTCGGTGACGTCCCCCAATGGGTATTGCTGGCCGTCATCGCGGTCCTCACCACCATATTTACCCTGGTGATGTCCAACGTCGGCGCCACCGTGCTGCTAGTTCCGTTGGCCGTCAACATTGCAATCGGTGCGGGCGCTGATCCGCGAGTGTTTGCCCTCGCAGTAGGCCTCGCCGCATCAAACTCTTTCTTGCTGCCAACCCATCAGGTGAATGCGCTCATCATGGGCCCCGGGGGTTATCGCAATCGGCATTTCTTGCGGGCGGGGGGTATTATGACCCTGTTGTTCCTTCTTGTTCTAATCCCGATGTTGGCGTTGTTCTACGCGAAATAGACGCATTACGATAGAACCGGTATAGAAAATGCATAAGTGCGCAGCGCTGCATATTGACCGCCGGCCTTTCAGCTGTGCTAAAGTCAGCCTATCCCCATGATCCTGAGGCAACCCTTATTTGGATGACGTCTCGATAGGCGCGCTCGCTATCGCGCTTACTTTCCTCATCCTGTTATCCGCATTTTTCTCCGCCAGCGAGATTGGCATGATGGCGTTAAATCGCTATCGTCTACAGCACCTTGCCGAGTCTGGCCATCGCGCGGCGCGGGCCGTACACAAACTTCTCGAGCGACCGGACCGCTTGCTGGGCGTCATCCTTCTTGGCAACAACTTCGCCAACTTGGCGGCATCGGCAATTGCCACGATCATCGCGCTCAAACTATTTGGCGAGGCCGCTATCGCCGTTGCCACCGGGGTGCTCACGGTTGTGGTTCTTATTTTTGCTGAAGTTGCCCCAAAAACAATTGCCGCAAGGGAACCAGAGCGAGTCGCCTTTCCGGCGGCGTACGTACTGCGCCCGTTGCTTAAAGCCCTTTACCCTCTAGTCTGGCTTATCAATCAAATTGCTAACCGTATGCTACGAATGTTGGGCGTGCCCCTAGACAAAAAAGGCGATCAGCTTAGCAGCGAGGAATTGAGATTTGCGGTACTGGAAGCCGGTACCTTTATCCCAAAGTCACATCAGACCATGTTATTGGGCATACTCGACCTCGAAAAAATAACGGTCGAAGACGTCATGGTACCGCGCGGCCAAATTCAGGGTGTCGATCTTGATGATGACTGGGACGACATCCTTGCACAGATTGTGCGCAGTCGATTCACGCGTTTAGCCGTGTATCGCGGCAGCCTGGAGAACGTTGTCGGTATGATTCATATACGCAGGGTATTAAATCGTATTCGTGAAGATAAATTGAGCCGAGAAGCTTTAGTCGAAAGCATGGACGAACCGTATTTCATCCCAGAGGGCACGCCATTGAACCGGCAGCTGCTTAACTTTAAGCGGGCTAGGCGGCGTATTGGTTTCGTAGTTGACGAGTACGGCGATATTATGGGCCTTGTCACCCTCGACGAGATACTGGAGGAAATCGTCGGAGACTTTTCGACCGAGGCACTTGGTAAGATCGAAGATATTCACCCACAAGCAGATGGTAGCTACCTCGTTAAAGGCGGCGCAAGCATTCGTGATCTAAATCGCAAGCTTGGTTGGCAACTGCCAAGCGAAGGCTCTCGCACCATCAATGGCCTAATCACCGAATACCTGGAAGATATCCCGGAGCCAGGCACCAGCTTGAGGTTGAACGGCTATCAAGTCGATGTCATGCGCACCCGTGGCACCGCAGTGGAGGTGGCGCGCATTCGCCCCTACGACAATCCCGTTGCCACAGAAGACAATTCCTCCTCCTAATATAAGGTAATTCGCTCTGCTGCCGCAGGCAGCCTAGCTGCGATATGGCATCGGGCGCACTCCCCCGGTATTATCACAGCTCTTTATTGTCTGGCAGCACGTTAACCTAACGGCAGGGGGTCCCGTTGCCACACGCGATTAGCCTGGCATTCATCTGCTTCGCCCTATGGTTATTGCTATCCGGTCATTATGTACCGTTGATGCTTGTGTTGGGGCTACTGGCGACCTTGTTTGTCGTGGCGATTGCGGTGCGCATGGAGATCTCTAATCGCGAAGGCCAACCTATCCACCTACTGCCCATGGTTCTGAGCTACTGGCCATGGCTGTTGTGGGAGATTGTTAAAGCAAACTTCGTGGTCGCGCGTTGCATCTTGACCCCGGCCCTGCCCATCAAACCAACCTTAATAAAGGTAAAGGCATCTCAGAAAAGCCGGTTAGGTAAAGTCGTCTATGCCAACTCCATAACGCTAACACCGGGAACGGTCTCGATCGATATCAAAGGAAATGAAATCGAGGTGCATGCGTTAACCCGTACCGCCGCCCAAGACCTGAAGCGCGGGCATATGGATCGGCGTGTGACAAAGTTCGTGGGGTCCAATTGATGTTTGTGGCCGCGACAACCGCGATCCTGATAACGATGGCGCTCGCACTGGTCCGCGCCCTGCTGGGCCCCACTGTTTATGATCGTATCCTCGCGGTCAACATGTTCAATACCAAGACGGTTTTGCTCATCGCTGTACTCGGCTTCCTAAGCGGGCGGCCGAATTTCCTCGATATAGCGTTGGTCTATGCATTGATTGCATTCATCAGCACCATTGCGGTATTGAAATTCTTCGAATATGGCGACCTTGGACAATCGCGACCGAGTCGAGCGAAACGGAGGCAGACATGACAATGGCGGCGATTGATGTGCTGAGCTGGATTTGTCTGGTGACTGGCGGCTTTTTCGGCATCGTTGGCGGCATAGGGTTGTTGCGTTTGCCCGATCTTTTTTCGCGTTTTCACGCTGCTGGTGTCACCGATACCTTGGGAGCCGGCCTCATCCTAATCGGGTTGATGCTACAAGCGGGTTGGTCGTTAATCACTATAAAGTTAGTACTGATTCTCGGCTTCGGCCTATTTACGAGTCCGACTGCTACCCATGCATTAGCCAAAGCCGCCTTGCACGGTAAGGTCAAGCCGCGGCTGAGCAGAAAAGGTACTTAGCGGTGGAACACTTGATTGTTATCGTTCTATTGAGTTTTCTAGCGATTACTGCGGTTGCCGTCGTTATGTTGCATGACCTTTTTGCGGTCGTCATGCTATTCGGCATCTACAGCCTTCTGACCGCAGCAATTTTCTTAGTACTAGATGCGGTCGATGTCGCTTTCACGGAAGCGGCTGTCGGTGCCGGCATCTCCACCGTATTAATGTTAGCTACGCTAGCGCTCACAGCACGTAAGGAGAAAACTTCACTGCGTTTTGCACCGATTCCGTTGCTGGTTGTCACTATTACCGGGGCCGCGCTGGTTTACGGTACGCTAGATATGCCACGCTATGGTGATCCGACTGCTGCCATTCATCAACACGTGGCGCCCGACTATCTGCAACGTGGACCACGTGAAACCGGCATACCCAATGTTGTCACATCAGTACTCGCAAGCTATCGCGGCTACGATACGTTGGGCGAAGTCACCGTTATCTTCACGGCCGGTGTCGGCGTGATGATGCTTCTTGGATCCTCTCGACGCGGAACTAAACGTACACGTGGTAAGCGATGAGACATCACTTTATCCTTCGCATTGTTGCCAAGTTACTTATCCCGCTGATCCTGCTGTTTGGCCTCTACGTGCAGTTCCACGGAGATTTCGGCCCGGGGGGTGGTTTTCAGGCTGGCGTCATTTTTGGCGCCGGGTTTATTCTCTACGCCTTAGTCTTCGGAGTAGAAAAAGCAGGCAACGTCGCGCGGTTAACGATCGTGCGAGTGATGGTGGCCGCTGGCCTCTTACTCTATGGTTCAGTAGGCGTGGTTTCGCTGTTGCTCGGTGGAAACTATCTGGACTATAGCGTGCTGGCCGATGATCCGGTTCATGGTCAACACCTGGGAATATTTCTAATCGAAGTCGGCGTTGGCATCACTGTCGCGGCCGTAATGATTACGATCTTCTTCACCTTTGCAAGTCGAGGTCGTTCGTAGTGGCGTGGCTCGGACTGTATAACTACTGGATTGTAATCTTTCTGATGATGGCCGGCTTTTATGTCGTTATCGTCCGCGGCAACGTGGTAAAAAAAATCGTTGGACTCAACCTATTTCAGACCGCAGTATTCATCCTATATATATCGATGAGCAAAGTGCAGGGCGGTACGGCGCCCATCGTTGAGCCCGAATTCGTTGTTTATTCTAATCCGTTGCCGCATGTTCTGATACTGACGGCAATTGTTGTCGCTGTCGCAACCACTGCACTAGCGCTGGCGTTAACTGTACGGATCAAAGAATCCTATGGCACCGTAGAAGAAGACGAAATTCATCGCCTGGATAAATCATTTTGATCTCACAACACCTGCCAGCATTGCAGGTAGTCATTCCTCTGCTGACGGCCCCCGTATGTCTGCTATTCAATAACGCGCGACTGGCCTGGGCATTGAGCCTAGTCGCAAACGGTGCGGCGCTGGTTGTCGCGGCATTGCTGCTTCAGCAGGTGTTGACCGCAGGTGTAATTACCTACGAGATGGGGGGCTGGGCCGCACCCTGGGGCATCGAATATCGCATTGATGCGGTCAACGCCTTCGTTTTGCTTATCGTCAGCGCCGTCGGGGTGGTAGTGTTACCGTTTGCCCCACGAAGTCTGGCAAAGGAGATCCCCGAGCATCGACTTAATTTGTTCTATACCACCTATCTGCTGTGCCTAGCGGGGCTCCTTGGCATCGCCGCCACTGGCGACGCCTTCAATCTGTTTGTATTCCTTGAAATATCATCGCTATCTTCTTACGTCCTGATCAGCCTCGGTCGTGATCGCCGGGCCCTGACCGCCGCATTTCAGTACCTCATCATGGGCACCATCGGTGCGACATTTATCCTAATCGGTGTCGGCCTCCTTTATATGATGACAGGTACCCTTAATATGGCCGACCTGGCACAGCGCCTTCCGGTCGTCGCCGAGACGCGCACTGTGGCGGCGGCCCTGGCATTCCTGACCGTGGGCATCAGCCTCAAGCTGGCACTATTCCCATTACACCTGTGGCTGCCCAACGCCTATGCCTTTGCGCCATCGGTGGTAACCGCGTTTATTGCCGCCACCGCCACCAAGGTAGCAGTCTATATGTTGTTGCGCTTCTTATTTACAGTATTCGGGGCCACGCTGTCGTTCGAAGCCATACTCCTGCCGAGCATTCTGTTGCCGTTGTCGTTGGTGGCAGTGTTTAGTGCGTCCATCGTTGCCATCTTCCAAGACAACATAAAGCGCATACTCGCTTACTCGAGCGTGGCCCAGATCGGCTACATGATTCTTGGTCTAAGTTTCGCCTCGGTGACGGGCCTAACCGCATGCATTCTGCATCTCTTTAATCACGCGCTAATGAAGGGCGGGCTGTTCCTGGCATTAGGCTGTGTCGTGTATCGGCTCGGCTCTGCCGAAATCAGTAAGTTAGCCGGTCTCGGGCGGCGTATGCCCTGGACCTTTGCCGCTATCGTCGTCGGCGGCTTAAGTCTCATCGGCGTACCGCTTACGGTCGGTTTCATTAGTAAGTGGTATTTGGTACTGGCCGCACTTGATAGCGGTCAATGGTGGGTAGCCATACTGATCCTAATCGGATCGTTGCTAGCCGTCGTCTATATGTGGCGCGTCGTCGAAGTAGCCTTTTTTCAGCCTGCCCCCAGGCAAGGGCCACGGCGTCAGGAAGCACCGCTGTCATTATTGGTACCCACCTGGGTACTCATTGGCGCCAACATCTTCTTTGGTATCAATACCGATCTTACGGTGGGTTTCGCGCAGCGCGCCGCCCTTTGGCTGCTCGGAGGGGTCTCTTGAGCGCACAGGTCACCTTGTGGTTAACGATTGCGGTGCCGCTTGTCGGCGCCTTATTGATCGCAATGCTCGATCGACGACCAAATGCGCGAGAGGCGGTAACACTAGGGACGTCGGTCGCACTGTTTGCGCTTGTAGTCCGGTTGTGGTTCGCGCTGGAGGGAGGGGAAAACCTAAGTATCGTCTTAGTCGAGACACTACCGGGATTACCACTGGCGCTCAATCTGGAACCACTAGGATTGCTGTTTGCTTCTGTCGCGAGCCTTCTATGGATTGTTACCTCACTTTATTCCATCGGCTACATGCGTGCCCACCATGAAAAACACCAAACCCGTTTCTATTGCGCGTTTGCAATAGCCCTCGCTAGCACCATGGGCGTCGCGTTCGCTGCCAATATGTTTACCTTATTTGTATGTTACGAGGTATTGACGCTATCGACATATCCGCTGGTCACCCACTCTGGCACCCAAGAAGCACGGCGTGCAGGACGCATTTACCTAGGGTTGTTGCTCGGCACCTCTATCGGGCTGCAGCTGCTGGCCATCGTCTGGACCTGGACCCTTACGGGCACGCTCGACTTCCGTCAGGGTGGCATCCTCGCGGGTACCGCGTCACCGGCGACCATCGGTGTCTTATACGCGCTCTATCTATTTGGTATTGGCAAGGCCGCGTTGATGCCGTTTCATCGCTGGTTACCCGCCGCCATGGTTGCGCCAACCCCGGTGAGCGCGCTGTTGCACGCGGTAGCCGTGGTCAAAGCGGGGGTATTTACCGTGCTTAAGGTCTCGCTTTACCTGTTCGGCGTCGACCTGCTGGCGGACAACCTGGTGACAGACTGGCTGCTTTATGTTGCGGCCGCAACCATCTTAGTGGGCTCGCTAGTGGCCATGACACAAGACAACCTGAAGGCTCGGTTAGCATACTCAACTGTCAGCCAACTCGGCTACGTGGTGTTGGGGGCACTGCTGGCCAACAGCTGGGGGATACTCGGGGGAACCCTACACATTGCAACCCATGCATTCGGCAAGATCACACTGTTCTTCTGCGCCGGTGCCATTCTGGTGGCAACCCACAAGACCGAAATTAGCCAGATGCGCGGGCTGGGACGCACGATGCCCGTTACTATGGGCGCGTTTCTTATCGCCAGCCTCAGCATTATCGGCCTGCCACCGTTAGCGGGGCTGTGGAGCAAGTGGTACCTGGCTCTCGGTGCACTGGATGCGGGTCAACTCGGGCTGCTGGCAGTATTAATGATCAGCTCATTGCTGAATGTGGCTTACCTACTCACCGTTCCGGTTCGGGCATTCTTCCAGGCACCAGAGTCCGGAAGGATGCCGACGAAGATCCGGGAAGCACCGATCGCCTGCCTCGTCGCCATCGTGTTTACCGCGCTCGGCTGTCTCGTACTTTTCTTCTATCCCGACCCCCTATACAGGCTCGCACACCTACTCGTAACACCTTGAGGTGGATTTCATGAGACGGAAAAAGAGAACGCGAGAAAGACAATACTTTTTTGACAAGCCGCAAAACGTCAAACGCGCGTTAAGGGTGTTGTATGCGATTTGCGCCGTGTTATTTCTGATCGATTTCGTCTACCACCGACACGTGGAGCACGGATGGGAGGCATTGTGGGGCTTCTACGCCGTTTATGGATTCGTCGCCTGCGTGGTCTTGGTACTTGCCGCAAAAGAAATGCGCAAGGTCTTAATGCGCAAAGAAGACTACTATGATATGGACGACTGAGCTGCCGCCGTTTGCACCGTTTTTCGTCGGCGCACTGCTGGCATGGATAACACGGGGACGTCTGCGCCAGACGATTATGCTGCTTGTCCCGGCCGCAGGCGGTCTGCACTTGCTTGGGGTCGAACCGGGCGTGTACTGGCAACTGAGCTTCCTCGACTACACCCTGACGCCGTACCGTGTCGATCGATTGAGTTTGCTATTCGGTTATCTATTCCACATCGCGGCCTTTCTTGGGGTGCTATTCGCCTTGCACGTGCGCGACACCTTGCAACAGGTGGCCGCGCTGTTATACGCAGGCAGTGCGCTCGGTGCAGTGTTTGCGGGTGATCTCATCAGCTTATTTATCTTCTGGGAGCTGGTTGCCGTCACATCGGCGTTCTTGATATGGGCGCGGCGCACTGATAAATCGCTACGAGCCGGATTTCGTTACCTGATTATTCAAGTGTTGTCGGGCGTAGTGCTGTTATCAGGCATACTCATTCACTACCACGAATCCGGAAGTCTTGCATTTGTTTACCTAGGCTTGGACGGGCTTGCTTCGTGGTTGATCTTTTTGGCGTTCGGCATCAAGTGCGCGTTTCCACTACTGCACAACTGGCTGGTCGATGCCTACCCGGAAGCCACGCCCACGGGCACCGTGTTCTTGAGTGGCTTTACAACGAAACTCGCCGTCTATGCGCTGGCACGTGGTTTTCCGGGCACCGAGTTGCTCGTCTACATCGGCGCAATCATGACATGTTTTCCGATCTTCTATGCGGTTATCGAAAACGACCTGCGACGTGTACTCGCCTATAGCATGATCAACCAGCTGGGTTTCATGGTATGTGGCATCGGCATCGGAACCGCCCTTGCGGTAAATGGCGCGGTGGCGCACGCCTTCAACGACGTGATCTTTAAAGGGCTACTGTTCATGTCCATGGGGGCGGTGCTACAGATGACCGGTCGAATCAATGGCACTGATCTCGGCGGGCTCTATAAGACAATGCCGATCACGACAGGCTTCTGTATTGTCGGTGCGTGCTCTATCTCTGCGTTCCCGCTGTTCAGCGGGTTTGTCAGTAAATCGCTGGTTATGGCGGCGGTCTTGCAGGAGGGCTATCACGGAGTCTGGCTTGCCTTACTGTTCGCCTCAGCCGGCGTCTTCCATCATGCCGGCATCAAGATACCGTTTTTCGCCTTCTTCGCACACGATTCCGGTATCCGCACCAAGGAGCCACCACTGAACATGCTGTTCGCCATGGGAATCGCCGCGGCGCTTTGCGTCTTTAACGGGTCCTACCCATGGTTTTTGTATGACCTGTTGCCCTCTACGGTCAACTATACGCCTTATGACGCGACCCATGTCATTGCGCAACTGCAGTTGTTGTTCTTCTCCGCGTTAGCTTTTACCTGGCTTAAACTTTCCGGGCTCTATCCGCCGGAGCTGCGCTCTGTCAATCTCGACGTAGAATGGATCTACCGCAAACTCGCACCAGGGGCGGGGGCTATGCTCTCTGCCATCGGCCACCCAGTCGATAGCCGGATTCGGCGCGCCGCCACACGCCGAGTCCAAGACTTCATTAAGGTTTTGTGGCGCCACCACGGGCCCCATGGCGTGCTCGCGCGTAGCTGGCCGACGGGCAGCATGGTGTTGTGGGTGGCAGTGCTGTTAGCAGTCTATCTCATCGTGTACTACGCGTAAGGCAGAACTCAGTCAAGAACATGCTTGTTATCGGCCTGAGCCCCAGATGCTAGGGTATTTGTGTTTGATCGAAATCAAAACTCGAGGAGGCAATTGGCATCAAACTCTTATGTGACTCCCTCATCTTGCCAGGGCAGTTGTTGATTCGACTATTATGGGCCGTCCTTTTGTCGGCTGTCGTATGGAGTAAACTATTAACGACTTAGCGTGTCCAGTGTTCTTGTCAGCACCTAAAATGACCGACGATTACTTTACAACGCCCATAAGCCACCACATCTGGGATACGAAATATCGCTATCGTGCTAATAACTCTATCGTTGACAATACCATCGTGGAGACCTGGCAGCGCATCGCCGGCGCGCTCGCTGGTGTGGAAAGTTACGAGCAGTCGCGTTGGGAAGAACAATTCTATAATGTATTGGAGGGCTTTAAGTTTCTGCCCGGCGGTCGTATCCAAGCCGGGGCTGGCACACAACGCCAGGTGACATTATTCAATTGCTTTGTGATGGGGTTGATCGAAGATTCCATGGACAGCATCTTCGATCATCTCAAGCAAGGTGCCTTGACCATGCAGCAGGGTGGCGGAATTGGATACGACTTCTCTACCTTACGACCTCGTGGAACACCGGCACGCACCACCGGCACCATTGCCTCGGGACCGGTCTCGTTCATGCGAATCTGGGACAGCACCTGCGCTACTCTGCTCTCTACCGGCGCCCGCCGCGGTGCCATGATGGCGACGCTTCGCTGTGATCATCCTGATATCGAAGAGTTCATCTCTGCCAAAAAAGGTGGTCAGGAACTGCAAAACTTTAATTTGTCAGTGCAGATCACAGACGAGTTCATGAAAGCAATCGACAGGAATGATGAGTGGGCACTGGTATTCCCCGTTGACGAACTCGGCCACGACAGTGCCGGCCGGAAGACGGTATTACGCCGCTGGACAGGATCAGGTTCGCCCGTACCATGCCATATTCTAAGGCATGTCAGAGCGCGGTCACTGTGGGATGAGATTATGCGTGCCACCTATGATTACGCAGAACCCGGCGTACTATTCGTTGATCACATCAACCGTTCAAACAACCTCTGGTATTGTGAACACATTACCGCTACCAACCCTTGTGGCGAGATTCCATTGCCACCGTACGGGGCCTGCAACCTCGGTTCCATTAATCTAACATGCTTCATACTTGAGCCCTTCACTACCAGTGCGCGCCTAGACATGGATGGCATTAGCGAGACGACTGCGACCGCAACGCGAATGCTGGATAACGTTATCGATGTGTCACAATTCCCGTTCCTAGAACAGGCCGAACAGGCACAATGTTCACGACGCCTCGGGTTGGGAATAACCGGACTCGGCGATGCCCTCGTCATGCTGGGCCTGCACTATGGTGAACAAGACGCACGCGATCTGGCCAGCGACATCATGCAAACCATTTGCTACACCGCCTATCGTACCTCTGTTTCATTGGCCGATGAAAAAGGTCCTTTTAGTTGGTTCCACCGGGATAATTACCTGAAAGGCGAATTTGTTCGCACCCTGCCGAGCGATATCCGTGATGGCATCGCGAACTACGGCATCCGCAATAGCCATCTCACCGCCATTGCGCCGGCCGGCACCATCAGCTTGCTCGCGAATAATATCTCCAGTGGGGTGGAGCCCATATATAGCCTTTCCCATTCGCGGCGCATACTAGAGCGCGATAATACTCATAGGACGTACGATTTGTGTGACTATGCCTATGATTTGTGGCAGCAAAAACAAGGTGCGCAGGCCAAGTTGCCTCGACAATTCGTCGATGCAAATCGTCTTTCAGCCATCGCTCACCTAGACATGCAAGCGGTGCTCCAGCCCTACGTCGATAACGCGATCTCGAAGACCATTAACGTGCCGGAGGATTATGCGTTTGCAGAGTTTCGAGATTTGTATCGACTGGCCTATGAGAAGGGATTAAAGGGTTGTGCCACGTTCCGGCCCAATCCCATAACCGGCGCCGTGCTCGCCACTGCAGGAGAAGGCAGGCATGCCGCCCATTGCTGTAGCGTAGAACGCGAGGCGGATTGAAGATGTCCGAGAGACGGACGTGACTGGTGCAGTAGTCCTAGCATCGGCGCCTATGGTAAATTTCCAGGGCGCCCACTTTGTAGCAGGAGAGTATTCTGCGCTGAAGATCTGCGAGAATGGCACAGACAACAGAATTGCTGCCCATTGGATCGTCCGGAGGGATTAGTGTTTACCATAAATCAAATCATGACCACCGAGCTGCGTACGTTGCCAGAAACGGCTAGTCTAGAAGATGCTAAACGGCTGATGACGGAGGCACATATCCGCCACATCCCTATCGTCAATACTAAAGGCAAGTTGGTAGGCCTCGTCACACACCGCGACGTCTTGGCAGCGACGGATTCCACCCTTCGCGCCCCGGACGAACGTCAGAGCTCTACTTCCATCCCGCTTTCAAAGATCATGACGCGAGACGTCGCTACTGTCGATGAACGTGCGAGTCTACGGAGCGCTGCCCTTCTTATCGAAAGGCACAAATACGGCTGCATACCCGTAGTTACGAAGGGCAAGCTCAAGGGAATAATCACCGATAGTGATTTTGTTGCCGTGGCCATAAACTTGATCGAACAGCTTGAGGAAACTGAACTCGACGAATCCAATTTTGAGGAACCTGAACTCGATGAATCTGATTTTGACGCACCTAAACTTGACGAACCTGATGTTGAATACTGATTCCGTCAGTCGATACCAACGACGTGATCTACCGAGCCTCCCATATTTAACGCGGATTACGCAGCGTCTTTGACACTTCGCGCTCGCCGACGCTACGATGTGTACCACACATACCCGGCCAGCCACAGCGTACCCAGCGCATGGATCGCAAGCGTCAGCTCAATACTGCGTTTGAGCGGTTGCACAGGATTCGTGGCACGACCGATGCTACGAGACGCAAGGATTGCAGCAAGTAGTAACAAAGCTGGCAGCACGAGCACAATGACAGAGAAGGTGCCTTGGCTAACTGCCAAACCTATGGCGAGAACGGCCAAGATATGAATGCATACATATAGCGCTTGGGTACCTCGTAGGCCAAGGCGCACCGCCAAGGTTCGTTTTCCGGCCGCGGCGTCGGCCGCAATATCTGGAACTTCATTTATCAAAATGATGGCGGCTACCCATAGACTTACTGGGATCGAAACAAGCAAGACCTCGCCATCTACAATACCGCTTTGCAACCACGCGGCACCGGTAACAGGCACAACACCGAACGCCACTGCCACGGTCGCTTCGCCGATGCCGCGGGCGCTCAACTGTATCGGTGGGATCGAATACAACGCACCGAGCCCGACTCCGACCAACCCGAACAACAATACACCTACACCCTTCATTCCAGTCAAAATGGCGCCGACTACGATCGCCACGAAGTACAACATAAGAGCCCAGCGTGTCATCGCGGAGACACTCATGATGCCATTTTGGATAAATCGTGAGCCACCGGTATAGGGATAGATACGGTTGTTATTCGATCGATCACTGCCACCGAGTTCGTCAAACACGTCATTAATGACATTGGCCCCGGCGTGAACGCACAACGTCGCCGCTAGCGCCAGCGTGAGCGCTGTAATGTCAAACTGCCCACTCACGTGGTGGCCCCATGCCGTGCCGAGTAGCATGGGAAGAATAGAAGCGCTGAAGAACTTCGGTCGCGTAGCAAGCAAGAGGCGCTTCGCCACTCGCAGGGCTCCACCTCCGCCGAGAGTCAACGTAGACGGCTCTACAATCGATCGCACATCTGTCATGGGGACGACCTCAAACGTGTCACATACAAAGTTCGACCCTGCGAGAAAACGACATAAAAGGAATTGGCCCAGATCAATGGTGGGCAATCACGCTGTGGTCGAAAACTCAACCATTCCTTTCGTCCGCGACGATACGGCTTCGAAACAGTAAAACCTTATGACGATACGCTCCCGGCATGTGGCTGCCGACAGCACCGATCACCAGAGCAGTAACAAGCAGGGAGATGCGCGCATCCCAAAAAAACGGCGCTAACGCCAAGAGCACCAATTTAACTAATACCACGAGTCCTCTGACCTCACACAAGACACCAAAGCTGGCGTAAAGATCGGTTGCTAGCAGCAGCAGACCAGATACCACAGTGCCCACTAGCCACGGCTCCAGGACAGTGGCGGGCTGCTCGAAAATGTAGCCACCAAGAAGCGTGCCGGCCGTGAAAATGTGTGCAACCCGCAGCGCTGTGCGTAGCCCACGCCGCAGCGGGAAGTCCCGGGGAACACTCGGCACAAAAGTTGACCAGCTAATGTGTTTCACCTCGGACGCCCCTGAACTTTGACAAGGTCGCCGATCTTGCCGCTACGCGGTCGCAAACAGCTTTATCCCGGCAAAGGTTAGAACGATAGCACGCAGCTTGCGTGACTGCACCGGCGCCAGACGGCCGAGGTTGCCAGTTCAGACCCAATAACAGCACCTAAAGAACGCTATTGTGACCACTACCGACAGGCCGGTCGACCGACTGTCGCGACCGTCATGTGACCAACCAGACAGGCGATTGAATCGAGCAAGATAAACGCCGCCGTGATTGCGGCACGCGTGCACATGTCGGCTCACCGTATAAAGGGCAGAATGGGGCTCAAAAAAAAATGCCACCACCAACACTGGTCAAGCCCGCAAGAAAATCCGTGACAGCGCCGACTGGCATCGACATCCGTACAACGTTATTTCGGGCGGTTCCGGAATTGGTTCCACCGGATCAACGTCTTGTCTTTTTCTCTAAGATATCCTCGATCCAAGTTAACGCCGCAACCGCAGCCGGAAACCCGAGGGTCGGGATCGCTAAGGCGGCCACGTGACGCAGTTCGTCGGGCGACAATCCTTCGTCGATGCTGCGGCGTACATGTGAGTGCACCGCGCCCTCAGATCCTACCCCAACCGCTAGGGCAAGTTTGACAAGCCGGCGAGCGCGGTCATCCAGCGGTCCCGCTTCGGCGCAGGCACTTCCGAGCGCCTGATAGGCTCGCCAGAGCTCTGGGTTTTCAGTTGCAAGCTGTCCCGCGCGTGACGGTAGTGTTTCCTGTGCCATGTCTTCCCTCCACTCAGTCCTCAATGGTGCAAAATGCTATTGTAAACGATGTTATTCTACCCGTCCTTCAATATTTGCTTTTTTCTCATTTCTAGCACCTGTTTAGTTAACGTCGCCCTTTCACTACAGCAAGACAATTCCGCTTACCCAACTCCTTGCTCACAAGAAGCAGGTACCCAACTTGCGAGATGATTGTCGGTAAACTCCCGCTCAAGTTGTAGCCACATCGTTGCCTCGGCATAGTCAGCGCGCTGCCAGGCCTTCGCTTCTGCCTCGCTAAATTTCTGCATACGCTCAAGTTCCACACTAAATATGGTCAGGTATCCCATGGTAGTCCGGTCGGCATTTAATGCTCACAGGCCCAATGAAATCCTTCACCGCCACGGTCGATCGTCCCCATAGGGACTCGTCAGGAGACCTTGCGTGTGTACGGACTCGTGGGGGGAGATATGCTTACCCGGACCGATAAACAGTCGGGTGTATTCGAGCGAAAGATGGGAACGCAGTGGCGCTTCGGGAAAACTGAGAAAATCCTCGCCCCGCGCTACCCCGACCGCAGTCAACGCCGGCAGAGCTGTCGGTTCCGCCCCATAGACAGCGGCCGGAAAACCATAGACGTTACTGTGTTCTACGGTCTTCTGGCCGAGGTTTTACGGATCCGCTTCAGCCGCCACCGCCCCGAGGTTACACTTTTGTCACCTCAACGACGGTGTCCATCCAGCACTGCTGCCCGTTTATGGGATCGGCCTTGTTGGGGATGATCCAGTTCGGGTGCGCACCATTGGCTTCCCACCACTTGAACGCTAACTGGGGATCGTCATCGGTGCCGGTTGGACTTAGATCAATAAATTGCACTGGTGCCAACTGTTTCCTGGGCAAGGGATCTGCAGGATTGAAGATCGCTCGTGCCAATCGCAGGGACTACCGGCGGCTATTCCCGATCGGGCTGACGATAAAGCTGGCTCGCTCGTTTATCGAAAGCACTTAAAACCTGGCGCAGGCTGATTCTAAAGAGCCTGGTCAAGAGGCTTTGGAGTAGCGAAGAGGATAGTTCAAACTCAACACGAAGGCGCGTGAGACAGCCGGATTGCGACGCTGGTTCGAAGTCCCAATTAATGTCCAGATAGCGAAAAGGGTCATCGCGAGCGACAACGTGAATACGATCGGGAGGTTTCAGACTCGTGTGCGAGATGAATTCCAACGGGAACGCACCGAGGCCCACGACTTGATCGACAATGAGCTCATTGCCTTGGCGCTCCGTGATCCGCGCCGCAAGCCACGTGGGTACGAACTCGTGATAGCTTTCAACATCAGCCACCAGATCAAATGCCTGCTCTCGGGTACAAGGCAGTACGCGTTTCTCTGTATACGTATGCATCACGCGTTTATTCTCAAATTAACAACACAACACTATAAGGACTATTATGCCGTAGTGTTCGGCTTGAGGTCGCGGGGTAGTGATAGCTTCAACAGCGGCGGGGTTACCAGGGTCGTCACGATGACCATTAGCACCACGGCTGAAAAGAGCTCATCGTTGATCACTCCCAAACTCTTGCCGATAGAGGCGAATACGAGACCGACCTCACCGCGCGGCATCATGCCAATCCCGACCGCCAGGCGGTTGGTCTTTTTGCGGGCGACGAATCCACACGCTAGTTTACCGGCGACAGCGGCTACAAGCAGCCCCGCCGCCATGGTTACGACATGCCAGTCCAGAAACGCCTCGAGTTTCACCTGAATGCCCATCAGCACGAAGAAAATGGGCACGAGTATGGTCTCCAGCGGCGCAATGAGATCCCTGATACTGAAGCGGTGCTCGCGGTAATCGCCCCAGTGGCGGAAATAGCCGTCATGCAGAATGACGCCGGCTGCAAACGCGCCGACAATGGTGGCGAGCCCGACCAGGTTGGCCATCCAAGCGAGTACCATGACAAACAAGAAAGAGATGAACATCTTTGCCTCGACGATATCGAGCTGGCGAACGAGGCGAATCGCGTAATCCAAGAAATAGGGTCCCAGCAAGAGCGCGAACATGAGAAACAGGCCAGCGAGAACGATGGTTTTGAGGACATTCGTCAGTTCGACGCCGCCAGATACGACAATACCGGCGACGATGGCCAACATAATAAGACCCAACACGTCATCGATTACGGCAGCGCCTAGGATCACACGTGCCTCGCGCGATTGACTTTGGCCAAGATCCGACAGCACACGTGCGCTGATGCCGATGCTGGTGGCGCCGAGGGTGGCGGCCACGAACAAGTCTACGTTCAGTGACAACTCTGGCATCAGCAGCCGCGCTGCCGAAAAACCCAGCACAAACGGGAGCAGGACACCCACGACCGCGACGCGCAACGATTCAGCGCCGACACTACGCAACTCCCCCATACTGGTGCCCAGCCCAACCAGAAATAAGAGAAAGATCACGCCATAGCGAGAAAACACATCGACGGTCTGTGCCACCTGGAGCATGGCGACGCCACCTGGACCCTCAAGGATCTCGAGCACGTTGGGTCCGGTCAAGGGACCGAGCGCCATGTCGGCCGCTTGATCATGCGGTTGCCCCGCTAGGCCCAGTCCCACCATCTCGAAGATGGCTTGACCCTCTCGCAGCACTTGAATCAACTCAAGACCAAGCACATACCCAACATTGCCGAGTATCAAACCCATAACCAGTTCACCTAACACCGCCGGCTGACGCAGTTTGCGCGCGCCGAAGCGACCGAGCACCGCGAAGAACAGGATGCCAGTTACGCCGAGAATGACGGGTGCGATGGGGTCATCGTGGGTGCCGCCAAACGGATGGGTCGCCCATACCAGCTCAGCTGCACCAAAAAAAAGGATCAGGACAACGAATAGGTAACGGTGCATGCGTCTACGGCGCGCGAACGCGCGTCTATGCGATGGCTCTTCACATCTTCGAGGATTGGCGCTTCGACGGCTCGGCCTCACGCGCCAGTGGCGTCATTACCTTAGCGAGCATCTTGCGGCGCAGGTAGGCGTACACTTCGAGCAGCGGTAGGCCCTTCGGACATATATCGTGGCATGCCATAAGACCCACGCAACCGAAAACACCCTCATCGCTGGAGACGACGTCAAACCATTCGCTATCGGTTCTTTCGTCTCTAGGGTCCATCATGAAGCGTGCGATGCGATTCATGCCGGCGGGACCGACGAACTGCGGCCGCACGTTGGCCACACCACACGATGCAACACAACAGCCGCACTCGATACAGCGCTCCCCTTCGTAGATTGCGCGAGCGAGATCGTCGTCCATTCGCGCCTCTTGGGCTTTGGGATCAAACGGGACTTTCTCGTGGATCCATGACTCAACGCGTTGCGCCATCTGCCGGAACCAGCTGCCGGTGTCGACTGAGAGGTCGCCGATGAGCTTGAACACCGGCAATGGGTGCAGCCGGATAGTGTCAGGTAGATCCGCGGTACGCGTATGACAGGCGAGCCCGGGACGCCCGTTAATCAGTAGCCCGCATGAGCCGCATACGGCCGAGCGACAAGAGAAATCGAACTGCAAACTCGGGTCCTGCTCTTCCCGAATACGATGGAGCGCAATGAATAGTGTCATATAAGGTGTCTCCCCGAGTTCGAAGGTATCCATGTGGGGATGGGAACTCGGATCTACCGGGTTGTAGCGAAAGATCTCAAACCGCAGCTTGCGGCCCGACGCCTCGTGCCTCGGCTCAATCACGCGCGCCTCCGCTGCTCGGTCTCAGCTTCTGCCGCCCGCCAGCTACCCCATTGCATACTTGCGCCGATCGGCTCAACGGGCTCGAGCGCCCCCTGACGACGCCAAGCCGTTTCTACGCACGCGTTGTATTCCTCGACTGAGTCTGTCATATCAACGGACTCCACCTTGCCGTAGCCACGATGACCGGGTGGCAAGTCGATCAATCCCACGGGTTCATAGCTCAATACCGGTTCTTTGGCGTCTTGCGGCCAACGGGCGAGGGTCCGGCTCAGCCAGTGCGCATCGTCGCGCGCAGGATAATCAGTTCGCGCGTGCGCGCCACGGCTCTCAGTACGGGCAAGCGCGCTGACCGCGGTGACCAGTGCAAGCCTGGCAAAGCCTCGCAACCGCAGCGCGAACGTCAGCTCGGGGTTCATGCCCGGGGACTTTGCGCGCAGCGTGGCCTGGTCCACCAACCGCAGTTGTTTCGACAGCTCCTCTACCGCCTGTTCTAACTCGCTACCGGTGCGGAAAATGCCCACCTTTCGGATCATGGTCTCAGCAATCGCATCACGGATCGCATAAACGCTCGGGCCAGATCGCGTGCGTGCGAGCCAGCCCGCGATACGTTTCTGCTGCTGACGTTGATAGCGCACGGCAAGCGCCGTGCTTACGTCCAGTTCATTCGCGCGTGCGAATTGTGCGACCCGCCGGCCGATGACACGGCCGGCCACGATTGTCTCTGCGAGGCTGTTACCGCCGAGCCGGTTGAACCCGTGCATGTCCCAACAACTGGCCTCCCCCACCGCAAACAACCCCGTCATGCCATAGGCCTGACCATCCTTGTTAACGCGCACGCCCCCCATTGAATAATGCTGAGTTGGACGCACGGGCACGAGATCGTGTACCGGATTGATACCCAAAAACTCCGTGCAGATCTCATAGACCTCACGCAGCTTCGTGGTCAAATGTTGCTCGCCGAGATGGCGAAGGTCGAGCCACAAGTGTGGACCATACGGTGTTTCTACCCCCCTGCCGTCGCGTATCACCTCCATCATGTGGCGGCAAACGACGTCGCGACTTGCAAGCTCTTGTTTCTCCGGTTCCAGGTCTACCATGAAGCGGTGCAAGTGCTTGTCGAGCAAGTGACCGCCATCGCCACGGCATCCCTCTGTCACCAGTATGCCGCTGGGCATCAGACCGGTAGGATGGAACTGGACCGCTTCCATGTTGGCAAGCGGCACCACGCCCGTGTCGAGGGCAATAGCCGCCCCCATACCCTCGTTGATGGTGGCGTTGGTCGTGTACTGACCGTAGATACGGCCATAACCGCCGGTCGCGATAACCGTGGCCTTGGCGAGGAAAGTACTGAGCTTGCCCGTGCGCAGACAGCGCACGACCGCGCCCCAACAGCGCCGGTCTTCGTGGATCAGGGCGATGGCTTCCATACGGTCGCGCACGCTGACGCCGAGCCGCACCACCTCGCCGTCCACCGCGTACAGCACCGCGTGTCCCGTGCCCGCCGCGGCGTAGCATGTACGCCATTTGGCAGTGCCACCAAAGTCGCGGTGCATGAGCAGGCCAACTTTTTCTGCCGGTTCCGAGATGTCGACACGCTCGCCTTTGATGAAATAACTGTTCTTGCCCGGTCGCACCCGTGTCCAAGGAACACCAAAGTGAGCCAACTCTCTGACCGCAATCGGGGCCTGGTCTACGAAGATCCGAACGACCTCTTGGTCAGCCCCCCAATCCGAGCCCTTAACGGTGTCGAGAAAGTGCACCGTTGGATTGTCGCCGGCGCCCTTCACGCAGTTGGCCAATGCGGCCTGCATCCCACCCTGTGCGGCGCAACTGTGGCTGCGACGCGGAGGAACCAGCGACAATAGAACGACATCGTGTCCGTCGGTCGCCGCTTCGATCGCGCAACGCTCCCCGGCAAGACCGCCTCCGATCACCAACACATCAGTTGTGAACACCGCTTGCACCAACTAACTCCCCACCAGAAACGTCAGCGGCGGTGGCAACACGCCGGCAAGCACTGCCAGTGCCACCACACCGAGCCCGAGGAAGGTCCAAAAGAGCACGAGCGCCAGACGCCACAGGGTTGTGCGGGACAGGTGTGATCCGGCACCCCACTTCACGGCCAGACGATACAGGCCGACGGCGGCGTGAAACTCGACGCACAGAAGCAAAACGGCATAGACCGGCCAAAGCCCACCCTGGACGCGAGCGAAGGTAGAAGCCGCCTCAATCCCAGTACGCGCGCCAAACAACGGTGTCAGTGCGTCAAGACTGAGAAGGACAATGTGAAAGCTCCCAAGCACCAGTATCAACATGCCGCTGCGTACCTGCCAGATCCAAAGCAACGATTCAACATGGGGATGCAGGCGTGGGTCACCGGGAGCGAGTCCAGGAATGGCGCCGGTAACGTTTCGGAGTTGCCGCGCCAGCGCCAACATGCGTCGGCGCTCGCGTAATTGCGCCGGGATCTTGCGACTCGCCATCGCAGCATGAACCAAGAAGATAACAATAACCACGAACACAGTGGGCTGCGCGAGGTAGTAATCCTGTAGAGTTTCTTCAACCCAATCGAAGCCGCGCGCACCGGTCAGGATCGAACTGACTAGAAACATATGCCCCCACATGAAGCCGACGAGCGCCAGTCCACTGGCGCCACTCACCAGTTCATAGAGCAGCTGCCGACGCGCTTCCTGGTGTCCATCGGGCGAGGAGCGTTCGATCAGCGCGGTAGTCGTGTTCATGGCTCGAAACATTTTGATCCACCTGCTCTCATGGCAGCGGACTGGTTCTCACGTCTGGGCAAGGAGTGGCGCTGGCGCATCTTGCAGCACAGAAGGACCTCGGCAGCGCGCAACGACCTTCTGATAGAGCCCACCGAAATAAGTCTGCTTGCGCCATTCAAATCGATCGGGGGTGTTGGCAAATGCAGTGATGTCGTTATGCCAGAGGCTCTTCGCATAGGGCTCAAGGGTATCAAACACCAGACTCATTAGCGCTTTAAGTGGATTCGCGAAGTGTGGCCTGTGATAGTCAACCAATACAAGCTTGCCACCGGGTCGCACACTTTGCAGCAGCGCGTTCAGAACTGCACGTTTGTATTCATCGGGTACTTCGTGTAACAAAAAGAAGCAGGTGATTGCATCGTAGGTCTCGGCCCGCGGCGTAGCTGCATCTCCTACCCATGCGCGTGCGTACGGGAAACGTTCTAGCTTTTGCTCACAGTTCGCGACCTGTAGCTGAGCCACATCGATCACATCGAGGCGACCGTTAGCGCCGAGAAACTTCGCTAGATTTTCTGAAAAATCACCATAAACGCAGGCCGCCTGTAACACCTTCAACCCCGGCTCCAACTCTTCAAGGAACACTCGTTGCAAGCGCCGATAATTACCGAACAGAATGGTGGATACCATCCATGGACGGTCAAAAACAGCCATGCCGCGTGGGCTCATGTAGGCCCAGCCATAGGTGTCTCTGAGATACGCAGGTACGTCACACGCACTTGCGTCGGCGAGTGGCGCGGCTACCCGCTTTTCTGTCGCGGCAACACCTTGTAACACCTTCGGTAAAGGCACCATCAGTCCGTCGGCATCATAAGACTCAACCCGTCTCATTCTCTTCCCCTATTGATTGGGCACCAACCAGAAGAAATGGTCATTACCAAGCTGTACACACACAATGAACATATGTTGCCCGTCCAGTTTCGCGACAGCCAATTGGAGAATTAATGCTGCTGCTGTTACCCCCAGCGAAAGAAACGACTAACGCCTTGATTCAAATCAAGGAAAGGTGCGGGTCGTGTCGTAGCCGCACCAAGTGGACGACCAATTGTAACCGAGGGTAACACCACAGACTCTGAGCTAGATCAACAAACTCGCGATCGAGAGCTGATAATATGAGCAACGTCGAGGGATAGCGGTATGGATGATATGCTAAAACGCTTACTCGAGGTTGAGCTTCGTGCTGAAAAACTGGTCGAGGAGGCGAAAGCGAGAAGAGAGGAAATAACCCGACAGGCGCTCGCGGATGCGCGCAGTGCAGAAGAACGTTTTTCCGCCCGCACTCCGGAGATTCGCGGCGCTTTCATGGAAAAGGCACAGGCTAGGGCTTCGCAAACCATCAGAGAATTGCAGCGCCGCTACGATGAACGCAACAAAGAACTCCGGCGCATGGGCGAACAACACGAGCCTGATGCGGTCGACACCGCAGTAGCCATGATTATCGGTCCCGGGAAGGGGTGATCGTGTCGGCCTCGCGTTACGCCTACCTCAATGCCAGGCTTTCCACGCTTGCAGCCCGTTTGATACCACCGGAACGGCTAGACCTGGCGATTGAGCAACCGCCGCGGCTGGAGCCAGGTTCGGAGTACGGCACAACACAAGAATCTTTCCTCGCTGACACCGGTGACCAGATCGCCACGCTTGAGCAGGATCTACTGATGAATCTCTGGCGCGATTTTCTTATCATCACCCGCCCACTGTCCGGAGTGGAGCACGACTTTATCGTCTACGGTATCCACTGGTTTGAGTTGGCGAACCTCAAGGCGATCATTCGCGGCAAGTTTTCCGGCACACCGGACCGCGATATCCGGGAACAACTGGCCGGGTTGGGCCCATTCGCTACTTTGTCGCTTGATGAACTGCTGCGCACCGAAGATCCGACCGAACTGCTACGCCGCCTGGATGATACGCCTTACGCTGACATTGCTCGGCACGCCCGCCGTACCCTAGAAGAGCAACAAGATCTATTCACGGTGGACGCGGACATTGGCCGCCGCTATTACATGGGGTTGCAGCGCCGCGCGCGCGAGATCGCCATGGACCAACGCCAGGCAGTAATGGCACTTACCGGTTTTGTCTTGGATCGGGTCAACCTGCTCTGGTTGCTGCGATATCGATTCGCGTACGACCTTTCGCCTGCTAAGACCTACTACCTATTGGTGCCGTCAACTTATCGCCTAACGGCGGATAATCTACAGACACTAGTGCAGCTCTCGTCGCTGGAGGAAGTACTCGATGCGTTACCGGCGGTCATGAAGCAATGGATCGAGGGGGCCAACACTATAACCGAGATCGAGGACACGCTGGAAAAAAAGGCACGACAGGTTGGTGCGTCGGCGCTCAACGATACACGATACCCCGTTGCCCGGGCATACGCCTATCTCGTTGTGCGGGAAATTGAGATGCGCCAAATCCTGGCGATCGTCAAGGGCAGACGACTTCACTTTAGCCCGGACTTGATTCGCGCCGCGGCACGGACCGCGAGCTGATAACCATGTTCAAGCCAGTACCCATGCAGCGCGTGAGTCTGGGGATACTTCGCGACGACGCCCCCGCCACGGCCAGGCAGCTGGCCGAATGCGGCGTGTTTAATCCGGAAATGGTTAGCCTGCCGGAAGAGCAGATGGCCGAACTTCCGGCGGAGCACTACCACGAGGTCTACAGTAGTGCCCGTGTGCGCCTGGACAAGATCATGTCGCGGCTCGAGTGTTCACTCGATCGTGAGATCGCCGAGCCTGGTGTCGTGGAGATCACGGAACTCGAGCGGCTTGATGCGCGGCTGGGGGAGCTGTGGCGGCAATTCTCAGAAATGGAAGAACAACTGCGCACCCTGGATGAGAAGCGCAAATCTGTAGCTCAGCTCCGTCAGAGCCTACAGATATTTGCCGACCTCGACATCGATCTCGGTCTGCTACACGGAACCAGGCGCTTCGTCGCACTGTACATAGGCACCATTGCGCGGCAAAACTTGGCACGGCTG
>JAOTYM010000049.1 GCA_029861845.1 Gammaproteobacteria bacterium | reverse complement strand
CTCATCATCGATGACAAGTACTTGTTTTTTCATGCTATCCCTAATTCACCGCACTCTTCGGCCCGCGCGAACGTAACGTGGAACCGGCTACCAATCCCGCCTGAGCCGGGGTGGAAATCCAATGTGGCGCCATTCCCTTCGCAAAGCTCACGTGCAATATACAGGCCAAGGCCTGTACCCTTGGGGGTTGTCGTGAAAAAGGGCTCGAATATTTGGTCTTGAATCTCCTGTGGCACCCCACGGCCCCAATCGATGACATCGAGGAAAGGTCGTCCGTCGGAGTTGGTTCCGCCCTGGAATTTGACCAACAGGTTTCCTGTAAACGGTGGGCTGTGGCGTAGCGCGTTTTGCGACAGATTGCCGACGACTTGGTAGAACTGGTCGGGATCTATGCAGACCTGTAGGTCTTCGGCGCCATATACCGCGAATGCCTCACGTGGAATCTTAAGTGTCTCGGCGAAGTGCTGCATGAACTCCTCCAGCCACGGTTGCAGCGGCAGCATCACCGGGCTCACTTGGTCGCGGCGACTGAGTTGAGTAATGTTTTCCACGATTACATTCATGCGACGGCTCTGATCGCCAATGATCTTAACCAAGCGGTTTTCCTCGCGGTCCTTCGGCGCGTTTTCGCCCAATAGCTGCGCCGCATTGGCAATCGCACCAAGTGGATTGCGGATTTCGTGGGCAATACTGGCGGTCAGCCTTGCCAGTGCTGCCATCTTAAGTTGCTGCGCCTGTCGTTTGAGCACGGCGGCATCTTCCAGAAAGATCAAAGTCCCAGTATGAGTGGGCGGCTCACCTAGAACGATAAACCGCGGAATAACCGTATAGCCTCGCCCTGTTTTTACAGGACTTCGCGTGCGCCGGGTTGGATTGGCTATCGATTGCGCCAACTGATTGGCAAGCTCTGCCGAGGCACTGGCCAAAGCTGTCTTCATCGAATCCGCCGGCAGCCCGAGGAAGTTCGTGGCCGTCTGGTTCATCATGCGAATTCGCCCGTCACGGTCGCACACCAGGACACCCGAATGCATACGTTGAATGATTAGCGCATTGAGTTGCGACAGGTTCGCCAGATCGACGCCACGGCGTTCGGCTAGCGCCTCGGTGGCACGTAAGCGTGTCGCGAGGGTGTACCCTAGGGTCGCCGTGGCAAACAGACCGATACCGAGCATGCCGACCTGCGGATAACCTTGCACGACGTCGCTGACGTTGACTTCCACCCCGGTCCACCAATCCCAGGAATGCTCTACCAGGGCAGCGATTGTCGCCAAGGCGGCATAGAGGACGGTCATCCTCTTGCCAAGCATCAGGCTACTGCCGGCGACTGCCACTAGCAGCAGTAGTCCCAATCCACTTGTGAGACCGCCGCTTGCATGCATAAGAAACGTGATCAACGCGATGTCGGCAAATATTTGAAACGTGGCCTGGGTCTCGAAATCCGGCCGCTGACGACGGATGGTTTCTAACGAGACCAAGCTAACTATTGCATAAACGATGCTGGCGACGAGGAATAGGCCCGGAGAACTCAGGCCGAACGGAGGCAGCGCAGCGCCACTCAAGGCCAGCACGGCTGCCGCGGTAGAGATAATCAACCGATAGTAGTTGTATAGACTAAGGAGCTTCCAGTTTTGTTCGGCGACGTTGGCCTGACTCTGGCTCTGGCTAGCTCCGGCGGCGTCGGTGGTGTCCATTACCCTTCAACTAGCACAGCTTCACGCGTATAGCAAAAGTGCTGGGCGATGATTTTCCAAACGTTCACTAGCCTGGCGGATCTCCATTAGCACTGTCGTTCTGGCTAGCCTCCCAATGTTCCTTTAAGCACTAGGTCGTTCCATCAGCCTCGACTGCTTGCGATTTTGGAACGTGAACTCTGGAATGAGCACACGCCAACATTTCATTTATTACCCTGGCACCGAAGCCCGCAGTCTAGCCGCAAACGTCTTATAGCTTGAAACTGCGGAACGGCTAGAATGCGCATGATCTGCACGACCGCATATCTGTTGGAGTCAAGGTCTGGTCGGGGTGAGAGGATTTGAACCTCCGGCCCCTGCCTCCCGAAGGCAGTGCTCTACCAGGCTGAGCTACACCCCGATTCTTCAAGTCGTCTCAGTAGTCGCGATGAACAGAAAAATGTGCCAAGTCGAGCAGCGCTTGTTTGCAGGGCGAGTCGGGTATGGTTGCGATGGCCTGTCTAGCTAGATCCGCCTCATCCTCGGCTTTGCGCGCAGTGTACGCAATGGAACCTGTCGATTCAATGGCGGCTACGACGTCGTCGATACGATCAAGCCCACCGCATTCGATTGCTGCACGCAATAGTTGGCGCTGGCTTTCATCGCTCTTATGTAGCGCATGTATCAATGGCAGTGTCGGCTTACCCTCGGCCAGATCATCGCCAATATTCTTGCCCAGTGCGCTACTGCCTCTGCTGTAGTCGAGAACATCGTCGATCAGTTGGAATGCGGTCCCGAGGTGCATACCATAGGCTGCCATCTTCGCCTGGAATTCTCTGTCCTGACCAGCGACTATCGCCCCGAGCTGGGCCGCCGCCTCAAATAACTTGGCAGTCTTGCTACGGATGACTTGAATGTAATGCGCCTCAGACGTATCCGGATTGTGGCAGTTAAGCAGCTGCATGACCTCGCCTTCGGCGATCATATTGGTTGTTTTCGCGAGAATTTCCATCACGCGCATGCTGTTGACTTCAACCATCATTTCGAACGCCCGCGAATATAGAAAATCTCCAACCAGCACGCTAGCTTCGTTACCCCAGATCGCATTCGCGGTTGAGCGACCACGACGCATGTCCGACGCATCAACCACGTCGTCGTGCAAAAGGGTAGCGGTGTGAATGAATTCGATAATTGTTGCCAATTTAGTATGGTCTTGCCCCGTGTAGCCTGATGCCCTACTGCCAAGTAGGACGACTATGGGCCGCAGTCGTTTGCCCCCACTGTTGACGATATAAGCGCCTAGCTGATTGATCAGGGCCACCTTGGACTGCAGTCGGTGCTGAATCTCCCGATTGACTGCCAGTAGGTCGTCCTGCACAAGCGCCCGAACGTCAGCGAGTTCGTCGGTGACCGTTTTGGTCTGAGGCTGCTGCATGGTGAAACCCATGCTAGGGGGGCGTTGTGCGGGCGTCAAGTTGTTTGACCTTGTTAGGTCGAGGCTTTAGAATTGCCGCCCTTTGAAGCATATAGGCCGTCCTGAGACGCACTCGCCTGGGCCAGATCGTGGAACCCATGTACGCCGTAATCAAAACTGGTGGCAAACAGTACCGAGTAGGGCTCGGTGATGTCATCCGCGTGGAGCGTCTGTCAGTCGCGGCTGGTGAAACCGTTAACCTGGACCAGATTCTCCTTATTAAGGATGAGAAAGACATTCGGGTTGGCACCCCAGTGTTGTCGGAATCCGTCACCGCGACCGTCAGAGGCCACGGCCGCGGTAATAAGGTCAATATCTTTAAGATGCGCCGGCGTAAGAACTCCCGCCGACGGGCTGGTCATAGACAGGACTATACAGAACTTGAAGTCACCGGGATCGGCGGTGTGAAACAAGCGGTGGCCAAGAAAGCAAAGACGGTCGAAAAAGCAGCTTCGAAACCTAAGTCAGCGACTGACTGAGAACGTACTCATGGCACACAAAAAAGCAGGCGGTAGCTCGCGGAACGGACGAGACTCTGAATCCAAGCGGCTTGGAGTGAAGCGCTATGCCGGTCAGCATGTACTGGCTGGCAATATTTTGGTACGACAACGTGGTACCAAGTTTCATCCTGGTCTTAACGTAGGCATCGGCAAGGACGACACGCTATTCGCCAAGATCGAGGGCCGTGTCGTATTCCAGATCAAGGGCCGGCGAGGGCGTAAGACGGTCAGTATTACGCCGAGCTAAGCTTCCACGTGGACATGTCCACGGGACCGACCCCACTTTGTCCGCGAAGTGGGGTTTTTGTTTTTCGGACGCACGTATTGCGAGTTTCTGCCGATTTTGTTGTTATCACGTGAGCGCTTCTCTGCTGGAATGACATGAAATTTGTCGATGAAGCAACGATTCGCGTTGAAGCCGGGAACGGTGGCAATGGTTGTTTAAGTTTTCGGCGTGAGCGATCTGTGCCGCGCGGCGGGCCAGATGGTGGTGATGGTGGTGACGGTGGTAACGTAAACGTGATCGGTCGCAGCGCCCTCAACACGCTGGCTGATTTTCGCTATACGCGTTTGTTTCGGGCGGACCACGGACAAAACGGGAGTGGGCGCGACCGCACGGGTCGAGCCGGTAAGGACCTGTTTATTCAGGTGCCAGTTGGCACGGTCGTAAGCAATGCTGAGACATCGGAGGTTATCGGCGACGTGACCGGCGAAGGCGAAATAATATTGGTGGCGCGTTGCGGCAAAGGTGGGCACGGTAACGCATACTTCAAGTCGAGTACGAACCGTGCACCCAGGCGAACCACCCGCGGCACGCGTGGCGAACAACGAGAGCTAAAGCTTCAGCTTCGCATATTGGCGGATGTAGGTCTGCTCGGGTTGCCCAATGCTGGCAAGTCCACATTATTGCGGGCGGTATCGGCGGCGCGCCCTAAAGTCGCTGATTATCCGTTCACCACCCTGTACCCGCAGCTAGGTGTAGTACGGATCGAGAGTGATCGTAGCTTTGTAGTGGCCGATATACCCGGTCTAATCGAGGGCGCGGCCGATGGCGCGGGTCTGGGAACGCGCTTTCTCAAACACTTGGCGCGAACGCGTATCTTGCTCCATATCGTAGACATCGCCGCCGATAGCAATGGTGCAGCTATAGAGGCGGCGCAAGGCGTTGTGGAAGAACTCAAAAAGTTCAGCCCAGAACTCAGCGCGCGCGAGCGTTGGCTGGTATTCAACAAAATCGATCTTCTCGATCCGAACGAGCGTGAAAAGCGCCGGCAGACCTTTTTAGAATCGTTGGCATGGAAAGGGCCCGTATTTGCCATTTCCGCCATTAGCGGTGAAGGCTGTCGTGCACTTATGGGTGGCGTGATGCAACGCTTGGAAGAATTGCTAAGCGAGTCGAAAGCCAATGACAACGGGGAATAGTAGCGTGTCCCGTGAATCGCTTCGGCGTATCCGCAGTGTGGTCGTCAAGATTGGTAGTGCCGTCTTAACCAAGGAAGGCCAGGGACTTGATAAGCTCGCAATCGGCAGGTGGGTGGCGCAGATGGCAAATCTGCGGAAACGTGGCCTCGAGGTGGCTTTGGTCACGTCGGGTGCGATAGCGGAAGGTATGCAGCGGCTCAACCGCCGAACCCGGCCGCATGCGGTGCACGAGTTGCAGGCGATGGCCGCGGTGGGACAGATGGGGTTGATACAGGTGTATGAGTCGGCATTTCAGGGCCGTGGTCTACACACGGCACAAGTATTGCTGACCCACGAAGATCTTAGTGATCGTCAACGTTACCTAAACGCTCGCAGTACGCTGCGGGCTCTATTGCGGCTGGGGGTTGTCCCGGTTGTCAATGAGAATGACGCGTCGGCAACCGATAAGATTCGTTTTGGCGACAATGACAACCTGGCCGCCCTAGTGGTCAATCTGGTCGAAGCCGACCTTCTAGTGATACTTACGGATCAGGCAGGATACTTCGATAAGGACCCACGGCTACATGACGATGCGGTGCTGATTCCGGAAGCAGATGTGAGTGATGCCCGGTTGAGTGCCGCCGCCGGTGGCTCGGGTGTGTTCGGTCGCGGTGGCATGCGCACTAAGCTGGTGGCAGCAGAAAGGGCGGCTGGTTCCGGGGCGGCCACTGTGATCGCGCCTGCACACGATGATGATGTACTACAGCGTATCATTGACGGTGAGAACGTTGGCACATTGCTCAAGCCAGCCCAGGGTCGCATCGCCGCCCGCAAGCAGTGGTTGGCCGGACACCTACAGATACGCGGTATGCTGACCCTGGACGAGGGCGCGGTAACGGCCATCCGCGGAGCTGGTAAGAGCCTCCTGCCTGTGGGCGTCAAGGCGGTGCAGGGAAACTTTGTGCGTGGCGAGATTGTGGCTTGTTTAGACGGTGAGGGCAGGGAGGTGGCGCGCGGCTTGGTGAACTATAGCGCGCAGGAATCAGCCTGCATCGTGGGTCGGCCAAGCGACCAGATCGAATCTATCTTGGGCTATGTCGACGAGCCAGAACTGATCCATCGGGACAACATGGTGTTGATGTGAGACTTCGTGTGGCGGCAGACGAAACGGCTAACCGAGTGTGCGCACGCGAGCGCTCAAGCGACTCTTGTGGCGTGCCGCTGTATTCTTGTGTAGCACGCCCTTGGTCACCACTCTGTCGAGGACCCTGGCCGCATCTTTGTAGGCCTTTTCGGCGGCCGGTTTGTCGTTGTTCTCTATCGCTTGCAGCACAGCCTTTATGTAGGTGCGTGTCTTAGAGCGTAAGCTGAAATTACGAGGGCGGCGAGTTTGCGCCTGGCGCGCTCTTTTCCTTGCTTGTGGAGAATTGGCCAAAATAACTAACTAATCGCTAATGTTTGGAAGGCGCGCACTATGCGCAGTTTAGACAGATTTGTCAATCCGGCCGCTGCCGGCCTACAAACATCGACGAAAAGTTCCGGCTGGCTTATGATCAGTGGTTGTCAGCCGGAAGACGCCCTTGTCACGCAAACTGCTGAAGTCTACCGCTGTTACAGGCGGTATGACCCTGATTTCACGCATTACCGGTTTGGTCCGAGATATCGTGTTTGCCCATGTAATAGGTGCGAGCGCCGGTGTCGCTGCGGATGCCTTTTACGTCGCCTTTCGCATCCCGAATTTCTTTCGTCGTATTTTCGGCGAAGGGGCATTTGCGCAGGCGTTTGTACCCGTATACGCGGAGCATCAGGCGGGGGCTACGGACGATGCAAGGCAAGCTTTCCTAAGCAATATTAGCGGCATTCTTGGCAGTACGGTTCTTTTCGTCACTGTCCTCGGCGTCATCGCAGCACCCCTTGTGGTAACTATTCTTGCCCCCGGCTTCTTGGCTGTGCCCGAAAAGTATGAGCTTACGGTGAAGATGCTACGCATTACCTTCCCGTACTTGGCGTTCATATCGCTGGTGGCACTGGCCGCCGGAATTTTGAACACGCATGGACAGTTCGGCGTACCGGCATTCACACCTGTATTGTTAAACCTATCACTGATCGCCGCCGCCCTATGGCTAGTACCAAAGATTGGTAACGCCGGTCTAGCGCTGGCGTGGGGTGTCCTGGCAGCTGGCGCAGTGCAGTTAGTCTTCCAGCTGCCTTTCCTGCGTCGTATCCGCGCGTTGCCACGCCCGCGACTGGATTGGAGCAACAGTGGTGTAAAGCGAGTGCTCAAACTAATGTTGCCAGCAATCTTCGGCAGTTCTGTCGTACAAATTAATATGCTAATAAATACATTGCTGGCTTCGTTTTTGGTTACCGGCAGTGTTTCTTGGCTTTATTATTCAGATCGTCTTATGGAATTCCCCTTAGGCGTCTTTGGTATAGCGTTGGCTACCGTCATCCTGCCTACTCTTTCGCGAAGATATGTAAGCGCGTCGCCTGAAGAGTTTTCGCAACTATTAGATTGGGCGTTGCGGTGGGTATTTCTGATTGCTGTCCCCGCTTCGGTGGGACTGATCGTACTTGCCAAACCTATACTGACCACGCTTTTTCAATATGGTCAATTCGCGCCCTACGACGTAGAGATGACATCGCGCGCGCTGATGGCTTTTTCGTTCGGTTTGGTTGCCTTTATCGCGGTAAAGATTCTTGCTTCCGGTTTTTATGCGCGCCAGAATACCGGCACCCCTGCGAAGATCGCGGCGTGGAGCGTGGCAGCCAATATCACATTAAGTCTCGCTCTAATATCGCCACTGGCCCATACGGGGCTTGCGTTGTCGATATCTCTGGCTGCATTTGTGAACGCGGGCCTGCTATTCCGTCTTCTGCGAAAGGAGGGTGTCTACACGCCGCTGTCAGGATGGAGTTGGCTTGTCCTAAGAATTGGCGTGGCAAGCGCCCTCATGGCCTTAGTGTTAGGCTGGGGCGTCGGCAACATGGCGGGCTGGATAGCTGCCGGCGTCTTCGGTCGCGTATTGCAGCTAGGGCTCTGGATCAGTGTGGGCATCCTGGTTTATATTGCGGGCATGTTGATTCTAGGGGCACGACCTAGAGACTTCTTGTTGAGGCAAATCGGGCAGACGGATGGCTAGTCAATCGGCAATACCGCAAATCGTCCCGTGTGACGATCCGCGTGTATTCACCCTGGCCGAAGCATTGGCCATGTTTCCGCTCGTGCGTAGGATTACTGAAGACGCCTATCATGAGCTTGAACCCGTACGCTGCAAGTTGGAGGCCATGATCCCCACTAACCCAATGATGCAAGAAGTTGAAAGGCAGTACGAAGTCATCGTCAAAGCCTGGGTCGGTAAGATGGAACGGCTTGGGCTTGTGGTCAAAGGTTTGTGGCTGGTGGATTTCGATACCGGTGATGGCTATCTATGTTGGAAGTTTCCGGAGCTTAAGCTGGGTCACTACCACGGCTATCACGAAGGCTTCGCAGGTCGCCGTGTCCTACGCGAGATTATCGAAGAGCTTGATCCAGACTGGGCCCACTCCTGAACTCTTCCCCTAGCCTGCGGTTTACAGCTGGACCTTATAACATCGAGAGGTTAACCTCTCCCGCTTTGCGAAATCCTTTATTGCACTGTCATGGAGCTTATACGCGGGCTGCATAACCTAAAGCCCAGGCATCACGGTTGCGTTGCGACGATTGGCAATTTCGATGGTGTCCATCTTGGGCATCAGGCAGTAGCGGGGCAGTTAGCCGAGAAGGCTCAAGCCCTGGGATTGCCGACTCTAGTTATCCTGTTTGAACCACAACCGCAGGAGTTCTTTCGCCCCGATAAATCACACCCCAGGCTGACGCGCTTCCGTGAGAAATGGCTTGCATTACAGCGTTACTCGGTCGATCGGGTACTTTGCATCAGGTTTGACGCTCGATTCGCGAGCATAGAGCCGGAGACTTTCGTTAGTCGTGTGTTAGTGGACGGTCTCGGTGTAAAGCATCTGGTAGTAGGCGACGATTTCCGCTTCGGCAAGGATCGTCGCGGCGACTTTACTTTGCTTCAGCAGATGGGTCAGCGATGCAACTTTCAAGTTGTTAACATGCACACAGTTACAATAGATGGCGAGCGCGTAAGCAGCACGCGTGTGCGCGCTGCGCTAAATGTGGGAGATCTCGCCACCGCTGAGAAGTTATTGGGGCGCCCTTATCGGATGTCGGGTCGCGTTGCTCACGGACTCAAGCTTGGTCGTCGCCTTGGTATTCCTACCGCGAATATCCATGTCCACCGTAAAGCGACGCCCATCACTGGTGTGTACGTGGTGGAGGTATTTGGTCTCGAGAGTGAGCCGTGGCCAGGGGCTGCCAATGTGGGAACGCGCCCTACCATCGACGGTACGCGTACGCTGCTAGAGATTCATCTGTTGGATTTCGACGGCCACATCTATGGAAAGTATCTCAATGTGAATTTCCTGCATAAACTGCGTGACGAGGGGCGCTACGATTCTCTCGATGAGCTAAAGATGCACATGTCTAGCGATTTAGAGCGAGCCCGAGCATTTTTCCAAAACTATCATCCGCAGAAAACACAACTGGAAAATGGCAATGATGTCGCGGGATAAGGAAACCCTCGAGGCGAGGTGGCTGTGAAGTCTTACAAAGATACGCTCAACCTGCCGCGGACTGACTTCCGGATGAAGGCCAACCTGGCCAACCGCGAACCGGACATGCTCAAGCATTGGCAGGATATTGATCTATACAGCAGCGTGCGTGCTGCTTTTAAGGGTCGTCCCAAATATATCCTTCACGACGGCCCGCCTTACGCCAACGGTGATATCCATATCGGCCACGTCGTAAACAAGGTGCTCAAGGATATCGTTATCAAATCCAAGGCGCTGGCAGGATTTGATACACCCTATGTACCTGGCTGGGATTGCCATGGATTACCCATCGAGCACGAAGTAGAAAAGAAGCTAGGTCGTGACGCTTATCGCAAAGATCCCAAAGCCTTTCGCGTCGCTTGCAGGCAATTTGCCACCGACCAAATCGAGGGCCAGCGCAATGATTTCATGCGCCTTGGCGTTCTTGGCGATTGGTATAGGCCATACCTCACTATGGATCCTCATACGGAGGCCAATATCCTTCGTACGCTTGCCAAGATCGTTGCTAACGGGCACTTGCATCATGATTTGATGCCGGTCTATTGGTGCGCCGACTGTGGATCGGCGTTGGCTGAGGCTGAAGTGGAATATATAGATAAGACGTCGCCGACGGTCGATGTTCGCTTCCGGGTCGTCGATGATAAGGAATTCTTGTCGAAGTGTTCGGTGCTGGCGGATGCTGATGGCAAAGGACCACTGAGCGTTTTGATCTGGACGACGACACCGTGGACGCTCCCCGCAAACCAAGCGGTAGCACTACACCCGGATCTGGATTACGTTGTGGTGCAGATCGACAATGCAAAGGGGCACACCGAACGAATCGTCCTTGCGGAAGCATTACTTGAGCCTTGCCTAAATCGTTACGGTGTATCGAAGTATCGGATTGTGGCCCGAGCGAAAGGCAGTGCGCTTGAGCACCAAATTCTCGCTCATCCTTTCTATCAACGAGAGGTGCCAATCATCCTCGGTGAGCATGTCACCACCGAGGCCGGTACCGGCACCGTGCATACAGCCCCGGGCCATGGCCAGGAAGACTTCGACATGGGGCGCCAGTATAGTTTGAAAGTAGAGAATCCTGTGGGTCCGGACGGGAAGTTCTTGCCGCAGACCGAATTCTTTGCGGGCGAAAACGTATTCGCTGCTAACGAACACGTTATGAATGTTGTCCGCGAACACGGTAACTTGGTGCACCATGGCACTTTGCATCACAGTTATCCGCACTGTTGGCGCCACAAGACACCAATCATCTTTCGCGCCACTTCGCAGTGGTTCATTAATTTGGATCGTACCGGTTTGCGCAAGACGGCGCTCGACCAAATCAAACAAGTGCAGTGGTATCCCGATTGGGGTCAGGCGCGTATCGAGGGTATGGTCGCCAATCGCCCGACCTGGTGTGTATCCCGTCAACGGGTGTGGGGCGTGCCCATTGCACTCTATGTAAATAAGGAAACGGGGGAGCCGCATCCCGACACCCAACGGCTGATGGAAGAAGTAGCGGTTCGTATGGAACGAGATGGCATCGATGCGTGGTTTGATTTAGACGATGCCAAGCTTTTAGGCGATGAAGTGGAGAAATATGAGAAGGTGACGGACATCCTCGACGTCTGGTTCGATTCAGGTTCAACCCACGCAAGTGTGCTGGACCATCGGCCCGAACTCACCAACCCAGCCAACATGTATCTGGAAGGATCTGACCAGCACCGTGGTTGGTTTCAGTCGTCATTACTTGTATCGGTGGCGGTTTCCGGTCGTGCGCCCTATCGTGAGGTACTGACCCATGGGTTTACGGTCGATGCCGACGGCATGAAGATGTCGAAGTCCCGCGGCAACGTGGTGTCGCCCCAAAAGATCATAAAAGTGATGGGTGCCGATATTCTGCGCGCCTGGGTCGCCGCCACCGACTATCGGGCGGAAATGAATATCTCCGATGAGATCCTAAAGCGTACCGCCGATTCGTACCGGCGCATACGCAACACCGCCCGTTATCTTTTGGGAAGCCTTGACGGATTCGATGGTAAAGATTTGGTGCCGGTAAGCAAGCTTTTGGCTGTTGATCGTTGGGCGTTAGAGACGACAGTGCGTCTACAAGACCAAATTGTCAGTGCCTATGCTGCCTATAACTTTCATCAGATCTACCAGAAAGTGCACCAGTTTTGTGTAGTAGAGATGGGGAATTTCTACGTCGATGTCCTGAAAGATCGTATGTATACGATGAAGATCGCAAGTCGCGGTAGACGATCTGCGCAGACCGTCATGTTTCATATCTTGGAGGCATTGGTTCGATGGCTGGCACCACTCTTAAGCTTTACGGCTGAAGAGATTTGGCAACACATGCCGGGCAAGCGTAAAGAATCGGTGTTTCTCACTACCTGGTATCAATTGCCAGAGGTCGCTTCTGCGCCGCTTAGGGACGGTTTGAACATGGACCTTGAATTCTGGGACAGGGTGCTGAATATGCGAGATGCGGTAGGTAAAGAGCTAGAAAAGCTCCGGGTGGTAGGAAAGATCGGGTCTTCGCTTGACGCTGAGGTTGATCTTTACGCTAACTCTGACCTCTACAAAACAATAGAGAAACTAGAAGACGAGCTTCGGTTTGTGCTGATTACTTCCTACGCGAGATTGCATCCGCTACAACAGCATAATAGCAACAAGCTAGGAAGCGCGGCCGATAGTCTTTCAATCACGGTGACCCCATCAATCCATCAAAAGTGTGAGCGTTGCTGGCATCATCGTGAGGACGTCGGTTCGAACCAACAACACCCCACAATTTGTGCACGCTGCGTTGAGAATATCGCTGGTGACGGTGAAGTAAGGAAGTACGCCTGATGCTGAAGCTGCTTTGGATTGCGATTCTGGTTGTCGTCGTTGATCAGATTAGCAAATTGGTCGCCGTCAAATATCTCACCGCCCATACGATCGAGGTCATGCCATTTTTCAATCTGAAGCTCGTCTTTAATAGCGGGGCAGCGTTTGGGTTCTTAAGTGGCGCATCTGGTTGGCAAAACTTTCTATTTGCTATTATCGCGCTCATCGTATCCGTTGTGGTGATTGTCATGGCGCGACGGCTAGACACTCGGGATACACAGATGGCAATAGGTTTGATGCTCGTTCTCGGTGGTGCGTTGGGTAATCTCTTTGACCGGGTGCGACTGCAAAGTGTTGTTGACTTTTTCGATTTCTATTTCAAGAGCTGGCCCTCGTTCGATGTACCGGTATTGGATTTGGTATATTGTCATTTGGCTAACTCACGTGGTGACTGGCATGCGTACGCCAATGAAGCCTTTCACTGTCATTGGCCGGTGTTTAATGTCGCTGACTCAGCCATCAGCATCGGCGCTGTGCTGTTAGTGTTAGATGCCTTGGGAGTAGGATTTCGCAAACGCCACTCGTCGCAGAGAACGCTTTGACCTTGCTTCGAGATGTACATCGGCAATCTGCTGTTTTAATCGTGAAACTTCAAGTCGATCTCCGCCTGACGTAATAACCGGGTACAAGAATATGGCGTTGCTTCTCGGTGTCGATACCGGTGGGACCTATACCGATGCCGTTCTTCTCGATGAAAATGAACGTGTGTTGGCGGGTGCCAAGGCATTAACCACTCGTCACGACCTGTCTGTTGGCATCGGCGAAGCTATCCACAGTGTTCTTACATCAACCGGTAAGCCGCCCAGTGCAGTAGGACTTGTGTCGCTCTCGACCACACTCGCTACTAATGCCTTAGTGGAGGGGCAAGGCGGGCGCATTTGTCTCGTCTTAATCGGTTTTGATGAAGTCCATCTGACAAGATCCAGTCTGGCAGCTGCGTTGGGTGATGACCCGGTAGTAATGCTATCCGGCGGTCACAGTGCACATGGTGAGCCGCTGACAGGGCTACAGGTCGAGGCGTTGACATCTAAGTTAGATAGTTTGGCGACGTCGGTTACCGGCTTCGCCATTGCCGGTCTATTCGCGGTTCGAAATCCCGAACATGAGACCATGGTGCGTGACATTATCCACCAGCACACCGACCTACCGGTCACTTGTAGTCACGAGTTGTCTTCCAACCTCGACGGCCCAAGGCGTGCGCTGACTTGTGTGCTAAACGCGCGCATCATCAGTTTACTTCATCACCTGATTGCCGCTACCGAAGGCTATCTGCATAGCCAAGGCATCGATGCGCCGTTGATGGTAGTAAGAGGGGACGGCGCGCTTATTTCGGCCGACGTAGCCCAGGTGCGCCCAATTGAGACCATACTCTCGGGTCCCGCTGCGAGTCTTGTGGGTGCGTCCCATCTCACTGGGTTACGCGACGCGATTGTCTCGGACATCGGCGGCACGACAACGGATATCGCGGTGCTCAAGGACGGGCGCCCAAGACTAGACGGGGATGGGGCAACTGTCGGTGGGTGGCGAACCATGGTCGAAGCGGTGGCGATGCGAACCATTGGCCTGGGTGGTGATAGCGAGGTTCGGCTTTCCACTGAAGGGCTTAGTGCCAAGCTGCTTCTCGGCCCGCGTCGCGTTATTCCGGTGGCACTTCTTGCCATAAGCAATCCAGGCTTGGTGCATGACACATTGGATCGACAGTTGAGCCGTCGTTTCCCAAGCGAGCAGGATGGAAAATTCATTGTGCCCGTAGATGGGGCTAACCTGGCCAGAGCTGATCTGACAAAGAATGAACGGGATCTCTATGACCGTTGCGCGAAAGGCGCGCAGGCGTTGGATCAAGTGATTCATAGTCACCTCCAACTTGGCACACTGAAGCGATCGATATCAAGAGGTCTTGTTTTTGTATCTAGTCTCACACCATCGGATGCGGCGCATGTGCTCGGCAAACAGAAAGACTGGGATGCTGGAGCATCGCGAAAAGCAGCCGAGCTCTTCGCCCGCCAAAGGGATGGATGCGGCATAGAGATCGCCCTTGAGGCCGAATCGCTTTGTGAATGGGTCATAAAGACCCTGAGACGTCGTTCGGCCGAGATCGTCCTGGATAGTGCGTTTGAAGAAGATGGATTCCGAGAACCTGGCCTTAGCAATCATGTTCTGGCTGCGGCGGCGCTTGAGCGCGCCGGCAACATCGTCCAAACAGCGCTTCATTTAGAGCTACCGATTATTGGCCTCGGGGCGCCCGCCCGTACTTACTACGGGGAGGTCGCCGAACTACTGCGGACGCAGGCGATCGTGCCAAAATACCACGACGTAGCAAACGCCGTCGGCGCTGTCGTGGGTCGCGTCAGCGTAACGGCTGATGCAATGATATCCGCACCCCAAGAAAACGTATTTCGTGTTCACCTCGCGGACACCCCAAGTGATTTTCCGTCGCTCAATGAGGCGGTCGCGTTTGCCGAGAAGATCATCTCCGCTCAGGCGAGAGAGCGAGCCACCGAGGCAGGCGCGATCGATATTAGAATAAAAATCGATCGAGACGACAATGTGGTTCCCATCGATGGCCGCGACTTTTTCGTCGAGTCTAAGCTGGTGGCGACGGCATCCGGGCGCGCAAGAATCGCCAATTGATTGCGTAAAAATAGGTATAATAAAAATACACGTAGCTGGATAACCATGCATTATGAAAGTGATTCTCGCAAGTCCCCGTGGTTTTTGTGCTGGTGTTGACCGCGCAATCGAGATCGTGGAGCGTGCTTTGGAGATGTTCGGCGCGCCCATTTATGTACGTCACGCTGTCGTACATAACCGTTTAGTAGTTGAGGAACTGAAGGCTAAAGGGGCAATATTCGTCGAGGACATCAACGAGATGCCCGATGGGGCAACGGTAATCTTCAGCGCCCATGGCGTATCGCGCGCCGTACGGCAGCAGGCTGAGGACCGCAGACTAACCGTGTTCGACGCCACCTGTCCGCTCGTAACCAAAGTGCACATGGAAGTCGCCCTGCACCGAAAGAACAATACCGAGTGTGTCCTCATCGGACATGCCGGCCATACCGAGGTAGAAGGGACCTTGGGTCAGGCGGAGAATGGGATCTATCTTGTCGAAACGCCAGAGGATGTGGAGTGCTTGCAGGTTAATGATCCGGAGAATCTAGCATTTGTCACACAAACGACGCTATCGATGGATGACACCGCGTGTGTGATCGACGCGTTGCGTAAGCGATTTCCCAAAATCGGCGGGCCTAAGAAGGACGATATTTGCTACGCCACGCAAAACCGCCAAGATGCAGTCAAGGCCTTAGTTCGTGACTGCGAAGTGGTATTAGTGGTCGGGTCATCGAATAGTTCGAATGCGAACCGTTTGCGTGAGGTAGCGGAAAACCGCGGGGTCCATGGCTATTTAATCGATGGACCGGCCGAGATGCAACGGGAGTGGATAGAGGGTTGTGAAAATATCGGTGTGACCGCCGGGGCGTCGACGCCAGAAGTACTGGTACAGGCGGTGGTTGCCCAGTTGCGGGAATGGGGCGCGCAGGTCGTGGGTGAGCGGGGCGATAAGGTGGAAAGCGTCACGTTTAAGATCCCCAGGGCACTGAAGGCGGTCGGACAAAATCCACAGAATCCATAGGCCAATTTGTTGCCGGACTATCAGAATCACGATCTTGCCGATAAATGATCCAAAAATAGGATCAAGTTCTCCGAACTCCCTTTAAATCTAGTTTCTGAGGGTCGGCTAGCCTGCCCGTGACAGGCTATCTGGGGGCGCGCCGGTCAGGTCGGCATCGGAGGCTGTTATGTGCTAGTCCGGAGCCACAAGCCACAGGCAAGCGCAGCGATGATGAAGGGGATCATGGCCATATTCAACAAAGCCCAGCCGTATGCGTGGTGTAGCGCGCCGGAGGAGAGCGCCGTCACTGCCACCATCCCGAAAACGAGAAAGTCGTTAAGCCCCTGAGCCCTGGCTTTCTCCGGACCGCTATAGTGGTTGGTAAGCACGGTCGTGGCGCCTACAAATAGGAAATTCCAACCGAGGCCGAGGAGTACCAACGCCACAATAAAGTTCCACTCGGCCTGACCGTATAGATTCACAAACACACATGCTAGCTGCAAGAGTGCACCGGTCATGATTACGTTCATAATGCCGAAGCGCTTAATGATGTGGCCAGTAACGAACGAGGGTGCAAACATCGCCAGCACATGCCACTGAATGACGATTGTGGTCTCGCCAAATCCAAATCCATGTTTTGCCATCGCCAGCGGCGTCGCCGTCATCACGAGGTTCATCACCCCGTAGCCAATCATGGCGCTGGCCGCCGCCACCAGGAAGCGGCCCTGAGTGATGATGGTTCCGAACCCAACACCGCCACTGGGATGGGATGAGGCGGGAGACGGCGGTATTGTGACGCGGGCAAGAATGACGACCGACAGGCCGTAGAGAACAATGTTCGCGGCATAAGAACCTGCGTAGGTAACGGGTTCGAACAAATCCACGGTCCAGCGGGCTAGATTAGGCCCGGCAAAGGCGGCCACGATCCCACCCGCTAGCACCAAGGATATTGCGCGACTGCGGAACTCGGCCCTGGCGCGGCATCGGCGGCGGCAAAGCGATACTGTTGGCCGAAGGCGTTGAACGCACCTACAAGCGCAGAGCCTACACAAAAGAGGGCGAAATGGCGGTAAAAGATGGCCACGGTGCACAGCGTTCCCCCAATGATGGCGGCCATAACACCGATCATGAGGCCGGCGCGCCTGCCGACACGACGCGTCAACATGGCGGCGGGGATGGCAGTCAGCATCGTGGCTATCCATTGGAGGCTAACGGGAAGGGTGGCGAGTATCTTCTGCTCGGCAAGCGCCAGTCCCACTAGGGCAGTGGTGGCGATGATCAGCGCGTTTGCACTCATCATCAGCGCCTGACACGCGGCCAGCAGGGTTACGTTTCGCCGCATCCCGATCATGCACCAAAGCATCTCTGCTTTGATGCCCTAGGTCAAAGAGGCTCGGGATCGGTGACAGGATTAGACGCAAGCCCCCCTGCCTCTATATAATTATTTCAAGTGGCTATGGACACTAAAGCGAACGATGCGACAATGAACGCCTGGTTGCGGGGGCATGGCATTACCCCGACTAACCAGCGGCTAGAGATCGCACGTGTATTATCTGCACGTTGTGTGCATCTCTCCGCCGACGATGTCTTTCGGCTTGTCAATAACGCGCGCCAACGTGTGTCAAAGGCGACTGTGTACAACACGTTGTCGTTGTTCGTTGAAAAGGGACTAATCCGTCAGGTTATGGCCGACCCCAGCAAGATCTTCTATGACTCCAACCCGGCGCTGCACCACCACTTCTACGATGTCAGTACCGGTGAACTTACCGACATCGACGCGACCAATGTCAAGGTGTCCGGCTTACCGCCCCTGCCCGAAGGAACCACCATGGAAGGGGTGGACGTGGTGGTGCGCTTGCGTCACAAGCACTAACAGTTGTTAGTCTGACCCCTCGCTTGGGGCCCCCTGCGGAAGGCCGTATACTCGCACGCGCATGCCGGTGTAGCTCAGTTGGTAGAGCAGCTGATTCGTAATCAGACTTTGGCATGTGGTTTACTCTGCTGTTTCTTTAACGATTTCCCTTTCACACGGCTTCTACAAAAACATTGCTTTAGGACTAAGAAATCCCGCGAAATATGCACCTCACGGCGCGAATTGTAGAAGTCTATTTGTTTTCCACCATCAACGGACTTGTACGTCGTTTTCGTGGCATGACGGCGAGGTCCGCTTTCGGGCTCCAACATCAGGCATAAGTCGTAGATGGAAATCACCATTTGAAGGTCTGCATTTTCGTGAAGTGACCTGAAAACCCATTCAAAAACACGACAGCACCACACCATCCTCGCAATCGCGTACAGTTGGATGGTAGCAAATGCCAAGTGCGCCCGTCGTGGAGAAGGGGTTGGAGTGCGGCCAATCTTGACGCCGAGGTCTTCGCCCTCGGTCGTGCTATGCTCCGTTCTCAGCCCGTGGCGGATCGACTGCGATCAGTTCCACGTCAAAGATGACGGTCTCGTCTCTCAACGGTCCGCGTTCGCCGTAGGCAAGGTCCGGGGGGATGAAAAGCTGCCACTTCGCGCCTTCCTGCATCAGCTGCAGGGCCTCAGTCCAGCCACGGATCACGCCGTCCACCCGGAAAGTCGCGGCCGCGTCCTTGCGGTCTGAGCTGTCGAACTCGGTGCCGTCGGTTCGGGTACCGCGGTAGTGGACCGTGACTGTATCGTGGGGTCCCGGCTTCTTGCCTGTGCCTTCCCGGATCTCCTTGTACTGCAGGCCACTCCGCAGAGTTACGACTCCTGGTTTCTTGGCGTTCGCGGCAAGGAACTCCCTGCCCTCCCCACGGTATTTCTCGACCTTCTTTGTCCGAGTTTTCTGCTGGTCAGCGACGATCTTCCTTTTCAGATTCACCAGGGTGGCGCGCATCTCCTGCGCCGTAATGAGAGGCTCTGCCCCTAAGAGCGCGTCCTGGATTCCTCTCACTACAGCGGCCGGATTGAGCTCCACGCCCTGCCGCTTGAAGTCGCCCCCGATCTGGTAGCCGATACTGTAATTGATGCGATCAGTCTCGTTCTCGGGCTTCAGGTCCTCGCTCGCGAAGCCGACGCTAACCAGTGCAGCCAAGGAGACGATCGTTGTCAGCGCAAGCAGTCTCATAATTGTGTGTTCCTCTGTTCAACGGTTGCGGGTATTGACGGCGCCACACGAGCAGACGCTGTGCGCCGGTCGAAGAAAGGGCCGCCCGGAGGCGGCCCTCAGTCAGCTTGAAACGTTTCCGTTAGAATCCGGCCACCATCGGAGGCGGAGCCTGGGGCCCGCAGAACGTAGTGGCCGAGTCGCCCACGCAGTAGGGCACCATCATCTCGTTGTCCTCGTGCTCGACAATGTGGCAGTGCCAAACGTAGAGCCCCGGGATGTCGAACGTGGCCCGCAGGCGCGTGACCTGGCCCGGCAACGCGATCACCGTGTCCTTGAAGCCTGCCTCCGTAGGAGACGGAGCCATCGGCGCGCCCACCAGGCTGATCGGCACAGCCGTCTCGCCGGTGAGCGGATCCAATGCCAGATCCTGCCGGTCCATCACCTCGAACTTCACCAGGTGCAGGTGGATGGGATGCGCATCAGCAGACGCGTTGTAAAGCTCCCAGACCTCGGTGGAGTTCAGAGCCGGGTTCTGGGCGATCTGGTCGCCCCACAGCTGCACGCTGGGGAAGCCGGCCGCATCGACGGTGCCGAGCACGGCCGCCTTGGGCCCGAACGGTACGCCGCCCACCGCTATGCAGGCCTCTTCGAAGGTCTGTGGTGGTACAGGTACGACACCGGGGATGTAATTGAACCTGCCCGCCGGATTAACGCTCACGCAGACCTGTTCGGACACCTCCTCGAGCAAGGCTAGCGTCTGCGTGTTGGCCTCCACTGGAGGATCGGCCGTCTGATCCTCGAACACCAGCTCCGCCGGAGGTGTGCTACTGTCGGGTGTGAGTGGGTTGTCGGCCCCTACCACGAACTCCATGACCTGACCGGTGGTGCCGGGATCGGCCGGCACGTCCGGGAAGCCACCGAACGGTGCATCGGGCGCCGTATTGATCATCCGGATCCGTGTCCCCGGCGCCATGCCGGTGAAGTCGACGATCACGTCGGCCCGCTCCGCCAGACCCATCAGAAGGGCCTGTTGCGGGTCGGGTGCTGGCATGAGCGCGGGTGTCGTCCCGTCACCTGGTAGCGGGGTGGCGAAGCCCGTCTCGATCCTTACCACCTGTGGCAGCAGACCCTGCTCGGCCCCGATCTGGAAGAAGGGGACCTCCTGGTTGGTGATCTTGCCGTTCATGCCCACGACAAACATGGCCAGGTTCAGGAACCGCGAATTGCAGCCGTTGAGCAGCCGCAAGCGGTAGCGCTGCGGCTCCACGTTCAGGAACGGCCAGCTCACCCCGTTGACCACCATCACATTGAAGAACGCCTCGGGGTTCCAGATGGCCGGGATATCCGAGGGATCAACTGGATCGCCGATGAACGGGATCCGGAGCTGTTGGGCCTGTCGCAGTCCCTCGAAGAACGCCCGGTTGTCGGGGTAGAACAACGACGTATTGCCGGCGGCATCGACGTTAAACGACCGGTCCTGAATCACGATGGGGATCTCGAAGATCCCGGTGGCATCGAACGGATTCTGAGTAGTGTCGGGCGCCGGCCCGGGCAGGGTGCCATCGAACAGACCCGTCTCCGGTTCGATATTGCCGTTTGCATCCCGATTACGGATGAGCCAGAAGCCGGCAGGCCCGGCGTACACGTTGAGCCGCGTCATCCCCAGGGTGTGATCGTGGTACCACAACGTGGTGGACGGCTGATCGTTGGGATAGTTGAATGTGGCGACCCCGTCGACAGTGTTCACCATCCCAAACTGATTGGCCAGCCGGCCCGTGGGGGCGAAACCCGCGGGTGGGTTGGGAGGCAGGTACCAGGCCTCCGGGTAGCCGTCGCTCTCGGGCCCGACGTGCGCCCCGTGCACGTGGGTGATGATGGGCACCGGCCCGGTGTAGGGCTGCTGCAGAATCAGCCCGGCCGCCGGGTCAGGCCGGCAATCCGTACGGGCACCACTGCCGTCCGCGCACGGCAGCTCCTCCGTGTTGGCCCAGTGCAGCGAGCGGTCCACCGACAGCAGATGTGGCAGTGGGTTCCCCATGGCATCTACCAGGTTGTTGCGCCAAATGACCTCGGCATTCACGTCCGTTGTCGCCTCGATGGTGAAGGCCGGATAGTTGCGGGTCGCTGGCGTTCCAGTGGTGCCGTAGGTCCAGACCGGCGTCGCACTCAAGGGGTTCCCATCGTTGTCGACCAAGGGCAGGATTTGCTGGTTGTGCGGTACGACCTCGATGTCATATTGGTTTGTGGCAGATTGCGGCATCTCGGGCGGGATCACCAGCGGGCTGACGTACTTGGGGATGCTGCGCGGGTTCAGGTTGCCGCCTGGTGGCGGCACGGCAAACGCCACCTGCGCAATCCCGGCGCCAAGCACCAGCACCGCCGCACCGAATGCCGCGGTCTTCACGAAACTGTTTTGCATGGCATGTATGATCTTCATCGTCTTCACTCCTTATAAGAGAAAGCGCAATTGACTAAGAACGATCTCGTTTCTTTTCTCCTGCATGGCCACACTCTGTGGCGCCGGATCACCTCCTTTCGTCTCCCGGTCGATTTCGTCACAGGCAACGCTTAGAGTGCTCTTTGGCGTTCCCAAGCGGGCCGCATGTCAGACAGCCGTGACATCACCAGCGTCAGTTAACAAATCTGTCCCCGCCTGACACATGAGCTATTGTCGTTCTGCGGCTGGGTCTGGGGCCCTCACCTTGACAAACCAAGCCAGCAGATTGTTACGCCAAGCTTTTGGTGACTAGATTGCGCGCACAAGCGTTGCGACCAATCCCGAAGCGCCAACATTTTAGGAATGGTTGGGTGGGTGTTCTGTCACGCGCGTGACAGACCGCGATTGGAATTGGGGTTTTATTTGATCGCGATCATGAAAAGACAAACTACTTAGACCGGCACGCCACACGAGCTTGCTCGCCTGTGGTCGTAATTTGCAGTGAATGCCGCAGCGTTCGAAATACACGAGTGCATAAGAAAATAACGAACTGCTCACAACGTCAGCGATGGCGGCCTCAAGATCTGTCACCTTGGCGACATAAGCAGCTAGCCTATCAATCCAGGCATGGCTGCACCCCAACTGAAATGCCGTGTTGCCATCCTGGTACCGTTCGAGACTGCCTTTTCCAACGGCGATGCCTGCTATGGTCTACGATTCGGGACGCCTTTCGGCTACACGAGGCTCTCGACTATTTTACGGAGCTCGTTCTGCTCGAGAATCACAATGCGGCCCCGACGACGTACGATCAAGCCCTCCACCTCGAGGTCCCGGAGCGCCATGTTCACCCGCTGGCGAGCCGCCCCTACCAATGTCGCTAACTCCCGTTGCGTAAGCGGGACATCGATTATCGACGGGCGCGTGTCCGCCGCTCCGGCACTGTTCACCATGCTCAACTCGTCGGCCAGTTCCAGGAGCACCCGTGCGATGCGCGAGCGAATACCCCGAAACACCAGATCCTCTAGCTTGTTTTCATCGCGCTTCAAGCGCTCTCCGATCTGGCGAATGATGTCGCGAACGGGGCCTGGCAAATCGGATAGTATTCGTTGGAGCCGCGCCAGGGGGAACGTGCGCACCGCAGAGGCGACGACGGCCTGGGCAAAGCTGTCCCTAGTGCGGGGGGCGAAGGCAGCGAGCTCCCCGAATACCTCGCCGGACGTCACATACCCCAACGTCAGCTCGTCGCCCGACTTCGATAGTCGGTAGATTCGGACTAACCCTCGCTCGAGTATATAAACAGAGCGCGGATCGCGGGTGGGGGTGAAAATGATCTCGTTACGGACATAGGTTCTCAACGCCACGACCTCTCCAGCCTCAGCCTGAAGTCGCTGCGTCATTCGACCCTTCCAGGGTCCTTCTTATTTTTCACCCCGCCCCCTGTGCGTCGCGGAGAACCGGCCGTGGGAGCACGCGCCCAACAGCTTCCGCGCGTCTCGCGGCCACGTTCGAGCCGCTGCCTCGTCTCCATGAATACAAAAAAGTATGACACGCCGCGATGCCCGCATCATTGACAAGGATCAACTCGGCAGGAGGTCTCGGGCTGCCACGGTCTTGTTCGAGGATGATCAGGACTTGTTGGGGCAGAAGTCGGGAAGGATTAGCGGGCAAAGCGGACGCTGAAATATTTGTGCTTCAATGACAACAATAGTTCGCTAGCAGCGGTTCCCAACGCTGGCCGCACCCAATCCGAAACTCACGTAAACCCAGCGGCCGCTGGTTTACAGCCGGCGTCGACCTGTAACACTATCTCTCTTTCCATGCACGTATTTGGGTTGTTTCTACGCTACGCCCTAACGCCCCAGCGAGTCACTGCGGAGACGGTTGTTCTCCGTAGTGACTCGCTGGGCTGAGCCTACTGGTTAAGGGTCTGGTGGGGGTTTTCAGATGTGCCAGGCACATGACGATTTAGCGTTTTACTTAGGTCTTGCCTCGGCCTAGAGTAGTCATCGCTGGCCTAGGCCGTATGTGGGATCAGCCGAACGGTTTCTCCCGTGGCTACGTCGGTTAACGTAGCGCCCTGGCGATCCTTCGGGATCGCACCCTTAGAGCGCCTCGCCGGGCCGTGTAATAGGTGCAACGATCATCAAGATCGTCGGTCCTACTGAATCCCTAACTCCCATGTGGGAGTCTGAGATTCACGTTCAATCCTAGTCTCATCATCGCCGGTTTACTTGGCCTTTTTATCACGCAAGGCCACGTAACCGTGCACCCAGGCCTAGTTCAGCGGAACTAACCTGGTCAACCCCGGGCCTGGTGCGATTCCCTTTGGGGGATCGCCTAGACCCATCCTTCCTCAACCCCGCCGGGGAAAGCCCCCGGTTGCGGGTGCTTTCTCTGGCCTCATTCACGTAAAGGAGAGAGCACTATGTCAAACCCCTGATCCGCATTTTGCATTAGCCTCAATCGCAAACCGCGGTGTGACCCACCGCCAAACCGAGTGGGCGTGCCAAGTCTACGAACCCCCTCGACGGTCCATTCGGACCCGGTCGCCAAGTGTGAGCGATCGTTAACCCGCAGCGATTACGCGATGCGCGCCGGAAGGCCGCGTCGTTGCGGATCAACACTAACCAAAGGATTCGCACACCTGAGTTTTGAGTTGTTGGAAGAAATGAGGAAGTCCACAGGACACAGCGCAACACAGACGCGAGCAATGCTATGATGTTTCTTAGCCAAGACGAGGTAGCCGACCTCACCGGATATCGGCGACGCAAATGTCAAGCTAGATGGCTTTCAGCTAATGGATATCGATTTGCACTAAATGCGATTGGCCGGCCAAAGGTTCTCAGGCAAGAAGCCGAACGACATCTGCTTGGCAGCTACAAGAGTAGGTCAAGAGCGCCGAACTTCAGTGCGCTCAGAGAAGTACTGTAAGATAGTCACGACGATGGGAAGGCGCCGCTCCAGGCTCTACGAACAGTCGCCAGTGATCAGATGAGATGTATTATCGATGTCGCTTATCTGACTGGCCTGCGAAAGAAGGACATTTTGAAGATTCGCCTATCGGACATTACTTCAGAGGGACTGTATGTTGAGCACAGCAAGACCGGCAAGCGCGTCGTATTCGAGCTCACAGCTGCTCTCGCTGACGTGATAACCCGAGCCCGCGGACTAAGGCGACGGGTGGGCCACGACCAGCGGCTTCGATTGCCTCTGGAAGGGCGTGGTGAGGCGCTCAGGGCTGCAAGATATTCGGTTTCATGACCTGCGAGCAAAGGCCGCCTCCGATGCTCCACACGCCACCGAACTACTCGGTCATCTCGACCCCAGAACCACTGAGCGATACATCCGTAAGCCGACACCGGTAAAACCCTTGGACAAAAAATTGTAGAGGTTAGGTATGGGAAGAAAAAGCAATAACCCAACCGATCTTCCACCGCGGCTGCACTACAAGGGCCAGGCGTATTATTACGTGACGTTTGAGGATGAGGCGCGAATCTGGACGAACTTCGGTCGCGATCGAGAACGGGCAGTTCAAATGGCTGAACAACTGAACGCGTTCAAGCGTCAGCAGCGCATCGAAACGGTGGGGTGTATTCGCCGGGCGAGTAGGGAGGTGCGCGAGTTGGTATTTGGCAGAGACGGTCACAGATGCGCCTATTGCGGATCGACCGAAGACCTTGGGCTTGGCCACTTTATTCCATTTTCACAAGGCGGCAGCGAGTTGCCGTTTAACATGGTAGTGAGCTGTGGGCGGTGTCAAATGCAGAAAGGAGATCAGTCGCCGCAAGACTTCATCCTGGAAGTAATCGGTGTCAGAGACCTGGTCAGGGAGTTGGTCACCTGCAGAATTGTGGAAGAAACAGGGAATTGTAGAAGTGGGCAAGTGCAAGAAGGTACGAAAACACCTTAAAATATAGGCATGCCGGTGTAGCTCAGTTGGTAGAGCAGCTGATTCGTAATCAGCAGGTCGGTGGTTCGAGTCCACTCGCCGGCACCATCAAATGTAGGGTCCATACCGGGCACATGGGTAACACTTTATACCGAGGACATCGGTAACACTTTCGGTGCAAAGGGGTTGTCTATGGGTTCTACTCTACATTCGTCTTCGTCGAAATAGCCTAAATCGAACTGCATGAAGCTCACAAGCCAAATACCGTTGTTGACTTCTCTAATACCGACCATTTGGCCGGCAAATACGGTACTTAGGTTGATTTTTCGCCGGCCCATACAAATTCGTCCACATCGGGTGAGCCAAACGGTTTTGTCATGAAATGGATACTTGGGCTGTTTGGTTAGTGTTGATCCGCAACGACGCGGCGTTAGGGTGTCAGTTCCTCAGGTATGTTACGTTACACCACCACGGCAGCCTGCTTCTTTACGTGCTTTACAGGGGGTGACAAATATGCTACCGTCTAATTCCAACTCGAGCAACCTAAGGTTATCAGCATGAGTGGCGTAGCGCACGACACCCTACAAGACGCGGCCGAGAACTTAATAGGGCCAGTTAGTGGTACCGAAAGAGCGCTTCTGCGTCGTATTGTCCGTTATTTTGTAGAAGCCATTGACAGACTCCCAAAGCGTGACAAGGCGAAGGCCTTGGCCGCACGAGATGATTTCTGGACATTGATGGAAACACTTGCACTTGCTCCGGTCGCAGAATCTCCCGAACTTAGGGTGCGTCTCCGCGGCGCGCTCGCCCGGCGAGAACTCCTCGAGGCCGAAGGCGGCGTTATAGGTCCGTCCAGTGTCGCCGACCTGCTGCACATCAGTCGCCAGGCTGTGGGCCAGCGCCGCGCGGCGGGAAAGCTACTAGGTGTTGAAACCCCGACCGGCTACATGTACCCCGTCTGGCAATTTGACGGAACGCAGGCCTTAGCCGGGCTGGACGAGATTCTGCACGCGTTGGATGACCATGAGCCGTGGACACAGCTCATTTTCTTCCTAACTAAGAACGATGCGTCCGGGGGCAAGCGCCCGCTCGATCTCTTGCGTCAAGGCAAGTTATCGCCGATTCTGCGTGCCGCCCGGGTGCACGGCGTACACACTGCGGTCTAACTCACGATGGCGCGCCCTGGGCGACACCCCTCGCCCACCCCCGCCTTTCAGAAGCACTCCCTCGCGACGGTCCGCGTTCCGAAGTCTCATCGGTGGATGCGACTATACCGATCGAAGTATCCCCCACTCCATTTCGGAAGAACTGGTCAAAGTCGCTTCGACGCGCCCGATGCAAGTTTTGGTGTGCTGTATGTCGCACGCCAACCTAAGGGCGCGTTCGCCGAAACGTTCTGCCGCCACGGCGGCGCGTTACGCCCGCTCTACGAAGTCGAACTCAATCAGTACATACTTGCCGAGGTCACAAGTGCACGAAGCTTGAAGCTGGCAGACTTCGCGGGCAAGGGATTAGCGCGCATGGGACTCGACAGCCGGCTGAGTACCGGGGACTATCGGATCGCCCAGCGTTGGGCGGCGACGATCCACAGCCATCCCGATCAGCCGGATGGGATACTGTACCCGTCCCGTCACGATCCCAAACAGCAACTAGCCGCTTTGTTCGACCGCTCAAAGTCTGTATTGCGTGTGAGAAGGCTCGGAACTCCACGTTCTCATTTAGGCGACAGAGAGTTTTTCGAGCTATTAGATCACTACGGCATCGCGCTGATATAATTCAAGACGCGCGCTCGCTAAGAAGCAATCTTTTTCATCGTATAAATCTATTCACGCCACATTCCTGAGCGGCCAGGCCGTGAACTGCGTAGTCTGAGAATGAGAGGAGATCTTAAGCCATTAAAAAAATCCAACCTAGCGTGTTTCTTGCAATGTCCGTGTCGTTTTTGTTGCTTTACAGCGGGCCAGCCTGGGCCGCGGGCACCAATTTTCATAAGGCCCCCTTTGATTTCCTGTTTGGTAACCATATCGACACCCATCAGGAAAACAAGTTAACGCTAAATGAAAGATGGCTCCCCAAAGGCGCTACGCGGGTTCTTTTACATCATATACATGGACGGTACGAGTGGCACCGCCAATCCTGTGGATCGACCCGAGGATGCTTTTCCCGATCCTGTGTCGGGGTTGCCGGTAGCGCGTCACCTCCGGGGCGCAGGGGAGGATGAGGTGTGTGGAGAAACCGTCAAATGCTATGTCGGCTGGACGATGCAAGGGCTGCCGGGTCAGGCAAAGTTCTTCTACCACGACGGCACAAATGGCAAAGACCATCCGGTTTGGTTGGTGAACCGCACCGATGAGGTGGCGCCGGACGGCACGCCAGTCTCAGGCATCCCGCAACCAGGCAGCTATACGCACTTCCACTGGATCACCGATACGGGTGACCCCGAAACGGCCACCAGTGACCCCAGGATAAGCATGATTCCGTCAGTGTGTAACGAAAAAAACGCCAGTGGCTTAGAGGCCGCTGGTGCAGCCAACACCGTATGCCCCGGTTGGTTCCTGCAAATCCATGCTGTCGCGAAATTCGCATTCATCCATGGGGGTGAGATTATTCCTGTACGCAATGGAATCGATAACCGCAGTCACCTGAATCTCGTGACGAACTATGAAATAGTACCGGCCATTGACCCGACGCGGTAGCAGCGGGATTGAGTTTGGGTCGGGACAGAAAACTTAATAACAACGCTTAATTTAAACGAGCAAACTCGCCCCGCCTTGTGCGGGGATTCGTATCCGGCGAACCAAAGGTTCTGATCATTGGCCTGTCCCGCAATCATTCCGTGGCAAAAACACGTGGCAAACGAATAGCCAAGTTCTTGATACGTAATGCACCGAAAATTGGCCAAACTGTTTGCCAATGTCATCCTAAAGTCTTGATTTTGTGAGCTTGCAAGTATGATTCGTAATCAACAGGTCGGTGATTCGAGTCCACTCGCCGGCACCATTAAATCAATAAGTTAAGAAAGAGAGCTGTTGGCAAGACCCATCTGCAATACAGACTTGGAGTTCAGGAATTTTGTTGAAGTCGTCTTGTTTGGGTGTGAGGTAGAAGGGCATGGTGGGTCCCCTTGTATTTTGTTGTGTAGTTCTGCCTCAGACTATCAGTGCTGCCCGGAAAGAAAAAGGCCCGCACGGGGCGGGCGTTCTCCATCACAATGTGGGGCATACGTGCAACGCTGGATCGGGTTTCACTCACGCGCAGGTAGGGTCTCGGGACCCTAGGATCCCTGGCCGCACTTTCCGTTCCCATCACAGGAAATCGGCACACCACAATTGGCAAAACTATTTGCCACTGACTATCGTCGGAGAAGACCATGGAAACGATGCACGAAAGTGGAAAATGATAACTCGAATTCTGGACGCATCTTCCCGCCATTTTGTATTGACCGATCTGCCCCTCAAGAGCAGACTTGATCACTCGAAAACGTGTCACAAGGTTTGTCTGCGGCCCGCCAGGGAGGATGTGCCATGACTAAGCCACTCCGACAACGCAATTCCCCCCGAAATCGATTCTTGCAAAACGGATCCGTCCACCAGGGATACGCGTGATGAGCGATATTTTCATCAGTTACGCAAACGAAGACGCGGGTCGAGCCAAAGTGTTAGCGGGATCGCTCGAAGCACAAGGCTGGTCCGTGTGGTGGGACCCCGATATTCCAGCGGGAAGCACCTTTCGTGATGACGTCATCGAAGAAGCGTTAGACCAGGCAAAATGCGTTGTCGTCATGTGGTCGCGTCACTCGGTGGGGTCGAGGTGGGTCAAAACTGAGGCGGCAGAAGGCGCAAAACGGGGAATCCTAGTACCGGTTTTAATTGAGGACGTCCAGATTCCGCTTGCGTTCAGGCGCATCCAGGCAGAGAACCTCATCAACTGGGATGGCACCCCGACCTCTCAGGTGTTTCAGAAGCTGCTCGCGGATATCGCGAATGTTCTCAGTCGGGAGCCTGTATCTGGCAAGCCAAAGACCTGGCTCTGGGCGGTGGCGGGAGTCTTTGTCCTGGTGGCGGGCGGGCTGTGGTACGCCCAGGATCCACATCAAAAGCAGGTCGAGGCAGAGGCCTTGCGGCAGGTGGCGCCCGATCCGAGCGCCGCAATCGAGGCATTGAATGAACAGAGGATTGTGATCCAGAAAAGCGACGATCGGCAAGGTAACACCGTTATTTTTCCGCGCAACACGTCGAACACAATATTAGCCGAGGCAGTCCCCCTGTTGCGGGCTGTCCGGACGATCTCCGGGCTTAATGTCAATCGCACGCAGGTGAGCGACCTGGCGCCGTTGGCGAAGCTGACCGGCTTGCAAACGCTCGACCTCAGCAGCACGGACGTGAGCGGCCTGGCGCCGGTTTCGAAGCTGACCGGCTTGCAAACGCTCGTCCTCAGCAACACGCCGGTGAGCGACCTGGCGCCGGTTTCGAAGCTGACCGGCTTGCAGACGCTCAACCTCGGCCGCACGCAGGTGAGCGACCTGGCGCCGTTGGCGAAGCTGACCCGGTTGCAAACGCTCGTCCTCACCAGCACGCCGGTGAGCGACCTGGCGCCGTTGGCGAAGCTGACCGGCTTGCAAACGCTCGT
>JAOTYM010000135.1 GCA_029861845.1 Gammaproteobacteria bacterium | reverse complement strand
AACGAATACAACCGTTGTCTCGGTGTGCTCGACCGACTTCTGGCGGGGCGTGACTTCATGCTAGGTGAGTATTCGATCGCAGACATGGCGTCCTGGCCTTGGGTGCTGTCCTACAAAAACTTCGGACAATCCCTCGATCAGTTTGCAAATGTACGTCGCTGGCACGAGACCATGAAGGCAAGACCCGCGGTGCGCGCGGGTGTCGATCTCGGCAAAGAGTTCCGCCGCTCAGGACCGCCGAACGCCGAGGAACGCACAATGCTGTTTAATCAGACTGCTGAGTCCGTCAGCGCTGCTGCCGAGGCAGCTCGGCGCAGTTGAAGGCCAAACGCGCGACGACCAAATTGTACTCCCGTCCCTGATCAGCGTCTGGACTCGCGAAAGCAGACGTCGAGGCTAGGCTACAGCGGAATACCGTTAACGCAACCGCAAAAAAAATCGAATCTTCTGGATACCCGCATTCGCGGGTATGACGATATTTAAGCATGTCACTCCCGTGCAAACGAGAGTCCAGAGCGTATGCCGAGACTAGTTGGTCCTAGTCGATACCCGCGTCCGTGGCGCGACGATGTATAAGCACGTCACTCCCGTGGAAACGGGAGTCCAGAGCGGTGGAACGTACGTAGTGGGAGAGATGTCATTCCCGCGAAGCCTGTCCCCGTAAAAACGGGTAGCGGGAGTCCAGAGAGAGTAGCGTCAAACACTTCCTTTTGAGTATTAATTTCCTGATCCACAAAACCCTAAGCCGGATTGCGGGCACTGATCATCCATGAACTGGAATCCATCACGATGCCCTCTTCGGTCTCATATTTCTTGAGTTCACTCTTTAGCGCTTTGTCGATCTCGTCGTGTCGTTGCACAGCCTCGTCACCAGCCTCACGATAAACCTCCCCGGCGGGACCGAGGGCGATCTGAAAACCCACCGCATCATCTAAGGTGTTACCCACCATTAAGGGCGCATCAATACGTTTGAAATCAATATCAGTGTAACCCGCAATTTCCAATTGTTTGGTTACCATCTCTTGATTCGCCATTGAGAACGGACCAGGGCCACACGTGCGCGCGTCGTCGCCAGGTGGCGGCAAGTATCGCAGGACGATCTCTTTAGGAAGGCCGAGCCAAGGATTATCGTCGATGGTACGCCAGACGATCATGGTCATGACTCCACCTGGCTTGAGAGAATTTCGCATGCTCTTAAGTCCCGCCACAGGGTTTTCAAAGAACTGCGTACCGAACCGCGAAAAACAGAAATCGTGCTCCGCCTCAAACGGATAACTCTGTACATCACCCTCAACAAACCTGACATTGGTAGTTCCCTCAGCCGCCGCGTCCTTACGACCTTGTGCGAGAAAAGCTTCACAACAGTCAATGCCGAGCACGGAGCCCGAGGGTCCGACAAGCTTGGCGAGTTGAATAGCGGTGTCGCCGAAACCGCAACCCACATCCACCACCTTGTCACCCTCGCCAACCGCTAGCGAGGGAAACACTCGCTCGCTATGATGAGTTAAGCCTCCAACTAAGATATGGCGGTACTTGGTAAACTTTGGGACCAGAACCTCGTTCCAGAAGTCGACGAATTCTGTAGATTCTGATGGTGCTGCAGCAGTGCTCATGATTAGGCCTCCCCCTGATTTCCGGTTGGACGGATCGTTACGGCAAGCCTAGCAAGTGTAGAGAAGTTGTTTGTGCTTGGAAAGACCAGGTAGCGCTATAGCTTCCCGGTGTTGCGAGCGGCATCGGCGTAAAGGACCTGTCGAATTGCCTCGGATGCTTTTCGATGAAACGCGACAGCAGCTTCATCGAAGTCGCCGCAAGGCACTGGTGTACGTTCGAAATTTTCGAAGGGGTCAACTCCGCGTACCAGCGCCGCGCTGTCCCACTCGCCGACGATCTGTTGCGTTTCGGGCGGCATAAAATGCATCGAGACACCAATGCGTCTGTCGCTCGATGTGTTAGGCCCTGAGGCATGTGCCAAGCGGTAACTGTGCAGCGACATCTCTCCCACCTTGAGCGGCATATAAACCGCATCTGCTTCGTCTATTCCATCCGAGATCTCTTGGCCCCGGGTCAGCATGTTGGACTCTTGGTACCGGTCCTCGTGCGGCAACACCCCACCAACATGAGTCCCAGGTAGGACCCGCATGCATCCACTCTCGCGACTCGCCGGGGACAACGCCAACCAGACGCTGACGACCTTGTTGCTGGAGAGCCCCCAATATCGCGTGTCCTGATGCCAGGAAACAAAACTCTCTGATCCAGCTTCCTTAATCCAGAAGATCGTATTCCAGCAAAGTATATTGGAACCGATTAGTTGTTCCACCGGATCAAGGATGCGAGGGTCGCGGATCAAGTCGTCCAGCCACTTAAACAACAGGTGTGATTTGCTACGTTGTGTCGGATCTAGCTTGCCGCCCTGTCTTCGCTCGACTTCTTCCAGCTGCTTCCGCAGGACATTGGCCTCGTCCGCCCCCATCACGGGAATGGGAAAGGCGTAGCCGTCGCGGTGAAATTGTTTAATCTGCTGCTCGGTTAATACGCTCGGCACCAGCCTCCTCCCCTCTACATGTTCAACTATTTTGCCTCGCCTTGTACGCAAGCATAGAGTCTATTAGAACTCATACAGCTACTCCGGTAGCGCACAGACGCTCTCGATGTTGAAATCACTGATTATCACAGGTGAACTGGTATGCTACCAAAGAAACGACCGCCCACCCATCCCGGCGAGATGCTTCTTAAAGAGTTTCTCGAGCCACTCGGTGTCAGCCAAAAGGATTTTGCTAAACATCTTGGTTGGACATACGCCCGCCTGAACGAAATCATCAATAGTCGACGGGGCGTTAGTGCAAAATTCGCCCTCGCCTTTGGTGAAGCACTCGGCACAGGGCCGGAGTTCTGGCTCAATCTCCAAAGAGATTGGATCTTTGGCATTCCCTACAGAACCACCGTAAAGTGCCACCGCTAAAGAAGGTTGGTTAATACCTTTCTACCTGCCCAACGTCAGAGTGCAGTATCGCAGCAAGCTCGCGTGGAAGTCGCTCTGCCATGCTTACTCCGGCAACCCCGCCTTGCGCAGCCCGTCTACCAGCAAGGCATTGTGTTCCGGCATCTTGTAGAGAGTCATTGCCCCACTAAGGACGCTTGGAATGAAATCAGGGGCAAAGGCGTTGAGTTCCTGTGCATGGCGCACTGCACCCTGGGAATCACCGGTATAAGCGCAACACGCGATCATCAACGCCCGGCGAATCGGCGCCTTGGGCCCCATCTGAATTGCCAGTACCCCGAATCTTTTCGCTTCCTCGAAATCACCTTCTGCGAAACTCGCCTGTAAAAGCGCCAAATAGGCTTCCCCCAACCACATCTCCATATCGCGTGGACTCAGTCGCAGCCCAAGCTCGGCGTGCTCCCTTGCCTCCTTTGTTAGTCCAGCCAGGGATTCACCCCATGCCATGACAACCAGATTCATGGCGAAGTTAGGATTAAGTGTGAATGCCCGACGATAGTCGGCGATGGCGGCGTCAAAGTCGCCGCGAAACTGATGTACCACCGCGCGTGACATGTATGCTTTGGGGTTCAAGGAATCCACTTGGATCAGGCGTTCAGAAACATCCCAAGAGCGCGCCAAAACCGCCGCCGGGTCAGGACTCCAGCGATAGAGATACTGGTACACGTAGGCGAACGCCTGGGTCCAAAGCGCGTGGGTGCTTCTTGGATCTATATCCAGCGCCGCTTGTGCAGCCACAATAGCCTCCTCCAGAAATTTGGGATTCCCACTGCGAGCCCCGTCGTAGAAAAGTGCTTGTGCCTTCAAAGATAGCTCATATGCAGTTAGGTTAGCAGACGGCAATCTTCGCCCACGCTCTACCTCAGCAAGCTCAATCTGCGGTGCAATGCTGCCGACGATATTGCGGGTGATTTCATCTTGGACCTCGAAGATATCCTCGAGATCGCGGTCGTAGCGTTCGGCCCATAGGTGATGGCCACCGACCGCATCAATCAGCTGAGCGTTTATCCGAATCCGATTGCCAGCTCGCTGAATACTACCCTCTAGCACATAGCGCACACCAAGCTCACGCGCTACCTGCTTCACGTCTACCGCTTCGCCCTTATACGAGAATGAAGAGTTCCGTGCGATCACGAACAAGCCCGAGAAATTTGACAGCGATGTGATAATGTCCTCAGTAACCCCGTCGCTGAAATACTCTTGCTCGGGATCGCCACTCATATTGGTGAAAGGCAAAACGGCAATCGAAGGCTTGTCGGGTAGCTCGAGCGATACGGTTTCCGATGAGGTAGCTTGCGCTTTGCTCGAGTCCACCGCCACCCGATACGTCCGGATCGGCTCGGCGATATTCTTGACTTGCTGCTCGCCCATAAACTCGTAATCGAACGACAGCTTATTACCCACTGCAGAACGTACCGACTCCGAGATGCAGATCCCGCCTGGATCAGCAAGCCCTTCTAGGCGCGCCGCTACATTCACCCCATCACCGTAAATGTCATCGCCTTCGATCATCACGTCACCGAGGTTGATGCCCATCCGGAACTCGATTCGCTGTGCCGAAGACTCATTCTGGTTACGCTCAACCATTCCCCTCTGAATATCGACGGCACAGGCAAGCGCATCCACCACACTGGCAAACTCGATCAGCGCACCGTCACCCATCAACTTCACCATGCGCCCGCGGTGAGAGGCGATACTCGGGTCAATCAGTTCTTTGCGGTGAGCCTTGAGTCGGGCCAGCGTGCCTGACTCATCAGCCCCCATCAGACGGCTGTAGCCGACCACATCCGCATACAAAATGGCGGCGAGTTTACGTGGTAGCCGTTCAGATTCCATGTTCCTTTACTCCGGCAATCCCACTTTGCGGAGGTGCTCGACCCACGTTTCTGCGTCTTTGGAATCTTGAAATACCAGCGACTTCGCATACTCATTCAGTGAGAAGGCAGGCTGCATCCGTAAGAACTTTTCCGCAATTTCACGTGCTTGGCTATCGAGTCCGAGGACACTGTAGATGGCTGCCAAGTTAACGTAGGCATGCGGATAATCAGGAAATTGTGCAATGGCTTCCTCTGCAGCCTGGCGCGCCATGTCGAAATCACCCTGCAAGTAGTGGGCAAGAAAGATGGTACTCGTAAACCAGTTCGGATAATGCGGACTTAGTTGTATGGCCAGATTGACGTGTTGGAGAGCTTTCCCGGGTTGCGAATACGCCAGGATAGCAGCGAGCAGCCCCCTATGATTCGGATTGTTGGGAGCGAGTTCAACCGCTTTGGCGCAAGCGACTGCTGCTTCCTCATGCCGACGTTGGGTTAAGCGAATGTGGGCTAGCAGCGCATGACCGTGGGCCTCGGTTTCGTCCTGCTCCAGAAGCTTCTCTGCAATTTCCTCGGATTGCCTTAGCGAGGCTGTGGGTTCGGAGGTATCACCGTAACGGGCGAAGTTACAATATGTGTGGCCGAGTGCCGCCCAGGCCGAAAAATAACCCGGGTCAATGGCGACAGCCTTTTCAAAATACTCAGCTGCCTCGCTGCGACCTTCCCTCGTGGACTTGTAAAAAGCCTGCAAACCCCGCATCTGGTATTGCCACGCTTCAAAGTTGCGCGTGCCGCCCTGCCAAATCTGCGCATGCTCCCCGGAAGAAAGGTGCACCTGCAGTGCAATGGCGATGTTGCGGGTAATTTCATCCTGGATCTCGAAGATATCCTCCAGATCACGGTCGTAGCGTTCGGCCCATAGGTGATGGCCACTGGCAGCATCAATCAGCTGCGCGGTGATACGGGCACGCTCACCGGATTTGCGAACACTACCTTCAAGGACATAGCGCACGCCGAGGTCGCGCGCGATGTCCTGCACCTTAACGGACTTGCCTTTGTAGGCAAAAGATGAGTTACGCGCGATCACCGTGAGAGCCGATAGGTGCGACAAAGCGGTGATAATGTCCTCTGTCATCCCGTCGGCAAAGTACTCCTGCTCGGGATCGGCGCTCATGTTGCTGAACGGCAGCACGGCAATTGAGGGTTTATCGGCTAACGTTGATGCCGTTGTCTGTGCTTGGGTCGCTTGCTGTAGTTGTTCTGATTCCAACAAGACACGATAGGCGCGCACCGGCTGTTCAATGTTTTTCACCTGCTGTTCACCCATAAACTCGTAGGCGAGGTCCAGCTTTTTACCCATGGCGGTATACACTGACTCTGAGATGCAGATGCCACCCGGTTGGGCAAGACTCTCCAGCCGCGCGGCGACGTTCACCCCATCACCGTAAATATCTTTGCGATCGACAATCACTTCGCCCAAGTTGATACCGATGCGAAACTCAACCTTGCGCTTGTCGGGCAGATCTTTGTTCTTTACTGCCAATGCCTGCTGCACCTGCGCCGCACAGGTCATTGCCTCGGTCACAGTGGCAAACTCTGCAAGCGCCGCATCGCCCGCGTATTTCACGACGTTACCGTTGTGAGATTGGATCAAATCGGAAAATTCATCGAGGTATTCGCGCAGCCGCAGGTGAGTGCCTTCCTCGTCCTCCCCCATCATGCGGCTATAGCCAGCTACGTCGGCATAGAGAATAGCTGCAAGCTTGCGAGTAAGGCATTCAGTCCCCATGCGGTTCTTACTCCGGCAGCCCCGCCTTACGCAGACCATCCAGATAACGCCCCAGATCCCCCGGCCTCTTCAATGGCACCTGCTGGCGCGTCGCCTGAACTGTTAGTCCGGGCATCTGACGCAACAGCTCGTCCAGGGCCACTTTCGCCTCGTCGATGCGTCCGAGCTGACCGCAAGCCGCGGTCAGAACGCGATAGGCCCCCGCGAAGCGCGGGTTCTCTTCGATCGATTTCTTAGCCCAGTCGACCGCTTCCTCATACCGTTCTGCCGCGAAGGCCCCGACACCGCGGGCCATACACCAAACGGCGAGAAACGGATCGCGCGGGCTGAGCCGCGTCGCCTCGTCCAGCTCGGCGACGGCTACGTCGTAGTTCCCGGACAGAGCGTGGGTCAGGCCAAGATACGCGTGCGCGTTGGGATCGTTGGGGCTGAGATCGATCGCCCGTTCAAGTCGCCGTACCGACTCGTCGTTGCGTTGCGAAAACAGATCAACGAGGCCGAGCGCTATATGGCCCCAGGCATTGTTCTCGTCGATGGCTACCGCCCGGCGCGCGGCCTCTGCGGCAGCCGCCAAGGACTGATCGCGGGAAATGCCCCACCCCCAGACCGCGTCCCAGGCGTGGATCATTGCGAGATCGCCAAGCGCAAGCGCGCTACCCGCCTCGATCTGGGCTGCCTCCGCCAACAGTCGGCGCGCCGAGGCATTGTCCTCAATCGTGAATCGTGCGAGGTGCCAATGCGCGCGCATTATCCGATCCCACGCGTCCAGCGTCTCGACATCCTTGTGGTGAGCGCGCTGCATCTCCGCCGACAGAATGCCGGGGGCAACCGATCCGATGATGCGCTGAGTGATCTCGTCCTGCACGGCAAAGATGTCATCGAGATCGCGGTCGTAGCGCTCAGCCCAAACATGATGGTCGGCGCCGGCGTCGATCAGCTGCGCCGTAATCCGCACTCGGTTGCCTGCCTTGCGCACACTACCTTCCAGGACGTAGCGCACACCCAACTCCCGGGCTACGCGCTTAGCGTCGACGGCAACGCCCCGGTACGTGAAACTCGTGTTGCGCGAGATAACAAAGAACCAGTTGAAGCGCGACAGCGCGGTGATGATGTCCTCGGTGATACCGTCGCTGAAATACTCTTGCTCGGGATCACCACTCATGTTGGTGAAGGGCAGCACCGCAATAGAAGGTTTGTCCGACGGCTCCAATGCAGGTGCTTTGCCAGATCTATCGTCGGATTTCGCCGTCGAGTCTGACAGCACTCGATACGCTCGTACTGGTTCGGCAATGTTTTTGACTTGCTGCTCACCCATGGATTCGTAATCGAACGAAAGCTTGTTGCCAACTGCGGTGCGTACCGACTCCGAAATGCAAATGCCCCCCGGTTGAGCAAGTCCTTCCAGTCGCGCCGCCACATTGACCCCATCACCATAGATGTCATCACCCTCGATCATCACATCTCCGAGATTGATCCCGATGCGGAACTCGATGCGCTGCTCTTGAGGTTCTTCTTTATTGCGTTCGACCATCCCACGCTGAACGTCAACGGCACACGCGAGTGCATCCACCACACTGGCAAACTCGATCAACGCACCGTCCCCCATGAGCTTGACCATGCGTCCGCGGTGCGAAGCGATAGTCGGGTCGATGAGTTCCTTGCGGTGCGCTTTCAGTCGGACCAACGTGCCCGACTCGTCGGCACCCATCAGACGGCTGTAGCCGACTACGTCAGCATATAGAATCGCAGCAAGCTTTCGAGGTAGTGGTTCTGCCATGTTTACTCCGCAAGACCAGCCTT
>JAOTYM010000048.1 GCA_029861845.1 Gammaproteobacteria bacterium | reverse complement strand
ATTGGCCGAGCAGATGGTTAGTGATGCGCTCGCGGCGATAGAGAACAAGAGTGGCGGTGAATTCTCATATCGAGTACGTAACGTCGATCGTTCAATAGGGGCGCGTCTTTCCGGTGAGATCGCACGACGCCAGGGGGATCATGGAATGGCCGACGCACCGATTACGATGAACCTACAAGGTACGGCCGGGCAGAGCTTTGGCGTGTGGAACGCCGGCGGCCTGTATTTGAATCTAGAGGGTGACGCCAACGATTATGTCGGTAAGGGAATGGCGGGTGGAAAGATTGTCATCTATCCACCGACTGGCAGTCGGTTTGAGAGCAACGAGACCGCGATTATCGGCAACACCTGCCTGTACGGTGCGACCGGCGGCAAATTGTTCGTCTCAGGTATTGCCGGTGAGCGCTTTGCGGTGCGGAACTCAGGTGCCACGGCGGTGGTTGAAGGCGTTGGCGATCACGGCTGTGAGTACATGACCGGCGGCGTGGTGGCAGTTTTGGGCGACACCGGACTAAATTTTGGTGCCGGTATGACGGGTGGGTTTGCCTTTGTCTTGGATATGAACAATGTCTTTGTCGATAATTACAACCACGAATTGATCGACATACATCGGGTCACCACCGAGAGCATGGAGGCGCATCGCAATTATCTGCGTCGACTAATTCGCGAGTTCGTCTCAGAAACCGGGAGCAAGTGGGGCGAAAGCATAGCGGATGACTTTTACGATTTCGCCGCAAAGTTTTGGTTAGTTAAACCGGTGGCGGCTGACCTTGAGCACCTACTAGACACCTTGCAGGATGCGGCATAGTTGTCATGTCTCCTGTCAACGTTTTACAGTTTATTGAATTGCCGCGCCAGGAACCTGCGAAGACGCCAGGTCAAATCCGCACCGCCGGCTGGAAGGAGATCTATGGTCAATACGGGAGCCAAGGCGCCGCCGCCCAAGCGGCCCGATGCCTGCACTGCGGTAACCCTTACTGCGAATGGAAGTGCCCGGTACATAACTATATTCCGAACTGGTTGAAGCTGATCGCCGAAGGTAATCTGTTTGAGGCGGCGGAATTATCTCATCGCACAAATTCCTTGCCAGAGATCTGTGGGCGGATTTGCCCTCAGGATCGACTATGTGAAGGCGCCTGCACCTTGAATGATGAATTCGGGGCAGTAACCATCGGTGCAATCGAGAAGTACATTAGCGACGAAGCACTGAAGGCCGGTTGGCGTCCCGACATGTCACAGGTACAGGACACCGGTAAACGCGTGGCAGTGGTCGGTGCTGGCCCAGCTGGCCTAGGTTGTGCCGACATACTGGTACGAAACGGTGTCAAAGCTGTTGTCTACGATCGCTATCCAGAGATCGGCGGCTTACTCACCTTTGGAATTCCGCCCTTTAAGTTGGAGAAGGAGGTCGTCAAGACTCGACGCGCCATCATGGAGCAAATGGGTGTCGAGTTTGTGCTCGACACGGATATCGGCAGCGACCTACCTTTTGGCCAACTCATGGACGAGTACGATACGGTGTTTCTCGGTTTGGGCGCCTATACTTACATGAAGGGCGATTTTCCGGGCGAGGATCTGCCTGGTGTCATAGAGGCGCTGCCCTATTTGATCGCGAACGTGAATCGCGTGATGGGTCTAGAGCAAGCACCGGACGCATTCATTGATCTGAGGGACAAACGCGTGGTGGTACTCGGCGGTGGCGATACCGCCATGGACTGTGTACGCACCGCCGTACGCCAAGACGCAAGCCGTGTCGCCTGCGTTTATCGCCGTGACGAAGCCAACATGCCTGGTTCAAGAAAAGAAGTCGCGAATGCCAAGGAGGAGGGGGTTCGATTCCTGTGGAACCGTCAACCGCTAGAAATCATAGGGAGCCAGAAGGTTGAGGCGGTCAAAATCGCCAGCACGAAACTAGGAGCGGCTGACGCCCAGGGACGTCGGCAACCGGAATTAGTACCGGGGAGTGAGGAAACCATATACGCCGACCATGTCATTATCGCGTTTGGGTTTCAGCCAAGCCCGGCCCCCTGGTTTGCCGATTTCGGCATCGAGGTCGACGAAACCGGTCGCACCAAGGCAAGTGCAGATACCGAGTTCAAGTTTCAGACCAGTAATCCCAAGGTATTTTCTGGTGGTGACATGGTGCGTGGGGCCGACCTAGTGGTCACTGCAGTTTTCGAGGGGCGCGAAGCGGCGGAAGGGATCTTGGATTATCTAGGCGTTTGATCTGAATGGCAGTTGAACTTAAGAATGATCGCCTATTACGCGCCCTGTTGCGTCAGCCGGTGGACGTGACACCGATTTGGATTATGCGCCAGGCCGGCCGCTACCTACCGGAGTATCGGGAAACGCGCAAGCAGGCCGGCGATTTCCTAACGCTGTGCACCACCCCCGAGCTCGCATGCAAAGTAACCCTGCAGCCCGTCGATCGTTTCCCGCTCGATGCTGCCATCTTATTTTCAGACATCCTGACGATCCCCAATGCCATGGGTCTCGGACTTTACTTTGTCGAAGGTGAAGGCCCGCGCTTCGAGCGGCCGATCCGTACGCAAAGCGATGTAGCGGCCCTAGGCGTGCCCGACCCTGAGACCGAGCTGCGCTACGTCATCGACACGGTTCGCTTGGTAAGGCAGGAATTGCAGGGTCGCGTACCTTTGATTGGTTTTGCCGGCAGTCCGTGGACCTTGGCCACCTATATGGTGGAGGGCGGTGGCAGTAAGGATTTTGCCCGCACCAAGGCGTTGATGTTTGATCAACCAGCGCTGGCGCACAAATTGCTAGAGATCCTCGCCGATGCCGTGAGTGCCTATCTCAATGCCCAAGTCGACGCCGGCGCCCAGACGCTAATGATCTTCGATACCTGGGGCGGGGTCTTGACCCCGCGCGACTATAAGGCGTTTTCGTTGCACTACATGCAGCGCATTGTTGCCTGCCTAACGCGCGAGCATGATGGCCGACGGGTACCGATTATTCTGTTTACTCGCAATAGTGGCGCCTCACTCGAGGCAATTGCCGACAGTAGTTGTGATGCCATTGGTGTGGACTGGACAACCGACATCGGCGACGCACGCCGACGCGTCGGGCACGCCGTTGGTTTGCAGGGTAATATGGACCCTGCCATGCTATACGCATCGCCAGACCGAATTCGTGATGAGGCAGCGGTGGTACTGGCCAGCTACGGTGCGGGTAGCGGTCATGTATTTAATCTTGGTCACGGTATTACCCCTGACGTTGATCCTGACCATCTCGCGGTGTTGGTCGATGCGGTTCACGAACTGAGTAGGCAATACCACTGAGAGCGGGCGAAGCACGCATAGTTACCTAGTCTTGATATATAATCGATCGCCGGCTTGTTGCGGACACGGAACTAGAACAACATGAAGCTCGGGATTCCTAAAGAAACACGAACCGGTGAAACGCGCGTCGGCGTTACTCCAGATACCGTCAAGAAGCTCCGTGCCAAGGGGCCCGAGATCCTTAGCGAAAAATTCGCCGGTGTCGACTGTCGTCGTTAAACAGCTTCTTAAGCTCGGCTATGAAGTGGCTGTCGAATCTGGCGCTGGGGCCGCTGCCAACTACAGCGACCAATCCTATACGGACGCCGGCGCTGAAATATCAAACGATACCGCCCAACTTCGGGCAAGCTCGGACATCATTCTTAAAGGATGCGCGCCTGAACACCATCCAGAATTGGATGTTCATGCGTGTAGTTTGCTCAAGGCAGGGAAATATCCAGCGGTCTCAATCCAACGGAGTAAATCACGATGAAAATCGGAGTGCCCAAAGAAATTCACTCGGGTGAAAAGCGCGTTGCAACAACACCCGAAGTCGCGGAAAAACTGCAAAAATTGGGGTTTGCTGTTGCAGTCGAAGCCGGCGCCGGTGAAGCAGCCAAATTCTCAGATGACACCTACCGAGAAGCCGGTGTCGAAATCATTGAAGATACCAAGACTCTATGGGAGTTATCTGATCTGATATTGAAGGTCCGTTCGCCTGAGTATCACCCCCAACTAGGTATCGATGAGGTCGAACTATTACAGGAAGGTAAAACTCTGATCAGTTTCATCTGGCCAGCGCAGAATGAGGAACTGGTGCAACGCCTAGCTACCAAGAAGGTTACTGTGCTCGCAATGGACAGTGTTCCCCGAATCTCCCGTGCCCAGAAACTCGATGCCCTGAGTTCCATGGCCAATATTGCTGGTTATCGTGCTGTGATTGAGGCATCCCAGCACTTTGGTCGGTTCTTCACCGGTCAGATGACAGCCGCCGGTAAGGTGCCCCCCGCCAAGGTCATGGTGATTGGTGCTGGTGTCGCAGGTCTGGCGGCAATCGGCGCGGCCAATGGTTTGGGCGCGATTGTCAGGGCCTTTGATACACGGCCTGAAGTGAAGGAGCAGGTCCAAAGTATGGGCGCAGAATTTCTCGAACTCGACTTTGCGGAAGAAGGCACAGGTGAAGGCGGTTATGCCAAGGTGATGAGTGATGAGTTCATCAAGGCAGAAATGGATCTTTTCGCCCGCCAGGCCATGGAGGTCGATATCATCATCACGACCGCCTTGATACCGGGCAAACCTGCCCCCCAGTTGATTACTGAAGCCATGGTCGAGACCATGCAGGATGGCAGCGTAATTGTCGACCTTGCCGCCGAACAGGGAGGCAACTGTAAACTGACCGAACCGGACAAGGTCGTTGAGAGGTATGGTGTCACCATCATCGGTTATACCGATATGCCCAGCCGAATGTCAGCCCAGGCTAGCCAACTCTATGCAAGCAATCTACGCCACCTGCTAACCGATATGTGCCCGGAAAAGAATGGTGAGCTCGTAGTTAATATGGAAGATGAAGTCGTTCGGGGAACGACTGTCATCAAGGAAGGTGAAATCACCTGGCCACCTCCGGCACCCAAGATTTCGGCAGCACCTCCTGCACCTGTTGCAGAACCAAAAGCAGAGCTCGAAGCGGAGAAGGCACCACTGATTACGCCAGCCATCAGCGCTGCCCTCACAATTCTGATCGGGGGCCTGTGTTTTTTTGCTATAGGCGTCAGTGCACCAGCCTCATTCATGCAACACTTTACGGTTTTTGTATTGGCCTGCTTTGTCGGCTACATGGTGATCTGGAATGTAACCTATGCTCTGCATACCCCATTGATGAGTGTCACCAATGCGATCAGCAGTATCATCATTATCGGCGCACTCATACAAGTCTCGTCACCAAACACGTTGCTTGCGGGTATCGCCGCTTTCGGGATATTCCTTACCAGTATTAATATCTTCGGCGGTTTTGCTGTTACCCAGCGCATGCTGCAGATGTTCAGGAAATAGAAGAAATAGCCATGTCAGAAGGACTAGTCACAGTTTCATATATCGGCGCCATCATCCTGTTCATCCTGGCCCTGGGCGGATTGAGCCATCCGGAAACATCGCGTCGTGGTAATGCTTACGGTATCACCGGTATGGTCATCGCCATTCTGGCAACCGTGTTGGGACCGGAGGTCAGCGTCATCGGGATCATCATTGTCTGCATGCTCATCGGTGGCACGATCGGTTTCATCCTTGCCCTGAAAGTACAGATGACCCAGATGCCGGAATTAGTGGCTATCTTGCACAGCCTGGTCGGTGTTGCCGCAGTACTCGTTGGTTTTGTGAACTTTATGGATCCGGATGCGGCACTACAATTTAGTGGTGCTGAAAAGACCATCCATGAAATAGAAATCTACATTGGAGTATTGATCGGCGCCGTCACTTTTTCCGGTTCGGTCATTGCCTTTGGCAAACTGAGCGGCAAGATCTCCGGTAATCCGGTCCTCCTCCCGGCACGCCACTGGATGAACCTGGGATTACTCATCGCTTCAATCTGGCTTTGTTTTGAATTCGTGGTTCAAGCCAAAACCGGTGGTGGCATGATACCACTCCTAATCATGACTGCTATTGCCCTCACGTTTGGTGTGCATATGGTGATGGCGATTGGTGGCGCGGATATGCCGGTCGTTATCTCCATGTTGAACAGCTATTCAGGTTGGGCCGCAGCAGCCACCGGATTCATGTTGTCCAATGACCTGCTGATCGTCACCGGCGCCCTGGTAGGCAGCAGCGGCGCAATCCTGAGTTACATCATGTGCCGTGCCATGAACAGGAACTTCATTGCCGTAATTGCGGGCGGTTTCGGTACGGAATCCGCGGGCACTGCCGGTACAACAAGTGACCAGGGCGAAGTCTTTCCTATTGAGCATGAAGAAGTGTCCGACTTGTTGCTGGATGCCAAGGAAGTCATGATTATCCCTGGCTACGGTATGGCGGTAGCACAGGCGCAGCATACAGTTCATGATCTTACCAAAACACTAAGGGATAAGGGCGTTAATGTCCGCTTTGGTATTCATCCGGTTGCCGGCCGCATGCCTGGCCACATGAACGTTCTGTTGGCGGAAGCCCGCGTCCCCTATGACATCGTCTTCGAGATGTCCGAAATCAACGACGATTTTCCGAATATCGACGTGACTATCGTTGTTGGCGCGAATGATATCGTCAATCCAGATGCGCTTGAGGATCCCCACAGCCCGATTGCCGGTATGCCGGTGATGGAATGCTGGAAAGGCAAGACGTCGATTGTGCTGAAACGCAGTATGGCGTCAGGCTATGCCGGGGTGCAGAATCCGTTGTTCTTTAAAAAGAACACAAGAATGTTCTTTGGTGATGCGAAGAACAGCCTGGATGCCGTACTCACAGACATAGCCAAGTAATTCACTGATAGCGCTCCCCTCATAATGAGGGGAGCGTTTAGCCAAGTGCAGTTTTCATTAACTTCCCAATATTAGCTGGGCTATTTGTAACCTTAATACCGGCGTCTTCCATGGCCGCAATCTTTTCCACTGCGGTACCTTTTGCACCCGAGATGATAGCGCCGGCATGGCCCATGCGCTTCCCAGCGGGCGCTGTGACGCCAGCGATAAACCCAGCAACGGGTTTGTTCATATTCTGTTTAACCCAAGCTGCACGATCCTCTTCGTCGCTACCCCCAATCTCACCCACCATCACCACGCCTTCGGGGTCAGGGTCTTGGTTGAACATTCGATTCGCGGCTCTGAGTTACCCATTACCTTACTGCATACCGAATTACCAATATCACACTGCCATCTAGAGATGGGACGGGAAGTTCGATCATGTCATGCAAGCTCACTGCCGATAATGTCGAATTTCCCTAGGAATCCTTTGAACCATAGTAAGGGAGCAAGAAAACGACACAGGCGGCGAAAAAGAAAAACCCGCCAAGCAAACCAATTACATCACCCACTCGTATGCTGGCAATAACGAAAAAAGTTGCCGATGCCAAGAATAGATACCAACCCCAAAGCTGAAATTTTCTCGCTCTCTCCTCATTCTTACCAGACATAGACTTATTCGTACCTTTACTAGTCTGCTTATATCGCCTTGGTGGGTACTGCCGAACCACTTTGATGGAATCGTGGTAGGTCGTCTCTAACGTCGAGCCAAGAGATCTGGTCTTGGGTCCAGACGTGGTCATTCACGGCTACTCGATCAGGTTGATCAAGACTACCGATAGCAACCTGCACCCGGTCGCTTAGGACTTCCTCGTGCATTGTAACGGTGCTCCCACATTGAGAACAGAAACCGCGCTCGGCAAACTCGGATGAACGATAACGCTTTGGTTGTTCTTTCAACCACGTGAATGAGTCGATTGGAAAGTGTACGAATGAGGCAATCGGCGCTCCCGTGTGTTTGCGGCACATGGAGCAGTGACAGATAACCGCGCGCATGGGGGGTGCGGATGCTCGATACCGAATCGCCCCACATAAGCAGCCACCCTCGAAAATAGTTTCTGTCATCTTATTCTCCTTTGGACTTATTTAAGATGTAGCTTCATCCCGTCGTGGGTTGTCTGGAAACCTAGGCTCTCGTAAAAGCGCCTGGCGTCAGATCGGGATTTGTCCGTCGTGAGTTGCACCAGGTGACAGCCACGCTGTTTAGCGCGTGCGATCGCCCATTCAAACATCGCGCGTCCCACACCCTTGGATCGTAGAGTAGCATCAACTCGCACCCCTTCGATCAGCGCGCGCCAGCCACCCTCGTAAGTCAGGTAGGGAATAAAAGTTAACTGTAACACGCCCACTATTTGTTCGTTCTTACAAGCTACGACGAGTTCGTTATTGTGGTCTCCATCAATGGCGCTAAAGGCATTGTAATAATCCGACGGAAGTGGATCTTGGTAACGTTCGCGCCTGGTCCCTAGCGCGTCATCGGCCAGTAAACGCACGATGCTCTTGACGTCATCGCGGCTGGCAGTGCGGAATACCAAATCACCTTTAGACATATCGTTAATCAGCCATAGGCGGTAGCGCTCAAGTCAACCAGTTGGCACCCTGCTGAACTTCGATCAGCGTCGGTGTTTGCGCACGCAGTGCCTCGTCGACGGCGGTCTCGAAGGCGTCAAGACTGTCTGGTCGTGTCCCGTGACAACCGAAGGCGTTGGCCAGCATCACGAAATCTGGATTCGTAAGGTCGACACCGGTTGGTGGAATACCCCACTCAACCATGTTGTCGTGTATTTGCTGCAGCATACTGTTGCTCCAAATAACGATTGGTAATGGCTGTTTCAGTTGTGCCGCTGTCGCCAATTCCTGAATCGTAAACATAAAACCACCATCACCGACCAACACCACGACATCGCGATCGGGTGCCGCCAATTTGGCGCCGATCGCCATGGGCAGCGCGCAACCCAATGTGCAATACCCGGCCGGGTAATACCAGCAGCGCGGTTGTTCTGCTGGAAACGCGAACGTGCCGGTGTATACCAATTGCGTAATATCACCCATGACGACCGCGTCTGTCGCCAGCGTGTTGCGTAGGCTGGCTAAGAGCCTGCGGTGTTGTTGCTCCACCGGCGAGAACTTGGCGTTGTTTTGCTCTCGCACGGCGTCGAGGTCATTTTGTTTTGGGCTGGCGCCCGTCTCCTTTAGCGCCGACAGCAAAGCGTTAACAGTGGCCGCAGCATCCGCCTGGATACCGATCGTCGCTGGGTAAAGGTCATTGGTTCTGCCGGCATCGATGTCTACGCGGATCAGCTTGCCGTTGATATCCAACCGATCGATGAAGCTGTCCGTCTCAGATAGTTCTGTCCCAATAGCAAGCACGACATCGGCCTGTGCCAGATGGCTGCGCGTGCCGGCCAACATCAGGCTTGTACCCAGACTCAATGGATGCGAGTCCGGCACGATGCCTTTACCGGCGTTACTGGCAATTACCGTTGCCCCTAATAACTCAGCAAGTTCCGCCAACGTGCCTGTACTGTCGATGGCGCCACCGCCAACCAGGATGGCCGGTCTGTTCGCTTGCGCAAGTAAGCTGGCGCCGGCTCGAACGGCAGCGAGATCAGGTCCAGGACGGGCAGGTGCCAAGCGCGCTGACCACTCGCCGCTGGTGGATTGCGCCAACACATCGATTGGTACCGCGATGTGTACTGGGCGCGGCCGGCTTGATTGAAACAGCGCGAAGGCCTGCCCCAAGAACTCCGGCACGTCTTCTGGCTTGAAGGCGGTAGCGCTCATCGCCGTTAACGGTGCCGTTACCGCACGTTGATCCGTAATCTCGTGTAGACAGCCCCAACCCTTACCCAGGGTATGGGTGGCGTTGACGCTTGATATCAACAGCACCGGGATGGAATCGATGTAGGCCTGGCCCAACGGCGTGGCTGCATTGGTGACGCCAGGACCAGTGATCAATGTGCAAACACCTGCCTTGCGGCTGACGCGTGCATAGCCATCGGCCATGAATCCAGCCCCCTGCTCGTTTCGAGCCAGTACGTGGCGTACGTTGCTGTTGGCAATGCCGCGATAGAGGTCCAGCGTGTGCACGCCGGGAATCCCGAAAACAGTATCAACACCATACTGTTCGAGCAGTCTTACCAATGCTTCGCCACAGGTTGTTCGTGTTGCCATAACGGGTGAGCTCCTCCATGCCGCCTGCTCGCTAGGAGCACGGTCGACGGTTTAGTGGTCAACTAGTTTATTGTATGCCTATAACTTACCGAACGCCGCGTCATACTTGATCATGCCCTGGCGTCCTTTCAAGCAGGCAGCTTTCAGTTCTTTTATCATGAATGCCCCAGGCGGCACGTCGTATTCGCAGCTGATGCTGTATTCGTCGGCCGGACAAAATCCAAATCGCGGATAGTAATCAGTATGGCCCAGTACCACCACTGCATCGCACCCGTCTTGCTGGCAGCGCTTAAGGCCCCGTTCAACCAGTCGCATGCCAATACCCCTTCTTTGATGGCTAGGCAAGACGGCCATCGGCGCCAGACCCATGATGCGTAAATCTCCCTCATCCCCCGTCAATGTCACGGGGCTGAATAAGATGTGGCCTACTGGTTCGTGTCCATCTTCCGCTAGTAAGGAAATCAAGTGCTCACCAGTTTCTCTCAGAGCATCTACTAGCTTGGCCTCCACTTCTGTTGAAAACGCCTCGAGATGGATTCTTTCAATGGCGTCTTTGTCGGCCGGTCGTTCGGCGCGAATGTTGATGGTAGCGATTGGCAAGATAGCACCGGTTAATTCATCGGCTCATCGAATCCGATTTCTAGTACTGACGTATGGCGATTGCGAGACCGCTTCTGCTTCATTCGCCGCAGATCATTTGCGGGACTTGTCGCCGAACCCGCCGGGAACCGATAGTGCGCCTTCTAGCACGGGCCATGGCCCCATCGTAGAAGTTGGCCTTAGGGTCGGGCTCGAGCTCGAACTGAACATGTTTTATTTCACCCTTTAGCCGCGTCACCGACTCGATAGTGAAGCTACCCCAATTTAACGGACCCTCGGAAACGGGTTATTCTAACGTTTCAAGGCGTGTTCGATGACAAGAAAATACCAGCGATACAGTAAGAAACTTAAACTGGTAGCGATCCGGTTAGCGCAAAACGGTGACAAACGGATCACCGAGGTGGCGACGAAATTGGGGATACGCGTCTCAGATTTACGAGTGGAAAAATCAGTGGGCCGACAAGACGATGCCTTTCCAGGCCAAGGTAAGCAATTGGGTAAAGACGCCGAGCTCAACGGTTTTTGGCCTGGTGATGCCCACTTTTGTGGGCCTCGCCAACTGGCAGCGCAGGTACCTACTCGAAATCGGCGACGCGAAACTGCTTATGCTAGCGCAGAATAGCCGATTGCCTGGGATCACTGAGATCAGGCAAGACGACTGGTTGCATCACACTGCGGACGGACTGTCGGAGAACTTCGCAGCGACGCGCCAACGGATGGTCGTCGGTGAGTTACGGGAGCTGTCCCGACGGATCGGGTGATGGCGAGCGGCTGGCAACTGGGGGTCGATATCGGCGGCACGTTCACCGACGTTGTTGCTTTTCATCCCAAGACTGGAACCTTCAAGACGGCAAAGGTGGCCAGTCGCAGCGACGATCCGATCGCTAGTCTGCTTGACGCACTTAATGCGGTGGACGTTCCCTGGCATGAGGTGGACGACTTGGTGCACGGCACGACGATGGTGACCAACGCAATTGTGGAAGACCGGCTGCCAGAAGTGGCGCTGGTCTGCACCGAAGGATTTGCCGACACGCTCGCCATCGGCCGTCAGAGCCGGCGCCATCTTTACCGTCTCGATCTGCCACCCAAGTTGCCTCCCCAGGTATCCGAACGCCTGCGTTTCGAAGTGCGGGAACGGCTTGACGTCAACGGCGAGATCCTGATCGGACTGACCGACGAGGCGGTGGAGGAGATCGTGCGTAAGTTGCACGCCAGCGGTGTAAAGACCGTCGCAATATCATTGCTTCATGCCTTTTCTAATCCCGTGCATGAGAAAAAGCTGGGTACCCGCCTGCAGGCGGTGCTGCCGTACGTAACGCTATCACACCGGGTCAATCCAGAGGCCCGGGAGTTCGAGCGAACCAGTACCACAGTGCTGAGCGCCGGATTAATGCCGTTGGTGACCGCCTACCTCGACCGGCTCAAGGAATGCAAGCCAATGCGCAGCCGCCTGCACTTGTTTCATTCGGCCGGCGGCATGGCCTCAGCCGAGGCGCTCCGTGAATTGCCGGTCGGTCTCGCCCTGTCGGGGCCCGCGGCCGGTGTCTCCGCCGCGGGCCGAGTGGCGACGGAGTTGGCCATCGACTCCGCCATCAGTTTCGACATGGGCGGTACCACGACTGACGTTTGCCTCGTCGTCGGTGGCCACGGTGAGATTCGCAGCGAACGCTCGATCGGGGGACGGCCGCTGCGCCAGCCCATGTTGGCGGTGGAATCGATTGGCGCTGGTGGTGGCTCGATTGCGCGGCTGGATACTGGGACATTACGCGTCGGCCCCGCCAGTGCCGGCGCCGATCCCGGTCCCGCATGTTATGGTCGTGGAGGGGTCGCCGCCACGGTAACCGATGCCAACCTGGCGCTCGGCTACCTTGATCCCGATCGCCCCCTTGGCAACGGTCTTCGCCTTGATCCCGAGGCGGCGAAGGGCGTGCTGGCGCCGCTGGCAATGGAAATCGGTGTCGACGTGACGGCGGTGGCCCTCGGCATTGTGCGGGTCGCCAACGCCAACATGGCCCGCGCCCTCAGGCGGGTGACAGTGGAACGTGGCATCGACGGGCGTCAATGTACCCTGCTGGCTTTCGGCGGCGCCGGTCCGATACATGCGGCCGAGCTCGCGCGCTTGTCTGGCATCAGTCATGTCGTGGTACCACGCGGCTCTAGCGTATTCTCTGCCTTTGGTTGTCTCACAGCCGACATGAGCTACTCGCAGCAACAGACAGTACGCATCGCGAGCACGGATTGGGATCGCGACTATCTGACTCGCATCCGCGGCGCGTTGGTGGCGCGGCTGGCGGCACCACTCAAGACCGCCGGCCACCATGACCGGGAGTTGATGGTCGAGGATGTTGCTGCCGTACGCTATAGTGGCCAGAGCTACGCGGTCGAAGTCCCGCGTCCCGCCCTGGATGACCCAGACCGACTGGGCCGAGACTTCCAGGCACAGCACCAGACGCTATACGGCTTTGCGACCGACGAGCCGTGGGAGCTGGTGGCACTGCGGGTTAAGGTCTCAATACCGCGGCGCCAGCCATTCGAAGGCGGCGGGGAGCAAGGCGAACGGCCAGCTGAGCGAGACAGGGTGACGCCTTGTTACTTTAGCCCCGATAGGCTTCTACCGACACCACGGTATGCCCGCACTCAGTTAGTGGCAGGGCAGCGCTTCGACGGGCCCGCCGTAGTCGAAGACACATGGTCGACGGTGGTGGTACCGCCGGGTGCGGCACTTACCGTCGACGTGCGGGGCCACCTGCACATCGAAGTCGAGGATCTGACCGCAAGATAAGATGAAAGCAAAGGTCGACCCGTTTACGCTCGAAGTCATCCGCAACGCGCTTTCGGCCATTGCCGAAGAGATGTCGCTGGTGGTCATGCGCTCGGCGCGCTCACCACTGCTGCGCGAAGCCGGTGACCTCTCGTCGGCATTGACCGATGCGACCGGTGAGCTTATCGCGCAAGGCCGCGATATCCCGATGCATATGGGTGTGATGAGCTTCACCGTGAAGGAATTCCTCAAGCGTGTGTCGGCGCCGCGATTGGCGCCAGGCGATGTGTGGTTCCTCAACTTGCCCGAGATCGGTGGCAACCATCTCCCGGACGTGAAGGCAATCCGCCCGGTGTTCACTGACGGCGCCCTCCAGAACTTCGCCGTTAGCCTGGCCCACTGGGCGGATATCGGCGGTGCCGTCCCCGGCAGTTACGTTCCCACTGCCACCGACGCTTGGCAGGAGGGCTTACGGCTGGCACCCGTGCGCCTGTTCTCGGCTACCGGTCCTGAGCGCGAGAAGCTCGATCTTGTACTTGCCAACGTGCGCGGCGCGCAAGAGCGTGAAGGAGACATCTTGGCGCAGATGGCCGCCACGCGCGCGGCGCAGCAGCGTTTGCAGGAATTGTTCTGCCGGCACGGAACGGAGATGGTCCGGCTGGCAGTCGCGGCATTGCACGATCGGGCCGAGGCGCAGATGCGATCAGCATTAGCTGCCTTGCCCCGGGGTGTCTACGACGGCGAGGACTGGCTCGACGATGATGGCGCCGGCGGTGAGCCGCTCGCCATCCGCGTTCGCATCGAGCTGGCTGGGGACAACGCCGTGTTTGATTTTTCGGCCTCCGACGACGCGGCCCGCGGGCCGGTCAACACCACGCCATTCATCGCCGCCGCTTCGGTGTTTTACGCCGTGAAGGCGCTGGTGGGGCCCGACATCCAGCCAAACGGCGGCTGTTATCGGCCACTTTCGGTGATTACACGGCCCGGTTCGGTGCTCCAACCGGGACCAGAGCGGCCAGTGGTGGGCGGGAACCATGAAACTTCGCAACGCATTGTCGATGCCATCTTCCGCGCGCTGGAACCGGCCATTCCGGAACGCCTGACCGCTGGTGGGCCGACGACCTCTGGGCTCCTGCTGTTTAGCGGGCAGCGCGACAATGGCACGTGGACCACCTTTTATGAGACTCACGGCGGTGGTGAGGGCGCGCGCCATGATCGCGATGGCATGCCAGTCGTGCGCGTACACATGTCGAATGTTATGAACACCCCGGCTGAGGTTGTCGAGGCGGAGTATCCAATCCGCGTCGAATGTCAGAAACTGCGCCATGGCTCAGGTGGGGCCGGCGCCCACCGCGGTGGAGATGGCCTACACCGCGAATACCGCGTGCTCAGCGATGAGCTATCGCTTACCGCGATGTTCGAGCGGCGGGTAGTCCCGCCTTATGGGCTCCAGAATGGCGAGCCGGGCTCGACCTTCCGAGTGACGGTAGTCAGGGCCTCTGGCGAGCAATTTGAAATGCCGGGGAAAGCCAACATCCGACTCGGCCGCGACGACCGGGTCATCGTCGAAAGCTGCGGTGGCGGCGGTTATGGATCGCCGAAAAATCAGCAGCATCGTCATGCACTAATCGAAAGCGAAGGCAGCCAATGAAACTCGACAACAAGAACGCAATTGTTACCGGCGCTGCCAAGGGCATGGGTGCGGCTATAACGCTTACGCTGGCCCGCGAAGGGGCCGACCTGGTGGTGACCGCGCGGGACCTGCCTGCGCTTGAAGACGTGGCCGAGGAAGTCCGCAAGCTGGGCCGCCGCGCTAAGGCCATGGCGGCGGACGTCACCGACGACGCCCAGGTCAAGGCAATGGTCGCGAAGGCCACGGCGTTCTTTGGTGGGCGCATTGACGTCTTGGTCAACGTGGCCGGCATTACTGGACCAATCGAAACGCCGGTGTGGGAGATCGCGGCTGAGGACTTCAGCCAGGTCATTGAGACCAACATCCGCGGCACCTTCCTGCCGATCAAATATGTCATGCCCACGATGATTGCGCAGAAGGGCGGCAAGGTGATCAACATCGGCGGTACCTCCGGGCTGCGGGGCTACAAGTACCGCGCCGCCTACAGCGCATCGAAATGGGCCGTGCGGGGCCTGACCCGCACCGTCGCACTCGAGGTGGGGCAGTCCGGCATCAACGTGAATGTGGTCTGCCCCGGCATCGTGCGCACACCGCGCATGGACAAGCTCTGCAAGGAAAAGGCGCGAGTGAGAGGTTGGACCTACGAGCAGATATACCAGGAGTACGTCCAGGAAATGGCCCTGCCTCGCGTCACCGAACCTCAGGATGTCGCTAATGCCGTATTGTTCCTAGCGAGCGACGACAGCGGCAATATCACCGGGCAGGAGATAACCGTCGATGGGGGTTGGGATGTGTGAGAACGCGGTATCATTAGGCATGTTAAAGTCGCCGCATGCAACCACGCCGTGATGGTGCGCCTGAAACCCGAAAAACAATGCTCGCGGACTTCGATCTCGTTATACCGGCCAACCTCACTCAGGCGCTGCAGATCCTAAGTGAGGATGCGACCAGAAACGGCCACGACGCCATGCCGCTGGCGGGTGGAACCAACCTATTGGTAGACATACGCGCCCGCCGCGCCGCGCCAAAGCGCCTGATCGCCCTCGGCAAGCTGGATGAGCTGCGCGGCACCACCATCGACAATGGGCGCGTGATCGTCGGCGGGCGAACGACCCTGACCGATGTCTTGCGTGCCCCTCGGATGGCGGAACATGCGCCTTCGCTGGTGCAATCGGCCCGGGTCTTTGGCGGTCAGATGGTGCGTAACAGCGCCACCGTTGCTGGCAACCTGTGTTATGGTTCGCCGGCGGCCGACACGGTGCCTCCATTACTGTCGCTGAATGCAGAGCTGACTCTAGCGAGCCAGGCGGGTCGCCGGGTAGTGCCGCTCAACGACTTTTTCCTGGGCTACAAACAAAATGTGCGGCGCCACGATGAGCTGGTGACGGAGATCACCTGGCCGCTTCCGCCGTCGAACTCTGCGAATCTTTTCTATAAGCTCGCCCGCCGTAAAGGCGATGCCATCACCGTCGTCGGACTGGCGGTCACGCTAGTGGTCGAGTCCGGCAAGTGCAGTTGCGTGCGCATCGCGCTCGGTGCTGTCGCACCGGTCATCAAACGGGCACTGGCCGCGGAAGCGATGTTGATCGATCAGGCCTTAACGCCGACGTTGATTGACGCGGCTGCGGGTCAGGCGGTGGAGGCCTGCGAGCCCATCGACGACGCCCGTGCGTCGGCGGAGTATCGTTGCCACGGGGTATATGTCTTGACCCGGCGCCTGCTGACGCAGGCCTGGGAACGGCTTTCTTGATACAGGAAGAACACGATGGCGGAGAAAAAGCTTATCGCCTTAGAGATCAACGGACGCCGCTTGGAGGCGAGTGTGCCGCCAAACCAGACGCTGCTGGAGAGCCTACGCGAGCTTGGCTATTTCGAGGTCAAGAGCGGATGCGAAAAGGGCGATTGCGGTGCTTGTGCGGTACTGGTGGATGGTGAAGCCATCGATAGCTGCCTGACTCTCACGTGGACGGTCGAGGGTCGCCGGCTCACCACCGTCGCCGGATTGGGCAGCGGCGAACATCTGCACCCGCTACAGACCGCGTTCATCGAGCATGGTGCTATCCAGTGCGGCTACTGCACGCCGGGCCTGATTATCGCCGCCCAATCTATGCTCGACACCACACCGAATCCCAACGACGAAGACATCCGCCTCGCGCTGAGCGGAAACCTATGTCGCTGTACCGGCTATACCAAGGTGTTCGCGGCCGTGCGTGATGCGGCGGCGGTGATGCGCGAAGGCAAGAGGTCGGGGTGAGCGAGCCGGCGGAATATTTCCGACCGCTGAGGCCAACCGAGCTGCGGCAGGTCGGGCGCCCGCTCGCGCGCACCGATGCGCCGGGCAAAGCCACCGGTAGCACGCGTTATGGCGGTGATTATACGATGCCGGGCATGCTGCATGCCAAGGTCCTGCGCAGCCCGCTGGCCAGCGCCCGTCTGCGCCGCATCGACGTCTCCAAAGCCCGCGCCCTCCCCGGGGTGGCATGCACGTTTACCGGCGCCGACCTGTCCGATCGGCTCGCCCCCACGGATATCCCCGGTCAGACCGGCGCGAAGCGACTCGACACCGGCCAATCGATCTTGGTCAAGGAGCGAGTGCGCTACTACGGCGAGCCGTTGGCGCTGGTGGCCGCCGAAACACCAGCTATCGCCCAGAAGGCACTGGACCTGATCGAATACGATCTCGATGCACTGCCCGGCGTCTACGATCCGTTGGAGGCGCTGAAGCCCGAGTCACCAATCGTACAAGGCAGCAACAACATTGTCGCCCAACTCAAGATACGCAAAGGCGATCTCGACCAGGGTTTTGCCGAAGCCGACCGCGTGATCGAGAACAGCTACCGCACCCAGTTCGTCGAGCACGCTTTCCTCGAGCCCGAAGTTGGGCTCGCCTGGGTGGACGAAAATGATGTCATCAATATCCGTGTCTCGACGCAGGTAATCGAACATTTCCGTTCCATCGCTGACGCCGTCGGTGTGCCGCATAACAAGGTGCGCATCATGGGCGCGATGGTCGGCGGCGGTTTTGGCGGCAAGGAGGACCTGACGGTCGAAATCTATCTCGCGCTGCTGACGAGGGCGACAAGGCGACCGGTGCAGCTAGTCTACACCCGCGAGGAATCCTTTCTCGGCCACGGCAAACGGCATCCGTTCGTCATGACCTATCGCACCGGCGTCACCAAGGATGGCGCGATCACCGCACTTAAGGTGACGATAACGGCGGATGCGGGCGCCTATGTTTTCTTGAGCCCCTACGTGATCCTGTATGCCTTGGTCGCAGCCCCGGGCCCCTACCGAATCGACAATCTGCACGTCGATGCCACGGCCGTGGCGACTAATAATATGTACACCAGTGCCTTTCGCGGCTTCGGGGCGGCGCAGGCGTGTGTTGCCTACGAGGCACAGATGGACGAGGTGGCCAAGGCGCTCGACCTGGAGCGCATGGCGTTCAGGCGACGCAACTTCTTGCGCACCGGCGACAAACTGGCGACCGATGTGCCCATCGAGAGCGCGGTGTGGACGGATGAGTGCATGACCAAGGCATGGGAGGCGCTCGGGGAACGCACGCCGGACTCGGTGCCGGTCAAAGTGGGTCGGGGCGTGGCCTGCTATCAACAGAGCTACGGCCGTATCATGTGGCTGCACGATACCTCCGAGGCTTGGGTCGGAATCGAAGTGGACGGCACCGTGACGGTACGCTCGGGCGTTACCGATATCGGAGCCGGACAGATCTCGGCCCTTGGTCAGATCGCAGCCGAGCTGCTCGGGGTCTCGCTGAGCGATGTCGCGATCTACCACAGCGACTCATCGACAACGCCACTCGCGGGAACCACCACAGCCACGCGCGCACTCTACATGACCGGCAACGCGGTCCGATTGGCCGCGAGCGCCGTGCGCGAACGGCTGGTTGCGCGCTCGGCCAAGGCGCTCAGGGCCACGCCAAGCCAAGTCGACCTTGCAAACTCGCGTGCCTTTGTGATTGACGATCCCGATCGCTGGATCGGCTTCAAGCAACTGGTCGCGCTGTGCGCGTCCGAAGGCATTCATCGCTCGGAGCTTGCGCTCTTCCGTGCGCCGTTCACCGACAAGATCGATCCCGAGACCGGTCGCGGCCGGGTACACCCCGACTACACCTACGGCGCGCACGCCGTCGAGGTGGCGGTCGATACCGAGACCGGGGAAGTCACGGTCCTCAAAAGCATTGGCGCGCACGACGTAGGCAGGGCCATCAACCCCGCCGCGGTCGCCGGGCAGATCGAAGGCGGCGCCGCCCAGGGCCAGGGCTACGCGCTGAGCGAGGAGATGTGCTACCAGGAGGGACGACTGATCACGCTGTCCCTGAGCGAATACTTGATCCCGACCGCAATGGATGTGCCGCAGATCGAGTCGATCATCCTCGAATCTCGCAGCGGTCTTGGCCCGTTCGGTGCCAAGGGCATCGGCGAACCGGCCCTAATCCCTGTGGCGCCAGCGATCGCCAATGCCGTCGCCGATGCTATTGGCGTACGCGTGTACGATCTGCCGATCACGCCGGAGAGGATTGTGATGGCGCTGCGTCAACCCGACTCGATGGAATGAGTCATGGCGCATAGCGGGGAACACGGCTGAGGGGATGACACAATGACGGCCGAACGCCCAATAACACAAGGTGTCGATGGCGTGCTCGAGACAGCAGCGGTGTGGCGGGCGGAGGGTAAAGGCGTGGCGCTCGCGACAGTCGTATCGACCTGGGGTTCGTCACCAGGTCCGGTCGGTAGCCAACTAGCGGTGGATGAAAGCGGTGCCTTCGTCGGCTCGGTCTCGGGTAGCTGCGTAGAAAGCGCGGTCGTGCGCGAAGCGTTAGGGGTGGTCGCCGATAGAAAGCCGCGCACGCTGGAGTTCAGCGTCGCTCATGAGCAGGCGTGGGAGGTAGGTCTTGCCTGTGGCGGTATGGTGCGGGTATACGTGGAGTGCGTCGAATGAGGCGCGCGATCTTAGACGAGCTGCTCCGCGCCCGTAGCGCCAAGAATCCGGTTGCACTGATCAGCGTGCTCAACTCCGGAAATCAGGCGATTGTCTACCCCAATGAAGATACAGCGACTACCGTGGGACATGCCATTTGTGTACCAACGTTTAACGGTGAAAGGGGTAACCCCGTGCTTTGGGCCAAGTGCTTCTTCCCCGAGATCAGCGAAATAGCCGGCGATGTTGGCGCGCGGTGCCTCATTTTAAAGCACACATCACTAGTACGGGAGGTCGAGATGGGTGACCAAGCCGTCCTGCTTGACGTCGACACGGCTCAGGATCTCACCGCACTATGCCACCCCGGCCTAGCCAGATAGGGGTGGTTTAGTTGTAAATATTGGTTCGGTAGAGGTCGCCATTCGGCAGGAGATGCTCGTTTTTCCTGTAGATTCATGCAACTCGTACATTCATACAACTTGAAACCCCAGGGAGGTAAGTAAATGGCCCGACAGCACATGATGCATCCCACGCTCATTGGCATGCTATGGCCGCCCGAGTCGACGTCTAGGGCGATCCGTCTTGCCGTTCTCGCCGCGGCAGGCACGGTATTATTGACCCTCTCGGCCAAGATCCAGGTGCCTTTCTATCCGGTGCCGATGACCATGCAGACTTTTGCAGTTCTCGTCATCGGCATGACGTATGGTTGGCGACTCGCCGCGGTGACGCTCCTGCTCTACCTGCTGGCGGGAGCCGTGGGTCTGCCGGTTTTCGCTGGCACGCCGGCGAAAGGCGTCGCGCTCGCCTATATGATGGGCGGGACTGGAGGTTATCTTGTCGGTTTCGTGCTGGCGGCGGCGGCCTGCGGCTGGTTCGCAGAGCGCGGCTGGGACCGTAGTGCCGCGACGACGGCGCTGGTCATGCTTATCGGCAACGTCATCATTTATATCCCCGGTTTACTCTGGCTCGGAGTGCTGTTCGGTTGGGATAAGCCGATTCTGCAATGGGGGCTCACCCCCTTCATACTCGGTGACTTGGCTAAGGTCGCGCTTGCCGCAGCCGTACTTCCGCTCGTGTGGAAATGGATCAAGCGCATGTGATCCTTCTTGAGTGCCCCATAGCTCACTACCGGTGTGCCGGCCGATTTTGCTTTACCATGGACAGCGCACCTCAACTTGCGGATACCCCCTACCACGAATGATCGGTGGAACAACAAAACTTGCCAGGGTGGTTTTTGCTTCGTAGCACCAAGGGTGACTATATAGCCTGTACGCGGTTACATACACGGCGACCCCGACCACACCGATCCATGGGTTTATGGACGACCGGTTCAAGCGGAGCGGCGCCGAAGGACGTTGCAACACGCGAGTCCGGCGCCCGCCCGTAGAGCATCGTGCGTTGTGCAGGCACCCGGCCCATACTGCGGATCAGGGCGTCCATGTCTTTCGGCCGCATTTCCTGACCGTGCCCGGCACCTGCCGCACGGCTGATGCTCTCGTTCATGAGCGTGCCGCCGAGATCATTGACCCCGGCCCGAAGACAGACTTCAACGCCGTGGGCACCCATCTTCGCCCACGACGCTTGAATATTGGTGATGTGGGGGTGAAGCACCAAGCGCGCTAGCGCATGCATAAGCACGCTCTCGCGAAAGGTCGGACCTTTGCGCGCGCGCCCTTTGCGATAGAGCGGTGCTTCCATATGTACGAAAGGTAGCGGCACGAACTCTGTGAAACCGCCAGTGCGCGCCTGCAACCTTCTGAGTCGCAGTAGATGGCGCGCCCAGTGTCTGGGCCCATCCACGTGTCCGAACATGATGGTTGCAGTCGTGCGCAGTCCGACCGCGTGCGCCGCCTCCATGACCTCGAGCCATTGCCGGGTGTTGATTTTGTCAGGACAGATGATGGCGCGGATCTCGTCATCGAGCACTTCGGCCGCTGTGCCCGGCAACGAACCCAGTCCAGCCTGCTCTAGCTGCTCCAGAAACGCCGGTACGCTAATGCCCAAGCTACGAGCACCCTGCCAGACCTCGAGCGGCGAAAACGCATGGACATGTATCGCCGGCACTGCATCCTTCACGACCCGACATATTTCCAGATAGGTTTGGCCTGTGTAGGCGGGGTGAATTCCCCCCTGCATACAGACTTCTGTCGCCCCACGTGCCCAAGCTTCGCTGGTTCGCCGGGCGATTTCGGCGAGGTCCAGGTCGTAGGGTAGGTCTCTCGGGTCTTTACCGAGCCTAGGCTTTGAGAATGCGCAGAAACCACAGCGGTAGTAACAGACGTTGGTGTAGTTGATGTTGCGGTTGACTATGTAGCTAACGGTGTCGGCGTTTACGCTGGCACGCAGCCGATCAGCCGCCGCGCAGGTCGCGATGAAGTCGGTCCCACGCACTCGAAACAAGCGCACGATCTCCGCCTCGGTGAGCGCTTCTCCATCAGACGCTTTGCTGAGAATTCGCCCGAGCTCGCCGCCAGCGGCAATGCGTGGTGCAGTTCCATCGAGGCACATAACATGGGGCGGAGGTGGCTCTTCTCCGCCGGCTGACCAAGATTCGACGCGGGCGAACCCGTCGCCATCGATGTTGCGCAGCACCGGCGTGCGCAGCCCCGGGTCAAGCCAACGTTGGCCGTCGCGAGCAAAAGCAGGATACAACGCCAGCCGCTCGATCAGGGTCTTGCCGCAGGCTGCCGTCTCTTGGGCGACAACATCCGAGGAGGGCCACGGTGCCTCGGGATTAACAAAATCGGGGGTGACGGGTGATATGCCACCCCAATCGTTCAATCCCGCATTAATCAGCGCGGACATCGCCCCCGGGCTTAGGTTTGGCGGCACCTGGATGTTCATGGCGCCCCCGAACAAAATACGGGCCACGGCAGTGGTCCATACTAGATCATCGAGATCGGGCTCGGTTGCATTCGCCATGCGCGTGTCCGGCTTGGCGCGGAAGTTCTGAACGATGATCTCCTGCATGTGTCCGTAGCGCTCATGCAGATCGCGTAGCGCCAACAGCGACTCGATGCGCTCGCGCCGTGTCTCCCCTATGCCGATCAAGATACCCGAGGTGAACGGCACCCTGAGTTCTCCGGCAAGCCTGATTGTCGCAAGGCGCACGGCTGGCCTCTTATCTGGAGAACCGTGATGGGCACCACCTTTGGCGCATAGCCGTTCCGACACGCTCTCGAGCATGATTCCCTGAGAGACCGAAACCGCTCTGAGCGCAGCGATATCCGCGGCCGTCATTACCCCAGGATTTACATGTGGCAGAAGCCCTGTTTCCTGGATGACCAGCTCCGCCACCTGGATCAAGTAAGATAGCGTTGTTTCATGTCCTAAGTCGCGGAGCTCCTCGCGCGCCCTACGGTAGCGAAGCTCAGGCTTGTCGCCTAGCGTGAACAGGGCCTCCTTACACCCGGCTTCGGCCCCGGCCCGGGCGACAGCGAGCACCTCCTGTGGCGTCATGAACGCACACACACCTGCCCGTGACGGCTGCGCAAACGTGCAGTAGTGGCAAACGTCACGGCAGAGCTGGGTCAACGGGACAAATACCTTGCGGGAGTACGAGATGACGTTGCCGTGGCCTTCATCGCGAAGACGGGCGGCCAGCTGGGCCAGCGCCTGCGTGTCCGTCGATGACGAAAGCGCGAACGCTTCCGAGTGACTCGGTCGACGATGCAAGTAGCGTGTAAGGTTCATTGCTATTAACCGTTGTGGTTTCCGCGCCGTCGATTACTGCTGCGCGGCGGCCCTCAACCCGGCGCGAGTCCGCGCGCGCTCAACGATGCCGCGCTCGCGCAGATAGCGCTGCGCTCGCGTCGTGCCCGAGCTTTCGCATAGCATTTCCAGGTCTTCGGGCGTATCGATGTCGAGCGCCAATCCGGGCAGCCTGAGCACCTGGGGTGTGAGGCCGAGCCGGCGAGCTGCGGCTAGATGCGGGTGGAAGCTCCCAGGACCGAAGCGCAACGGAACCGCTGTCGGCGGCGACAATGCAATACAGTTTGATCCCTGTTCATCACGCGACGGGACGATGCTCATGGCGGGCGCATCTTCATGCGCGGCCAGCGCCGTGTCGATCTCGTCAGGCGTGACCAACGGCACGTCCGCGGGAAGTGTGATCATGCCGTCGATGCCATCCGCCTCCAGGGCCACCGCCGCTGCCGCAATCGCCGCCGTGTGGCCCCGAATTTGCGCTTCACGTATGACGTGTGTGCCGAACCGTTTCGCGGTCACGGTGGCGACAGGGCACGCGGTAATGACCGCTACCGCCTCAAGCTTGTGCACCCTCATGACGACGGTCAGAACGTCTTCAAACATCGCTTGCAGGAGCTCCTGCCTTTCGAGCGGTGTGAGCAACGGCGCCAGGCGTTGTTTCGCAATGCCCAGGTTCTTTACGGGTATGACAGCCCACATTAGGTTCTCTCCGTGATGGGCGCGACAACGAAGACTGGCGACACACCGATCAGCCTTGCGGCAATGTGACTTGGCATCGACGTGACGGTCACGGCGGTTATGCGCATGCTGTCGGCAGGTTTGTCAGTTTGATGGATGATGATCGATAATAGCAGGACGAAAAGTCAAGCATTCTATCGTGGTTGCCGCTTTCCCGGGAAGATCATTAGTCATGCAGCATCGAAACCGTATCGAAGTTAATATCGACAGGACTAGTCGTGCTTAAACTCGGTTACAAGGCCTCGGCTGAGCAATTCGGACCACGTGAGCTGTTGGAATTCGCGGTGCTCGCCGAGGGCATTGGGTTCGACTCGGTCGCGGTCAGCGATCACTTCCAGCCGTGGAGACATACTGGCGGACATGCGCCATATTCATTCGGGTGGCTCGCCGCACTCGGAGAACGGACGTCCAAAGTAATCATCGGTACAAGCGTTGTCACACCGAGCTTTCGCTATCATCCATCCATAGTTGCCCAGGCGATGGGCACTCTTGGGGTACTCTATCCGGGCCGGGTCCTACTGGGGGTTGGCACCGGTGAGTCGCTTAACGAAGTGCCGGCGACCGGTATCAAATGGCCGAAGTTCAAGGAGCGGTTCGGGCGTTTGAAAGAAGCGGTGGAACTGGTCAGACGGCTGTGGAGTGAAGAGCGCGTTACGTTCGAGGGAACGTACTATAGCACCGAGAACGCGACCATCTACGATCGACCCGAGAAGCCAGTGCCGATCTACATCGCTGCTTCCGGGCCGACGGTGGCGAGGCTGGCCGGGCGCGTGGGTGACGGATTCATCTGCACCAGCGGCAAAGCGCGAGAGCTGTACACTGAGACCCTGTTGCCGAATGTCGAAGCCGGCCTGGAGCAGGCCGGCCGCGATACGGACAGCATCGAGCGCATGATCGAGATGAAAGTGTCGTTCGATACCGACGAGAACCGGGCGATGGCAGATACGCGCCATTGGGCGGCGCTTGCGCTCTCCCCCGAGGAGAAAACCGGCGTCGAGGATCCGCTCGAAATGGAAAGGCTTGCCGACGCGCTGCCGGTCGAACGGGCGGCGAGCCGCTGGATCGTCTCAACCGATCCGGTAGAGCATGTCGAAAGGATCGCGCCGTATATCAAACTCGGATTCAGCCATCTCGTATTCCATGCACCCGGCCCCGATCAGGCGCACTTTCTGCGGCTCTATGGTGAGCAGGTGTTGCCACGCTTGCGCGAACGCTTTGCTTGAAACGGTTGCCGGCGCAAACACTCATTGCCGCCGGTGATACTCCTCGGCGAAGTCCAGGACGGCGTGCGCCAACGTCTCTTTGTCGGCGAGCGTCTTCATTACGGTATTTGTCACCAGCACGTCTATGCCTGATGCTCGCACCTGGTCGGCGATGGGCGCGTCGACCGGGTCGAGCACAAAGCCGTCGAGCAGCTCGCCGTAATGGCTCGCGACAGCAGCCGCTGACTCGGGCATCGCGAGTTCGCGCATCATCTTAGTCGTTGGCCCCTTGACGGCACGACCGCCCACGACCGGTGATACGGCGATGACCGGCGCGCGCGCTGTCTCCAGTCTCGTCCTTATATCGGGGAGCGCTAGGATGGGGTCGATACTGATGAACGGATTCGACGGGCAAATGACGATCGCGCGAAGCGCGGGGTCGGACAGCGCTTCGACGAATACCGGGTTGGCCTGTGCCGCCACTGCACCCTCGAAGCGGAAGCCCGAGACTTGCGGCTGGCAGCGGTCGCGAACAAAATAGTGCTGGAACGCAAGCGGTCCCGCTGGCGTGTCGACGACGGTGCGCACAGCATCATCGCTCATCGGTACGATGCGGGCGGCGATCCCTAGTCTCGCGGCGAAATCGGCGGTAATTGCGGTCAACGTTGCATCCGCACGGAGACGTCGCGTGCGTTCGACGTGCGTGGCGAGATCACCGTCGCCGAGGCGAAACCACGTCTCGCCGCCCAATGCTTCAAGCGCCGCCATGAAGGTCCAGGTTTCATGCGCGCGGCCCCAACCCGTGTGCCGGTTATTGATCCCAGCCAACGTGTACATCAAGGTGTCGAGATCCGGCGAGATATAGAGCCCCAGGTGCTCGAAATCGTCGCCGGTGTTGGCGACGATTAACAACCTCGCGGGGTCCACTACACGTGCCAAACCGGCGGCGAGCTTGGCGCCGCCTGCACCGCCCGACAATGCGATACAACTTGGGGGGTATGCTTCGATCATCGGAAGAGGTCTTCCGCTTGCGGTCGGATCAGGGACGCCGCAGGAGCGCTGGTGCCAGGCGCGCTGAAACCGCGAATCAACACCACCGGCATCCCTTCGTCGGCCTGCCCCTGCAGCAGCGAGGCGGCCGCCGCGAGTTCATCAGCAATCGCCTGTTGGCTCGCTTTCAATGGGCGACCGAACAGGTCGCAGCGGGTACGCTGGTCCAGGAGTGATGGCAGGCCAGCCGCCCCCAGCGCGATGCCGACGGTACCGTTACGCCAGGCGCGACCGGCGCTGTCGTTGATAACCACACCGGCGTCGACCCCGGCCCGTAGCCGCAGAGCCTCATGCAGGCACCGGCATGTGTCGTCCGGGTCCTTGGGTAGCAGCAGCACACGCTCGGCGCCGCTTGCCGGCTCGACGTTGGAGTGATCGATGCCAGCATTGGCGAGGACCACACCGAACCGATGAACGACGACCAGCACGCCCGGCCGGCAGCGCAGCACCTCGGTCGATTCGGAAAGGATCAGTTCCACAAGCCTCGCGTCCTTACAGCACAGCGCGGCCAATTCGCGCGCCCGTGACGACGGGTTGATCCGCCTTAAGTCCACATAGCGGTCTTCGGCCTTGGATACGATCTTCTGGGCAATTACGAGCACGTCACCTTGCCGCAGCGAACGCCCCGCTGCGGCCAACCCGTCGAGAACGAGATCGACCAGATCGTCTCCGGGTTTCACTAACGGGATGGCCGGAAGTGCGACGAACTCAAGACGGTCGGATGTCGCTGACAAAGGCCGGTCTCGGGACATGCGCATCGTTTGCGTTCATCGGTCTCATGAATGTATCGTTACACTATACACACGCCGGAAAGGTTACACCGTCAACTTGTTCTAGCGTAACAATAACCGATAACGACGCACACACACCAGATTGTGGCGGCATCGTACCGAGCGCTCGGCTAATTCGTGCTTACTATGAGAGCAATAAATCCGGAGATGATCTGATGGCGAGAATTTCTGACATTAGCATCATGTTGTTTCCCTGGGGCGCAAAGAATCCGTCGGTTCACGAGATCGTCGACGCGGCCAAGCTGGCAGAAGAACTGGGGTTCTATTCGGTGACTTTGCCCACACACATGACGATGCCCCCGAGCTGGCTGTTTCGCACCTTCCCCAATCGCGACGTGTTGGACGCTATGGTTGTCGTGCCTGCCATCGCCGCCGCCACCTCCAGTATCAAGATCGGTTTCAACTCGGTGTTGCTGCCCTTACTTCCGCCTTACCAATGGGCAAAATACCTGGCGACTCTGGATGTGATGTCGGGCGGCAGACTCATTGTCGGGGCCGCTATGGGTTGGTGGGAAGAAGACTTTGCCGCTGTCGGCGTGGAGCGAAAAAGACGCGGGCGCCTGTTCGACGAACAACTGGAGGTGATCACGCGCCTATGGACTCAGGAAAAGACCACGTTCGAAGGCCAGTTCTACCAGCTCAACGACATGCCTCTGGAGCCTAAACCCATTCAGAAGCCTTACCCTGCTATATGGATCGGAGGCGGTGTCAAAGCCATCGGGCGCGCCGCGCGCTACGGCGAAAGCATACTGTGCTTTTGGCCGGACGAGGAACAGGCGCAATCTCTCTGGATCCCCAAGCTCCGGGACGAGGGGTCGAAGTGGGGTACGCAACCGAAATTGGCTTCGTTCACATTTGCCTACGTGGCTGAAGACGAACAGGATTTCCAAAGTAATTTGCCGAAACTGCGGGAGGGCGTGGCCTTCGAAGACCCGAGCGTCGACCCCACGCGTGTCACAATCAGCGGGGTGCCGCAGCGGTGCGCACAGCGAATCAACGCGCTGATGCAAGCCGGTGTCGCGCACTTCGTGGTCGAGTTCCAGTTCCACGGACTGGAATCGGTCTCCTTCGGCATGCGGCAGATGGAGCGTTTCGCGCGAGATGTGGCACCGCTGCTGTAAGTGCAGACGGGCCCGACGAGGCGACATCAGAGGACGACGGCGCCGACCTAGAAATATTGCTAGGGCGAACATCAACTTCTAACGCAGGTACGCGCCGCTGCCACAGTTTGAACCCAAGGTGAGAGCGGCGTCCACGTCAGCGATCAAAGAGCACTAGCCATGCATGAGCCCGAGCAAGAACGCCGTCGCTGGTACCGCGCGCAAGGTTGGTGGCCGGCTGAGCGCTTGCAGGATCGCTACGCTCGCGTCGTACAGGAGCGGCCCGAAGGACTCGCCGTGGTCGACGACACGGGACGAGAGCTGACCCACGGCGCGCTTTGGAATGAGGCTGAACGGCTAGGCCAAGAATTCGCCCGCCATGGAGTCGGCAAGGACGATGTCATCATCATCTTGTTGCCTAACTGCGTCGAGTGGCAGATTGCTTTTGTCGCGATCCTGCGAGCGGGAGCGATACCGGCCAACCTGCCGATCAGGACCGATGCGGATACGCTGCGCTATGTGGCCGAGCTCGTCGGTGCGCGACTCGTGATCACGGCTGAGCGCCACGGTGCCAACCCGACAGGTGCCATGGCGCATTCTGCCGCCACCTCAAGTCAACACAAGCTCGATGTCTTGTTGGTAAGAGATGTGGATCAGTATGTCTGGATCGACGCTAATGGCGAGGCGCTACCGCCACGGGCGAGGGTCGAGCATCTCGACCACATCATGTTCACGTCCAGTACGACGGGTCGTCCGAAGGCGGTCATGCACAGCACTGACACCCTGGCGGCGCTGAATATTGCATTCACCGAACGGTTCTCCCTGGGGCCGGACCGACCAATCTTCATGGCATCACCTTTAGGCCACAGCGTGGGGGCGATTCATGGCGCTCGCTTGTCGCTCTATAACGGCGCAGCGCTCGTGTTGCAAAGCGCATGGGAGCCAAAGGCGGTATTGGCGATGATCGCCGAATACGATTGCGCATTTACGGCTGCTGCAACGCCGTTTCTCAAGGATCTCGTTGACGCGACTTGGGATCGATCCGAGCCAAAGCTGGCGCCGATGCGTTGGTTCTTATGCGGCGGGGCGCAAGTACCGCCGGCGCTGATGGAGGTGGCACAGCAGCAGTTTCCGAACACGTTCATCACAGTGCTCTGGGGCATGACCGAGGGCGGGCTGACAACTTGCCTGTGCGATAGCCCATACCACAAGGTGTTGAACACCGCCGGTGTCGGGCTGCCGGGGCTCGAGCTGCGCATCCTCGACCCGGACGGGCAACCGCTTCCCGCTGGTGAGGAAGGGGAGCTCGCGATGCGTGGGCCCGGGGTCTTCACGGGATATTATGGTCAGGCGGATCTGTACGCGGCGTCGTTGACTGCCGACTCCTTCTTCCGCACTGGCGACCTCGCGAAACTGGACGAAGACGGGTATCTCCGCATCACGGGGCGGCTCAAGGATCTGATCATTCGCGGCGGCGTCAACATCTCACCGGTGCCGATCGAGGACGCGCTCGCAAGCCACCCTAACGTTGCCAGCGTTGCGGTTGTTGGATTTCCTGACGATCGGCTCGGCGAACGAATCTGCGCCGTGATCGTTGCGCAGGGCGAGGTACCAAGCCTGGACGCGCTCAACGACTTCGTCCGGTCGAAGGGTGTTCCCAAGTATCACTGTCCCGAGGTGCTTTGCGTCATTGGCGAAATGCCCATGACCCCTGCCGGGAAGATCCGCAAGAACGAACTTCGTGCCACGGTGGTGCAGGAGAGTCAGCAAGAAGCTCACGCCTCAGAAAACGGGGTCGGCTCATGAAGGTCCGGCTCGGCGATATCGAAGTAGCCTATAGCCGTTATGGTGAGGGGTCACCGGTCGTCATGTTACACGGGCTTGCCGAGGATCGTCGCAGTTGGACCGACGTTCAGACGCGACGGCGCCAATTCGCGACCAACGC
>JAOTYM010000134.1 GCA_029861845.1 Gammaproteobacteria bacterium | reverse complement strand
TGCGCGCTCGACTGAGTTGGGCGACCCTCGGCCGGCTATTACTTTTCGGAGAGCGGCTGAACGCGGAGACGGCGTTTCGGGCGGGCCTCGTTTCGTGTGTCGTTGCCGCCGGCGGTGCGCGCGACAAGGCGTGGGAGCTCGGTCGCTGTGCATTAATGGGCGAGGCCCATGCGGTCGCTGCCACCAAGGAGCTGCTGGTTGCCCTCGATCGCGGCGAAACAGAGCTCGGTCGCTGGGATCAAATTCGTGCGGAGATACTGAGTTCGGCTGAGCGACGCGAGGCCGTGAGTCGCGCCAAAAAGCGGCTCGGGCGGAGATGACATGAAAATTATGTAAGGGTCCTAAAGCTACGGTGAGAAAATGCAGTTAAGAGATCTAGCCGGGTACGAGCTCGGAAGCCGGACCGTCGCCTATGAGGAGCGAGACGCCATCCTCTACGCACTTGCGGTCGGTGCGGCCAGTGACGAGAGCGATCTGGTCTACGAACGCGATCTACGTGTGTTACCGACCTATGCCTGCGCGCTGGGGCTTTGGGCAGCGGAGCACGCCGGCGCGCTTGGCGCCTACGACCGGAACGCAGCGCTGCACGCGTGGCAGATGCTCGAGATGCACAACTCAATGCCACCGTCCGGTGCCATTGAGACCAAAGGACGCATCATCGGCGTCTGGGACAAGGGCAAGGCGGCAATGATTGATGTCGTCGTCGAGTCGGAGGTGTTCACGGCCAGCTACGGGATATTCCTTCCTGGTGTCGGCGGCTGGGGTGGCGAGCGCGGTCCCTCCGCCTGGACTACGCGCGAGCAAACGGGCCCGTCATGGCATGGTGAGTTTAAAACTTGCTCCAATCAGGCTGCCATCTACCGCCTGACCGGTGATCTTCACCCGATGCACATCGATGCAGCGGTGGCGCGCGCGAACGGCTTCGAGCGACCGATCTTGCACGGCCTATGCACATTGGGGATCGCGGCGCGGATGGTTGCCGCGGCCGCCGGGGCCCATCCCACGGATTTGCGGCGATTGCAGGCCCGCCTCACGGCGCCGGTGATGCCCGGCGATACGATCGCGCTTTGCGGTCGTGGTTGCGGGGGCCCGGAGGGTGTCACCTTCGAGGCCAGTGTCGGCGACGCAGCCGTCCTCAAAGGCGGGCAGGCAGTGTTTCAGTCACGCGGTGACGCCGGCTGAGGGCGAAACCGCGACGGCTTCACAGCGCATGGAAAGGAATGCTAGCCGCGATCGTGAACGCCCGATGTTAGGCTGCCGACAGCTGTCTCAGGCGAAGGTGATTGCGTGATCGATTCCTATTTGCGACCGGCTAAGATCGACCATGCACTCGCGGCACTGGCCGATCGCCGGCGCGTCATCGTGGCGGGTGGCACCGACTTTTATCCGCAGCGGGTCGGAAAGCCGCTCACCGGCGCGGTGCTCGATATTACCGCGCTGCAGGAATTAAAGGGGATCTGCGAGGATCGAGACGTCTACCGCATCGGCGCCTTGACTACTTGGACCGACGTCATCCACGCACCGCTGCCAGCCTGGTTCGACGGCCTCAAGCTCGCCGGCCGCGAAGTGGGTGGCGTGCAGGTGCAAAACGCCGGCACTGTGGGCGGCAACATCTGCAATGCGTCACCCGCCGCCGACGGCACCCCGAATCTGCTGGCGCTGGACGCAGTGGTGGAGCTTCGATCGGCGCGGCACACACGCACGCTGCCGCTGGCCGAGTTTGTTACGGGGAATCGCCGCACAAACCGTAAACCCGACGAGCTGGTAACCGCGATACTGGTGCCGAAGCCTCCCGACCGCGCCTGCAGCACGTTCTTGAAGCTCGGTCCGCGCAAGTACCTGGTCATCTCCATCGTGATGGTTGCGGCCGTGTTGGCGACCAGCGACGACGGCAGCGTAACCCATGCGCGCTTCGCGGTCGGAGCCTGTTCGGCTGTGGCGCAACGGTTACCTGCATTAGAATCCGAACTGCTCGGCCGGCAAGCGGGTCCCGCACTTGCGGCCCTGGTCGAGGCGCGTCATCTGTCCCCCTTGAGTCCGATTGACGACATTCGGGCAACGGCCCGCTATCGTCACGATGCTGCCCTCATCTTGGTGCGCCGCGCCGTCGGGACGCTGAGTCGCCATGCATGAAGTCACTTTTGAGCTCAATGGCGCACCGGTCTCCCTAGCCGCAAGCCCCATTCGCCGACTGGCGGACGTGCTCCGCGAGGACCTGCGACTGCCAGGGACCAAGGTCGGTTGCAACGCCGGCGATTGCGGTGCGTGCACGGTGTTGCTCGACGGCGAGCAGGTCTGCGCCTGCATGGTGCCGCTGGGTCAGGTGGCGGGGCGTCGGGTGTTGACGGTAGAGGGCCTGGCCAGCCACGGCGAGCTCAACCCTCTGCAACGAGCCTTTCACCACCACGGCGCGGCCCAATGTGGGATCTGCACGCCGGGCATGCTGATGGCCGCCACAGAATTACTACGGCGCCATCCCAGGCCAACCCTTGACCAAGTCATGGACCGACTGGGAGGTGTGTTGTGCCGCTGCACGGGCTACCAGAAGATCGTGGAGGCGGTGCTCTCGGTTGCCCATGGACACGAGCTGTCGCCGGCGCCGCCCGCCGGTGCTGCCGTCGGCGCCCGTTTGCCGAAGGTCGACGGGGTGGCGAAACTGACCGGAACCGAGATCTACGGTGCCGACTACGTCCCCGAAGACAGTCTGTGGCTCAGGGTTGTGCGTTCGCCACATGCGCGGGCGCGTCTTACCATTGGCGATTTGGCGCCGCTCTACCAACGATTCCCGGGCTTGGTGCGCACCCTGGCGGCGAGCGACATACCCGGCAGTAACCGCTTCGGCGCCTATCCCGATGTAAAGGACCAGCCGGTGCTCGCCGAGCGCGAAGTGCGCTACCGGGGCGAGGCGGTGCTGGCGCTGGTGGGCGACGCGCAGTCCGTCTACGCGATTACCGATGATGACATACCGATCGAGTGGCACGTGCTTGAACCGGTGACCGGCATTGACGCAGCCCTGGCCGCCAGCGCACCGGCGGTGCAGACGGACAAGCCTGACAATATTCTCGTTCGAGGGCGGTTGCGAAAGGGCGACGCGGACGCTGCAATCGGCGCTACCACATACGTGGCACAAGGCACCTGGCAAACCGGCTTTGTCGAGCACGCCTACATCGAGCTCGAAGCTGGCTACGCCCGCCGCGTGGGCGATCGTCTGGAGATCGGGGTGACAACCCAGGCACCGTATATGAACCAGCACGAGACCGCTCGCACGCTAGGTCTGGAACCCACACAGGTGCGCATCATACCGACGGCGTGCGGCGGTGGATTCGGCGGCAAGCTAGACTTATCCGTGCAGCCGCTGGTCGGCCTCGCTGCCTGGTTACTGGACCGGCCGGTAGGCGCTGTGTACACCCGCCCGGAGTCCATGGCATGCACCACCAAGCGCCACCCTGCACGCATCACGGCGCGCGCTGCCTGTGACGCGGAGGGGTGCTTAACGGCATTCAAGTTTCACGCCGACTTTGACACGGGGGCCTATGCATCCTGGGGTCCGACCGTTACCGACCGGGTACCGTTGCATTGCACCGGACCCTACTTCGTGCCCCATATCATGGCCACAACCACGGCGGTGCTCACCAATGCCCCGCCTGCGGGCGCGTTTCGGGGCTTTGGCGTACCCCAGGCGGCGATCGCGCATGAGGCATTGATGGACATGCTGGCGGAGCAGCTCGACCTGGACCCGCTCGAGTTCCGTTTGAAAAATGCCATTCAACGCGGTCAAACCACGCCCAGCGGACAGGCGCTGGCGGCTAGTGTGGGTGTGCGCCAATGCCTGCAGGCGCTCAGGATCCGCTGGCGGGACTGGCGCGCGGCCGCGGAACGGTCGAACCGCAGCACCAGTACGACAGTACGCCGGGGAGTTGGCATCGGCTGTATCTGGTACGGTTGCGGCACCACGTCGATGCCAAACCCGTCCGCCATGGCGGTCGGTATCGCGGCGGACGGGACGGTGACGCTTTATTCCGGCGCCGTCGATATCGGCCAGGGCGCGAACACGGTGCTGATACAGATCTGTGCCGACGCGCTGGGTATCGAGGCGATGCGTATGCGCTACGTCATGGGGGACACGGACCGCACCGCGGATGCCGGCAAGACCTCCGCCACTCGTCAGACCTTCGTATCGGGCAAGGCGGCGGAATTGGCCGGCGCCGACCTGCGACGGCAGATTCTACGTATGACCAACGCAGCCGCGGTCGCCCGCATCGAAATCGGCGATGGGATCATTCATGTCAGGGATGATGAGCGCGACCACGTCATCGACCTCACCGCCCTACCGGAGCTGCCGCAAGGCGATGTGCTCCGGGGTGTTGGCAGCTTCGACCCGCCCACCACCGGCCTCGATCAAGACGGTCAAGGTACGCCGTATGCCACGTATGCATTCGGCGCACAGATCGCCGCGGTGGAAGTGGACACGGAGCTCGGCACCGTCAAGGTATTGCGAATGGTGGCTGCCCATGACGTCGGCAAGGCGATCAACCCGACCCAGGTCGAGGGCCAGACACAGGGGGGCATTGCGCAAGGGCTCGGGTACGCGCTCATGGAAGATTATGTCCCGGGGCGCACCGAGAACCTGCACGACTATCTGATCCCGACCTTCGGTGATATGCCCGAGATCGAGACGCTAATCATCGAGGACCCGGAGCCGCTCGGCCCCTATGGTGCAAAGGGTGTTGCCGAGCCAACCCTGATCCCTACGCCGGCGGCAATACTCGGTGCGATTTATCACGCCACCGGGGTGCGTATACATCAGCTTCCCGCGACCCCGGACCGCGTACGTGCAGCCATCCTCGCTCGCGCCTCCTTGCGCGCTGCCAGTAGCGAGTAGACCGGCACGCATCGGTGGGAGCAGGCCGTTAAGCCGCTCACCGACGGTTAGGCTAGACCACCGCCGTTCTCAAAATGCGTACTTTGGAAGTTCTCACGATTCAGGGAGCAGCCCACCCCATGACGCTTTCCTTCAAATGCCGCACGGCCATGCCGCAAACGCCAGTTGTCAAACATAGCGAAGGGGTTTCCCGGGGCGTAGACCAAAGCGTAGCTGCATCTTCGGCCGTTGGACGATTCCGCAAAATTCCTGCATAGCCACATAATGAATTGCTGCCTCGGCTGCACGCTTCCCTGCGGCTGTACTAGTTATCCTTTACTCCACTGACCTGAGATTGCTCGAGATACGCCGCGACCTTTTCTTGTCCGCTGTCGTTTGCAAGTTCTGCGGCCGTTTTGTTGTGGAAACCCGGCGCGCCCGACCCGCGTAGGTTTAAGTCAGCGCCTGCCTCGACCAAGATGCGGACGACATCGTCGTGATGGTTTATCACCGCGAGCATCAGTGCGCTCAGGTTATATTTCGCGGTCACGTTGAGTTCGGCGTTGGCATCGACCAGCAGTTGGACCACGTCGGTCTGGCCGTTTCGGGATGCCAGCATAATCGCGGTCTGGCCATGTTTGTCCTTGGCATTAATATCTGCACCAGCGGCGATCAGATTGTAAACGTGCGCTGGCTCCCCCTCATGTATGGTGTTTTCCCAAACGTTGTCCACAAACGGGTCTACTCTTCTGGCCACAAATCAAAATCCGATTCCCAAAAGGTGCCGTCATCACTGTCGCGTTCAAACCCGCAGGGTGCGGGTATATCCAGCAGCGAAGCGACGCAAGGGTCTATCTCGACGATCAGACTTAGGGGATAGGTACCACTATTGTTGGGATCGTCGACATATTCTTGTGGTTCTTCGCCACAGAAGAAATGCCAGCCGCTATCACTCGGACCACTGGGCGACTCGCGATACATGAACTTGACCTTGCGATGTTGTTCGGCCACGAGCTTGGTGGCAAACGCGGTGCCCATGGTGTTCTTATCACTACCCATACCTACACCCTGATTTCGTCACCAACCGCTATCGTACCCGCGTTCAAAATCTGAGCACGCAAACCTGCTTTGTGCACAAGGGCTTTGGCAAGACCTTTGGCAGTTAACCCTTCCAGATAGGCACAAGGCTCGCACAGTCGCAGGCCTCGAAGTCTCACTTCACCGACTAGAAACTCAGCGCCCACCAACTGATTCAAAGCTATACCCTGGGTAACGATATTCCTACGCGCCTGAGACGGATGCAGGTCGATGCCATGCTCTTTGACCGCTTCGATATTCTCGAGCTCGATCAGCGTTACCTCTTGGTCCGGTGCCGTGCTGCCTTCAGGGTTTTGGGCGTAGCCGTCACCTTGAAGGCCTCGCCCCGGTATGGCCAAAACGGAATTGCGCGCCTGCACGTCCGCACCGGCCGTCGGTGCGGTATAGATGTATAGCACTTTGCTAGTCATCGTGCTTAATTCGCCCGCTTGTAAACGCGTGCTCGCGAAGCCCCTACTTTATCAGGCGGCTGATTCATAAAGATAGCGGCGCTAGCTCTTGGGAGGCGTCCCGAAATCGTCCAGGCCATTGCTTCGTAATGATGCGAATCCTGTTAGCATAGTGGCGTCTAATCACGCGGCTGGTGCCATGGTCGTTACCCCGCTACTCATTCAATGTCGCTGGCGGCCTCTCGCGCTGCGGGGGTGGACCACGCTAGTAGCCCTGCTGCTGATGCTGTTTTGTGTCGGCGCAAGGGCGGATGACGCCATTCACGCCCGCCGTCGGGCCGCCATGATAGCGGCCATTGAAGTGGATATTCGGTACACGAGCAAGGAGACGCGCAGGCAGGCGTTCGATCCTCGCGTCATGCACGCCATGGCTACCGTTAAACGCCATGAGTTTGTACCCGATGACCTCGAGCCGTTCGCATACGAAAACCGTCCGCTACCGATCGGTCACGGCCAGACCATATCGCAACCCTACATCGTTGCATTGATGACAGACCTCTTGGCGTTAGACGATGATGACGTAGTGCTGGAAGTGGGGACCGGCTCGGGCTACCAAGCGGCTGTACTATCGGACCTGGTAAAGGAGGTCTACACGATTGAGATCATCGCGCCGTTGGCGGAACAGGCGAAGGCGCGACTTCATCGCCTCGGTTACAAGAACGTGACCACCCGTCTCGCTGACGGCTATTACGGATGGAAGCAACACGGCCCGTTTGACGCGATCGTGGTGACGGCTGCTGCAAGCCACGTTCCGCCGCCGTTGATTGATCAGCTCCGGTCCGGCGGACGCATGGTTATCCCAGTAGGTGGTCGTTTTTTTGTGCAACAGTTGTTGCTAGTGCAGAAGACCAAAGACGGAAAAGTAAAGACGCGTCAGGTATTGCCGGTACGGTTTGTTCCGCTAACTGGTAAACACTAATACGTTTCTCCAAAGTGTCGCCTGTTAAGAGTGAAATCTTTTCGCCGCCCACTCGTATAACGCCATGAATCGGCAAACGCCAACGCCGAGTGAGGGACGATACGTCCTACTGTTCGTTTCGATCTACCTGATCTCGGCTGCTGCCCTCGCGTATGAGATCTTGCTCATGCGATTGCTGTCTATCATTCAATGGCACCACTTCGCCTATATGATCATCAGTCTCGCGCTGCTTGGTTATGGAGCGAGCGGGACATTTCTTGCCCTCACCAGGCGATGGCTACAACAACGCTTCGCCGCCGTGTACATCGCAAGCGCGGTGCTCTTCGGTGTATCGATGGTTGTCTGTTTCGCGCTTGCCCAGCGAATACCCTTCAACGCATTAGAAGTTATGTGGGATCCGACGCAGTACATCCATCTATTGCTCATCTATCTCTTGTTGTTTGTGCCTTTCTTTTTCGCGGCCAGCTGCATAGGTCTAGCCTTTATCCAGTACAAGGAAAGCATTAGTCGCATCTATCTGTCTGATCTTCTCGGTGCGGGTACTGGCGCACTGGGTATTATGCTGTTGTTGTTTGTGTTGCGCCCCGAAGCCAGTGTTCAGGTGCTGGTAGGGCTGGCATTGCTCGCGGCGGTCGTTGCCAACCTTTGTTATTACTCGCAGCTACCGCGCTGGTCGTTAGCAACCATCATCGCCTGTGCTGTCACGCTGCTGCTTGGCTTCTCACACAGTTGGCTTGGGCTGCGCATGTCGCCGTACAAAGGACTCAACCAGTCGTTACAGGTTATGGACAGCAGAATTCTAAGCGAGCGATCTAACCCACTCGGTTTGCTCACCGTGGTCGAGAGCCCAACCATCCCCTTTCGTTATGCACCTGGACTCAGTCTCAACACCAAACACGAACCACCTCGGCAATTGGCGGTTTTCACCGATGGTGATGGGTTGAGCGTTATCACGCGTTACGATGGAAAACGTGAGCATTTGGCATATCTGGATGATATGTCGTCAGCACTCCCCTATCACATGTTGCGACGCCCCCGGGTTCTCATCCTTGGGGCCGGCGGCGGTTCAGATGTCCTGCTCGCGCTTTATCACCAAGCCGAGACGATCGCGGCGGTGGAGCTCAATCCGCTCATGGTTGATCTCGTAAAGCATCGCCATGCCGATTACGCGGGTCATCTGTATGACGCCCCGC
>JAOTYM010000133.1 GCA_029861845.1 Gammaproteobacteria bacterium | reverse complement strand
TTCGCCTTTAGGCGAACTCCGTAGCCCGATGTACGCCTGAAGACGTACCTACAAGGTGCAAATGTCAGGCGTAGTAGCGCTTAGTTGTAGGTTCGCCTTGTAGCAGGACGGATTAGGTTCGCCTTTAGGCGAACTCCGTAGCCCGATGTACGCCTGAAGACGTACCTACAAGGTGCAAATGTCAGGCGTAGTAGCGCTTAGTTGTAGGTTCGCCTTATAGAAGGACGGATTGTAGGTTCGCCTTTAGGCGAACACCTGCGGGCCCAACAGGATATCGCTCCTCCGTCTGAGGCCGAGCCCAGATATCAAGCTCTCATGCCCAACTGTCAAGGCACACAGGGCATCCCTATGGAGAATAATGTGATGAGTGAAAAAGGGTTTGCGCGGGTGACAGAACACGATAGCGGTGCCGAGGCACCGATGAATCCCTTTCACGTCGATCAAATGATGGACAAAGCCAACTGGGCGGCGCGCGAGTTCGGGATGTTCGATCACGATAGCGTGCTACGTATCGCTCGGGCGGCCGCCGACACTGGCTTCGACAAAGCCGGACACTTCGCCGAGCGTGCTGTGGCCGAGACTGGTTTCGGCAATGCCGACCACAAGAAAATGAAAAACGAATTGTGTAGCCGTGGAATGTACGACTACTACAAAGACACGCAGTTCAGCGGCTACCGAATCGATGAACCACGCAAGATTGTCGAGATAGCCAAGCCCGCAGGCGTGATCTTTGCGTTGACGCCGTCCACCAATCCTGTATCGACGGTGTATTACAAGATTATGTGCGCACTGCTCACACGTAACGCCGTCATCGTCAGCCCCCATCCTGCTGCCAAGGACTGTTGCACTGCAGCGGCCTTACACCTGGCCCAAGCTGCTGAAGCGGCAGGGGCCCCGGAAGGCGTGATTCAAGTGCTCACCCAACCCACGCTGCCGGTGATCGAGCATGCCATGTCGTCCAGCAAGATCAATGTGATCCTTGCCACCGGCGGTACTGCAATGGTGCGGGCGGCTTACAGTTCTGGCAGTCCTGCGATTGGCGTTGGCCCGGGCAACTGTCCGGCGCTAGTAGATGCCACCGCAGACGTCGCACGTGCCGCCAAGCTCATTACCGACAGCAAGTCATTTGACCACAGCGTGCTGTGCACCAACGAGTCGGCCATTATTGTCGAAGAATCAGTTTCCTCACGGCTTGCAAGCGAGCTGGAACGCCAGGGATGCCACGTCTGCTTGGATGAGGAGCGCGACGCAGTGGAGCAGTATTTATTTGAGGGGGACAGATTCAACCTAGCAGCCATTGGCAAACCAGCTTCCTGGATTGCACGTGAAGCCGGGATCAAGGTGAAGACGTCGACCAAAGTCCTGGTGGTGCCGCTCGCGCGGATCGGCGACGACTACCCACTGAGTGGTGAGAAACTTTGCCCGGTGCTCGGTCTTTATACGGTGCCGCATGCCAAAGCCGGTATCGCGGCTTGCTGCAGCATGGTGCGGCGCAATGGCGGTGGCCACTCGGCCGCCATTCACAGCGCAAACTCCGACACCATTCTCAAGTTCGGCGCTGCGATATCGGTGTTACGTGTGGTGGTCAACGATGGCTGTAGTATCGGTGCCTCCGGCTTCACCACCCACCTTACTCCAACCATGACCGTTGGTACCGGTTTCTTTGGGCGAAGCTCTGTTGGCGAAAACGTCGGACCGCAACATCTGGTTAACTGGACGCGAGTCGCGTATCCCACCACTGCCACCGCATTTCCCAACTTTGAAGGTCTGTCGCTTTACGATGATGCCGTCGCACACCAACCAGAACAACCACGACAGTCGTCGCTCGATCAAGGCCTGCGAGAACAGATCAGAAAGATCATCATCGAAGAGTTGCGCCATGTGGCAAGGACCTAGAACTGCCCCTGCTGAAGACACATGGCGACCCTTAGATCCTACATCTTTATCGACCAGCTTCAACCCAAGACGATGTGCTATCTGGGCACGTTCGTGCGGGGTTTTCTACCACGGTCCAACATGGCGGCGTTGGTGATCGAGGTCGCGCCGGGACTGGAAATTGAACCATTGACCGATATCGCGCTGAAGCACGTCGACGTGCGTCCTGGAATCCTGGTGGTCGAACGCCAGTTCGGTTACCTCGAGCTGCACTCGCGATCAACTGCCGCGGTGCGCTCTGCGGGTGAAGCATTATTAGAGGAGTTAGGTGCAACCGAAGCCGATGCCATGCAACCCGAAATTCTAGCCTTTAAGGTGGTGACTCGGGTGGACAACTATCACGCCTTTCTGATCAACAGAAACAAACTCGGCTCTATGATTCTTCCCGGTGAATCCATGCTTGTGCTTGAGGTGCAACCCGCTGCCTATAGCATTCTCGCTGCCAACGAGGCCGAGAAGGCGGCTGACATCAAAATTGTTGACTATCGAATGATCGGTGCCACTGGCCGATTGTACGTCAGTGGCCGCGAGGCCGACGTCAGAGCGGCAGCCGAAGCGGCAGAGGCCGGGCTGCGGGCAAGGGCGTAACAGTAATGATAAATACTGAAGACATCCGCCAGCTCGTGCGAGAGGTGTTACGTGACAACTTGCCTCGAGCGCAGGCCCAAGGCACTCCCGTGCACGGCACCCGCAGCACCGAAATCAAACGTCAGCTAAATACGCAATCCAGAGTAGACTTACCGGTGAACCTGACGAACGACGCTGACCTTAAGCACCTGGTCGATGAAGTCATCGCGTTAAGCGAGGACCCGGACCTCAGGAGTGCCGTTAAAGATGGTCGATTGCGTTTCCGCTTGACTCCCTCGGGTGGCGGCGCGTCGTCTGCTACATCAACGGAGCGTAATTCCGTATTTCGTTTCGACACTGGTGTCCTCAACGAAAATCAGGTGGACCAAATTGCGAAGTCCTATGGTCGCATCGTCGTTGGAAAACGAGCCGTGGTGACTCCGCTTGCGCGCGACAAAGCGCGTGTATTGAAGATCCCGATCGAAAAGGTGAAACCATGAAAGCAGGAACCATAGTCGGTCGCGTGTGGGCGACCAAGCGTTTGTCTAAGCTCCCCAGTGGGGCCTTAATGGAAGTCGCACTGGACGATACCAGCGACACCAGCTCCGCGGAGCGCATCATCGCCTTTGATCCGCTTGGCTGCGCCGAAGGCGAGCGTGTATTGGTCACGCAAGGTTCGGTAGCGCGCGGCTGGTTCAAAGACGCGAATCTTGTGGATGCCTTGATCATCGGCTCTCTCGATGAGGAAGTGCAGAAACAGACTTCAAAGAGTGGTCAGCGGCGCGCTGCGCGGTAGGCCGGTTTATAGCAGATTGCAACATGAGGAGATCAGTATGTCTAATGCGATAGGTTTTGTTGAAACTCGTGGTTACGTCGCCGCCTTTGCAGCCGGTGACGCAATGGTAAAGGCCGCCAACGTCACCATTCTCGGACGTGAACAAGTGGGTGCAGGTCTCGTGTCAGTTCTAGTGCAAGGTGATGTCGGCGCAGTCAAAGCGGCCACCGAGGCAGGTGCGGAAGCGGCCGGCGCCGTTGGCGAAGTTGTTTCGGTGCACGTAATTCCGCGGCCGCACGCAGACGTCACCAAGACATTCGGTACTGCAAAGTAGCGCAGCCAATACGCGACGGTATTGACGGTGTGGGTTAACTGCCCGACCGTCTGAAATCGGTTCATGGCTGAGCTCAGGGTCTATCTGCGGATCGAGAACCTGCGTCGGCAGTTTGCTGCCTATTTGGGGACGCCATCGCGGGCACGCGGCTACGTGCCCCTAGAGGGCATGCATTCATTGATCATCGAGATCGCACCGGCGCTCGCCATCGAACGTGTCATCGACCTCGCGCTGAAGTCCGTCCCCAATGTTGAACCCGGCATTCTTTTTGTCGAACGCCAATTCGGTGTACTCGAGCTACACAGTGATACCCTTGAGGACGTTAAGCGTGCGGGTGAAGCCGTGTTAAAGGGCATCAATGCGAAACATACCGACCAACTCAAGCCCCGCGTGTTGTACACCGACATCATTGAGGAGATCACGGATCAACATGCGGTGATAATCAATCGTAACCGGCAAGCGTCCATGATCCTGCCGGGTGAAACGCTGTTATTGTTTGAGATGATGCCTGCACTTTTTGCCACCGTCGCAGCAAACGAAGCTGAAAAAGTCGCACCGGACAATACATTGGTAGACGTGCAGATGATCGGAGCTGCGGGCCGCGTCTATATCAGCGGCACACTGGACAATGTGACGAAGGCACGCGATCGTATCAACGAGGTATTACAGGACGTCCCCGGGCGACCGCACTAACCCACCGGAAAAGGATCGTCATACCCGCGCAAGTGGATATCTAGACAATAGCTAAAAGGCGGCAGGGTGGTTTTTTGTCACTGGATTCCCGTTAACACGGGAATGACCGGTTCTCTCTCTGTGGCCGTCATACCCGCGCAAGCCTGTCCCCGTGAAAAAGAGGAGCGGGCACCCAGTCAAATCATTTATCCCGGAACCCTCTCTGGATTCCCGTTGACACGGGAATGACCCGTTCCCTCTCCGTTGCCGTCATATCCGCGCAAGCCTGTCCCCGTGAAAACGGGGAACGGGTATCCAGCCGAGACATCATCAACTAAAACCAAATCTATCCTTTTTTCCCTTTGGACTGATATCCTCACCTTTCCTGCTGGCACTTATAGCATTTCGCTCTGTGCTGCCAACTTTACTCCCGGAGTAGTCGGTGATCGATAGCAAGCTGGCCGATTCTGCCTCAACCAGAACCTTTCTCTGGGTCTGCATGGGCCCAGTGCTGTTATTTCTGATAATCGTTGTGGTAGCCCCGTTGACACTCGCTATCGTCGACAGTCTGCGGGATCTCTCATTGACCATGTTGACCAAACGCGGTCAGTTCATCGGTCTCGACAATTTTCGTGATCTGATCGGAACGGACGATAAGTTCTATGCCGCGGTTGCGCATACCGCAATCTTTATGGCGGTGGTCGTTCCCATCGAGTTCGTTCTCGGTCTTGCTATCGCCCTATGGATCAAGCGGGAGTTTGCCGGGCGCCGGCTGGTTCTTACCATCCTAATGATCCCGACCATGATCGCTCCCGTGGTGGTGGGCATGATCTGGCGCTTTTTCCTGATGCCGAGCTTCGGCATCCTCACCGTCTACCTCAACAGGATAGGGTTATTCCAGGAGACCAGCGTGTTCTCAGGGTCTGTTTCCGCGTTGGCAGCCCTGATGATGATCGACGTATGGGAATGGACGCCATTCATCATGCTCATCATGTTAGCCGGTCTAAGCGCGATGCCCGCTGCCCCGGTTGAGGCCGCGACCATCGACGGCGCATCGCGTTGGCAGATTCTGCGTCACATCCAGCTTCCGCTGTTGCGACCTCTGATTGTCATTGCCCTGATGCTGCGTGCGATTGATGCCAGCAAGATATTCGATACCATCCACGTGTTGACGGGGGGTGGTCCAGGGAATGCAACAGAGGTGATCGCAACCTATGCGTACCGAACAAACTTCTTGAAATGGGACCTTGGCTATGGCGCCTCTATCTGTCTCGTTCTTGCTTTTGGTTCACTGATTGTTGCCGCGCTGTTCTACAAGATCGTTAGCGGTAAGCCTGCTGAGGCAGGGGCCCAGTAAATGCAGCGCCGCAACCCATTGTTGTTTGCGATTCCCCTGATTGTGTTTCTTGCCATTGCACTAGTACCATATATCTGGATCGTGCTGGCGAGTTTCAAGAAACGCATCGATCTGATAACACCATATCCAAAATGGATCTTCGACCCCACGGTAGTGAACTATGTCGACATATTCGACAAAGGGTTTGATACCTATTTGCTAAACTCGATAATTATCGGCTTTTCGAGCACTGCGCTGACCGTTGTCGTCGGGACACTTGCGGCTTACGGTTTCTCGCGCTTCAAGGTACCCGCCGGCAACCACTTATTCTTTTTCATTCTGGCAACGCGACTTGGCCCACCGGTGGCCTACGCACTACCCATGTATCTCATTTTCAAGGCGTTCGGGTTGGTTAACACGCATGTCGCCGTTATCCTGGCCCACGCCACGTTTAACCTTGTACTCGTTGTATGGATGATGCGTTCCTTCTTCAACGATGTGCCGCGTGAGGTGGAGGAGGCCGCTTATTTAGATGGCTGCGGGCACTTTCGGGTTTTCTGGGGTATTGCACTGCCCATGACCTATCCTGGCCTTGTTGCAGTGTCTATTTTTGTATTGATCTTCTCCTGGAACGAGCTTCTGTTCTCCTTAATTCTCACCGGAGGGGAAACGCGAACACTGCCGGTGATGATCCCATCCCTGGTGCTACACACGGGAACGCTCTGGGGTCAGGTCGCGGCAGCCTCAATCATCCAGAGTATTCCGGTGTTGGTGTTCATATTCTTCATTCAAAAGAATCTAGTCCAAGGTCTGACCTTCGGGGCGGTCAAGGGGTAGGGCGGCAGCTTGAGCCGTTGACTAAGCGCGCAGGCGTTTCCCCGAGTCTGCATCGAAAGCGAGGATCTTTGAGTGCTCTGCTCCGACCCGAATGCTATCCCCATGGCGAATCGAATCGTTACGCGCAATCCTTGCAGTAAGGGGAGGACCCGCAGTCGACATCTCAAGAATAGTCTCCGCCCCCAAATGCTCGACTGCCTCGATCCTGGCGTCCAGCGTGGCCGCATCATCACTCGGTTGGATACTGACAAACTCGGGTCGGACTCCAAGCGTCACAGATCCGCTGTGCGCGGCGTCGTGGGAAAGCGGAAGATCAAGCTCTAGGTCACCGGTCTTAAAGCTAAAGCGATCGCTGCGCCGTTTTAATTCTCCACTTAATAAATTCATGGTTGGGCTGCCAATGAACCCAGCAACAAAAACATTCTCGGGATTGTCGTACACCGCAAGGGGAGCTCCGATCTGTTGGATCCGTCCTTCGTGCATCACCACAATCCGATCGGCCATAGTCATGGCCTCCACCTGGTCATGGGTGACATAGATCATCGTCCCTTCCAGCCGATGGTGCAGCTTGACCAGCTCGACCCGCATCGCCACCCGTAGTTTTGCATCAAGATTCGATAGCGGCTCGTCGAACAGAAATACCGCGGGATCCCGGACGATGGCTCGGCCCAAAGCGACCCGCTGCTGCTGTCCACCCGAGAGCGTCTTGGGCTTGCGCGGTAGCTCTGGCGTTATGCCGAGTATCTTTGCCACTTCATTGACGCGACGCTGAATTTCATCGAGAGGAATCTTGCGCAGCTTGAGCGCAAAGCCAAGGTTTTCGGCGACGGTCATATGAGGATAGAGGGCGTAAGACTGAAACACCATGGCAACGTCGCGGTCCTTTGCGTGGATGTTGGCAACATCGCGATCACCGATGAAAATGCTCCCGGACGTGACTGCCTCCAAACCCGCGATCATTCTCAAGCAGGTAGTCTTACCTGACCCTGACGGCCCGACCAAAACCACAAACTCGCCGCTCTCGATCGAGAGGTCAACCGAATCAACCGCGATGGCACTACCAAAGCGCTTGGTTAGACCTTGCAGCCGCACGGCCGTCATCCCAGCACCCCGAGGTAGATGAATTCAACCAGCACAAATACGGCTACCCCCCAAAAACGGACCTCTCCTGGTGTAAGCCACTTCTTGCGGGTGTTCCATATCCCAAGTGCGAGCTGAAGGGGAGCGCAGATCGCAAAAACTATAAAGTGCGGCAGCAAACCGTCAACCCCCTACGTCGACTTTGATGGGTTTGAGCCAAAAAAGAAATGGCACACTCGCAACAAAGGGCAGCACGAATAAGCCCACTGGAACCACAATAAAGGGTGACACGCCCATTTCGATCATCGAGCCACACAGCACAATCACCAGGAACGTGTAGACCACGGCCCACAGCGAGGCCCGCAGATTGGGGCGATCCATCAATAACATGAGATCAGTAACGCGCCGACATTATGGTTTTATCATTGTTGCCGAGCGTAATTCAAGGTGAACGCGGTGTCTCGTCTCAACGCTGTCCAAGATGGCGCGAGGACTGCAATGCTCTTCCAGCGACAAGCATTGCAGCCCTCCCAATACAGCCGAAAGACTTCGCGTCGTGTTTAGGTTACTCGCCAGCCGCCTCACGCATCCTGGCGGCGATGTTCTGAATAGTAATCTCCGCGTCCTGGTTACCGGCACCTGCTGCACTCAGCTCCTCCTTGATGATCTCGCTCCACGCAAGCCAATGTGGCGGGTTTGGTCGACTGTAAAGCAAGTTGTTGTCCTCCAGCCAAATCTCCAGCTGCTCGCGTTGACGGTTGGGCCAATCGTCCGCTTGCCACTCGGCCATGCGGATGACATCGCTTCGACTAGGATTGCCGCCCATCGGCATACTCTCTACCTGAATCTCCTTGGTCTGCAGCCACTGAACGAACAGAAATGCCGCCTCGGGATTCTTCGCGGATTTAGGTATAAACCATCCCTGACCTTCGGCGGGTGTCAGATGGGTCCCAGGATGAGCATAGTACGTCATGTTTCCGGTTGAGCTGGGG
>JAOTYM010000132.1 GCA_029861845.1 Gammaproteobacteria bacterium | reverse complement strand
CGTATTGGTTTTCCAACATCGATACAATATACGTATCCACTTGAATGCAGGTCGAGGGTGTGTGAAAACTCTTTTCGCGCTAACGCGATCCCATATTAAAGGCGTATGGCGTTGGAAGTGGGACGACCGACCAGCGCAGCTGCCTATACCGATCAAAGATGTATTGTTGTCCCGTGATGCGACAGTGTTGATGTAGTTTTCACACACCCTCGGCCGATTCCGGTAGTTAGCAAAGCTAGTTGAGCTTGGCGACCGATCAAGTTTCGGCTAGCACATTATTAGTACGTCTTGCCTGACTTTCGTCAGCTGAGCTGCCGCCTCCGATGTGGCCGGGCTCACCCAGCGCCTCGCACTGCCGCTTTAGCTCCTAGTTTTGAGCAAGATAAGTCAGTCACACGCACGCGGTGATGTGTGATATTACCTAAAACTGGCTCACAAGAACTAGCGGATGTGGCTTGGTTTATTGCATTGAATAGTTAGCCAAACGCTAGTGCATCTACAATCAAGTGCCTAGTGAATTGAGGGAGCGTCACGCTGACCGATAAGGTAGAAGCACTCACGCGCCTACGTGAACTATTGATCAAACGCAACGAATGCAAAGCCAAAACATACCCAATCGAAAAGCACGTTGAAACCTTAGTGCAGGAAGCCGAGGTCGAACCTCAGAGGCGCGATGATATTCTGCACGAAATAGAACAAAAATATTCAACCTGTGCTCTTTGATACTCTTGGTATTCTGACGAATCTGTGTGGCGAGATACACCAGCGTCAGTAAAACGGCTGGCCTACCCCGTTCGGGGGTTCAGGGGTCGCGAAATTTAGGCTGCCCACTGCGCGTTTGGCATAATGCAGGCGCCATGCCATCGCCTGTCAGCCGCAATCCATTCTTTATCGGTCTGCTCGCCGCAGCCAGCATTGGCTTCGTCGTGTTGCTGATTGGTTTCTGGCAGCCGATATTCTGGGCAGCGGTGATCGGCATTCTGTTCCGCCCGGTGCAGACCTGGCTCGACGGCAGGCTGGGTGGGCGGGCGTCCCTGGCCGCGGTACTAACCGTGATCCTCATTTTCTTCACCGTGCTCGTGCCGGCCATGTTCCTGGCGTCGGCGGTCGCCGCCGAAGCCGCTGCCGTCTATGCGCGGGTGCAATCGGGCGAACTCGACGTGGGTGCGCTGGTGCGCTGGCTGCAGGGCTTGCTGCCCCAGGCAAGCGAGTGGGCTGCCAGGATCGGTGTCGATCTTAACGAGTTGCCGGCCAAGCTCTCCGCCGTGGCAGTGAAAGGCAGCCAGTTCATCGCATCGCTGGCGTTGAGTGCCGGGCAGAACGTCGCGCGATTCATCGTGATGTTTTTCCTGATGCTGTACTTGCTGTTTTTCGTCCTGCGGGACGGAGAGCAGATCCTGTTACATATACACAAGGCAATGCCCCTGCCTGATGTACAGGAACGGCGCCTGTTTCAGAAGTTCGCCGAGGTGTCCCGCGCGACTATCAAGGGCACAATGATCGTCGGCTTGGTGCAAGGCTTCCTGGGTGGCATGATATTTGCGATCCTGGGTATCGAAGGCTTCGTGTTCTGGGGCGTCGTAATGGTATTGCTGTCAGTTCTGCCCGCGGTCGGCGCGGGCCTGATCTGGCTGCCGGCCGCGATCTTTCTGATTATCGGCGGCGACTGGATCAAGGGCCTGATCCTGATTGCTTACGGGGTGCTGGTCATCGGCCTGGTGGACAACCTGCTGCGCCCGATCCTGGTCGGTCGTGATACCAAAATGCCTGACTACCTGATTCTGTTGTCCACCCTCGGTGGCCTGACCCTGGTCGGAATTACCGGCTTTGTGCTCGGTCCGGTAATCGCCGCCCTGTTCCTGGCCGGATGGCAGATGTTCGAGGAAGAAAGCTCGGGTCAGACCAGCGGGAGCTAGATCGATACGTCCCACTGGAGGCGGACACGCCAACCGCGTTCCGAGATTTCTCCCTGGCGTTCGTTCAGGCGGGAAACATCGACGCTCAGTTTGTTGCGGTGGCCACTGAAGAACCAGTTGGCCACAGCCGTGATTTCATCACCAACAGATTGTGGAACACCTTCGTCCTGGTCCACGCGCGCGTAGCGCAGCGCAAGTTCCAGGGGTGCCCCGTATCGCCGGTAAAAGTTCACAGCGGAAACACGACTGGCGGAGGTTCTTTCCGCTCTCACACGATTGGAGAGACTCTGAGGGGCCGTACTAGTCTTTCCAAAATCCCGAAAGGCAAACCAAGCGAAACAAGCACCTAAGACTGTCTAACCGGCAAAAGTATTGGAAACAGGAAGCATGTTATCTCTTTAGGATTCAGTAGTTTATTGAGATTAGAGCACGTCACTGAAAATCCCCGTGTCGGCAGTTCGATTCTGTCCCTGGCCACCATTTGGACCCTGTGCCTCCTATAAATAGGATCGGCTTGTAGCCGTTGACTTTTCTCGGCGATGAATTGAAACATCACCAGGATGTGCCATCACCTTATTGGTGATTCCTGGCACCCGCTGCTACTAGAGAATCTGGATCTGCGCCCGCGAATTTCTTTGCTGGACTATGCCGTCAAGTGACCCCAAGGCAGGTGTTCGTCTTCGCAAGATATAGCATTTATGCTATACTACGTTCATGCCATGGTCGGTGGAAACGCTCAACGAGGTTGTCGATAAGGAACTCGCAGCGCTGTCGGTCGATATGCGAGCGCGTTTTGTGCGAATCGTTGAGCTGATCGAAATCCTAGGATTACCGCGCGTCAGTCTGCCCCATGTTCGGCATCTGAAAGGACCACTCTGGGAAATGCGTATGAAAGGACGCACCGGTATCGCGAGAGCAATCTACGTTACCACATCCGGGATGCGTGTCGTGGTAGTTCGGGTTTTCGTCAAGAAAACGCAAACCACCCCACGGCGTGAAATTAACTTAGCGCTCGAACGCGCCCAGGAGGTATTGAAATGACGAAAGTACGTGATCTCCACAAGAAGTGGTCCAAAGATCCGAAATATCGAAAAGCATATGAGGGTTTAGAGGAGGAATTTGCGGTGGCTAAGGCGATTATTGAAGCGCGCACCCGAGTTGGCCTGACCCAGGCGCAGCTCGCCAAGCGTATGAAGACGACTCAATCGGTAATCGCACGTTTGGAATCCGGCAAGAGCAAGCCATCGACAACGACATTACAAAACCTTGCGAGTGCGACGGGCACACGGCTAGAAATACGGCTTGTACCCGAGTAAAGGCGCAAGTAATGAAGCGAATAGCAGCTCAGTAGCTTCAATTCGGTTGCGTTAATTTTGCGTAAATGAGCCCTGCATTGTTAATGCATTATCGTGCAATTGAGGCAACGGGCGTCTGGCCTAAGTTATTGAACAACAAGGAATGTTAACCTTACCTGCCGGCCTGAAAATCCCCGTGTCAGCAGTTCGATTCTGTCCCTGGCCACCAGAAACAATGACTTACATTCCTTACAAAAAGTCCGGTTTCCAATAAATCGGGTTCTTTCCAATATTTTTTACTTCAAAGGCCGCACCACTGGCTTTTTCCGACGGTAATATCGTTCAGTTGTTCGTGCATCTAGGTGAGCCAACAAGCTAGACGCATGCGCGAGGTCGGTATCGCTTCCCGCTTTCGCCCGCAAGTCATGATCTGCAAATCTTTCCTTTATCACTCCATCGAAGTTGTCGACGTGGATGAAGCGCTTGCCTTACCTGGAGAACGTCGTGGAATTGAGCAGGAAACTAGGAAACTGAAGAACGGGCTGGTTCTGTGGTCGTCAGAACCAGCCCGTTTAGTATGGATGCCCTGATCTATCCGGGCTTCCCTAGAGCGTGATGCTCAGTTGAACCACCAGCGCTCGGCCCAGCGCTCGCCGTCCGAATCCCAGTTCGAGGCGAACTGCTCGGGGTGGCCGACTTTCTCGGACGTCGCGAAAACGTAGGATGCGAACATGGGAATGACCGCACCGCCGTCCTGGTTCAGGATTTGTTGCATTTCGTAGTACATCTCGCGACGTATGTCCTCGTCCAATTCGGCCCTTGCCGCCAACAGCAGCTCGTCGAAGCGGGCGTTGGACCAGAACGTGTCGTTCCAGGGGGCGCCGGTCTGATAGGTCGTGGAGAACATTTGGTCCTCGACGATGCGCCCACTCCAGTAGACGGCCGACCAGGGCTTATTCATCCAGACGCTGGACCAGTACCCGTCATTGGGCTCGCGTACGACGTTGATGTTGATGCCGGCCGGAGCTGCAGCGTTCTGATATAGGACCGCCGCGTCCACCGCCCCGCCGAAGGCCGCATCCGCCGCGGAGAGATCGACCGCAAGCGAATCGAGCCCGGCCTCTTTCAGGTACCATTTGGCCTTGTCCGGATCATACGGGGTCTGAGCAAGGTCCGCGTTGAAAAACCGTTGGCCGGGGCCAATGGGGTGGTCGTTTCCGACCACACCGTAACCCTGAAGCACTTTGTCCACCATCTCCTGGCGATTGATGGCGTGTTTCAGCGCCTGGCGAATGTTGTTATCGGTGAAGGGCTCCTTGTTGACCGACATGGCGAACGTGTAGTGCTGGTTGCCCGCGACCGAGTGCACGGTGACCCCGGGTGCCCTTTTCAGATGATGGATCGTCTTGAGGTCGATACGGTCGATCGCATCGACGTCGCCGGAGAGCAGCGCGCTGGTTCGTGCGTTCGGGTCGACCAGTGCCAGCATCTCGATGGAGTCGAAATGACCTCGATCGTCGCGCCAATGGTTGGGGTTTCGACTCAGCGTCGCGATGACGCCCGCGTCGAAGTTATCGAGCTTGTAGGCGCCACAGCCGTCGCCCGCGCTCCAGTCGACCTTACCGTCCTTCGCCGGCCCGATGCACAGATGAAAGTCGCTGAGAACGACGGGGAAATCTGCATTCCCGCTTTCCAGCGATATGACGATCGTGTCCGCTCCGTCGGCCTTGATATCGGTGATCGATGCAACGATAGGGGCCGCGGCGGACGTCGAGTCCTCTCCGCGATGGTGGTTGAGCGAGGCGATGATGTCCTCGGCATCCAAGGGCTTGCCACTGTGAAACGTCACACCTTGACGGAGCTTGAACGTCCAGGTGGAAGCGTCCGCCGTCGACTCCCAGCTCTCGGCGAGCTCCGGCTGCAGGGAGCCGTCGGCACCTACCTCCGTCATGCGACCCTGGTACGCGAATGCCATGCCGGTTGTGAATCCGTTTTCGTAGGTGCCCGGATCCAGCGTGTCGGTGGTTGCACCGTGGGCCTTGCCCATGCGCAGGGTGCCGCCCTTCTTCGGCGCCGCGAAGGCTGGTCGCGGTAGAAGTGACGGCGCCACGAATGCCGCGGTAATCGCCGAGGCGCCACCCAGAAATCGACGTCGGCTAAATTGTCCCAGATCCGTGGATCCAGTTGCCAAGAAAAGCTGTGTTTTCGACTTGGTTTTCATTGTCGTCCTCCTCTACTGTTGCGGATAGTAACTATAAGACACCTGAGATACTGCACAAACAAACTTGGCTGTTCATGCATCAGTAAGAATAATTACCAGGGCTAAACCGTGGTACTGTGGGACACTCATGGGACACTTCGCCAGAGGGTATCCCAGATCTAGTTTAAATTTGAAGTGGCTCAGGATCTTTGATTGGATGGTTGCTGCGAAACAAATCATCCGCAAGAGAAAAGAGCCACTCATGCATAGCATCTCTAACAGACGAGCCAAACGCAAGCGATTGAGCGACGCGAACGACTGGTTAGGTTTCGATTTTGAGGGTCAACCGATCGACACCAAGGTGGAGCTTATTCGAGCGTTGATTCCGTTGGGATTGATGGCGGTGCAGGACATGTCAGAGGCGGAGGTGTGTGGGTTGGCGGGAGCCAGAAAATCAATGGAGTCAGGAGGAATCAATGGGGTCAGGTACGAGGAATCAAGAATCAATGGGGTCAGGTACGATTGATATTTCTATCCAATGCGAAGTCAGTCTCCAATATTCAATTCAGCTAAACCAATCAAAACCACAACACAAAGCCGTCTAACTGGCAAAAGTATTGGAAAGGGGAAGCTCATTATCTCTTTAGGATTCAGTAATTTATTGCCATTGGAGCACGTCATCGAAAATCCCCGTGTCGGCAGTTCGATTCTGTCCCTGGCCACCTTAAAGATCAGAGACTTACGGCCAGTTCGAAAATTGTTCATTTTACCTTGCGGGACTTTTGCGGGACCTAGAATCGCTAACTCACCGCAATTCTTCTCAGTACGAGCCGTACGGGTCGACCTTGACCCCGATCACGCACACTGTTCGCAGCATCGATCAATCGTGACAACTCGGCTGCCGAATAATGCGACGTGATACGACCTAACAAATCTCGACAGTCTGCACCGTAAAGCGATAGGATGCTGATCGGAAGCAGCTCCATTTTCACGGCGATTGGGCATAGCTTGGCGATCGATCATGCAGCGTATGGTCCGCGCCGACACGCTGAGCTGTTGGGCCGTATCTGCAATCGACAACAACCGGTTCATTTCTGAAGAAGACCCTCACTCAACGCCCTAAATAGACGTTGGGATCTCAATCCGGCCGTGGCCGAGCTCCTCGGAGATCTGTGACCTGCCTGAGTATCGAGCTTGAGCTGTGCTGCCGTAAGTTCGATTCGAAGCTGCCCGCCCGCGGCCGGTGACTTCCAACCGGTCAATTGTGACAATTGAGTATGCGGCGGTGTTTAACGGTCGCTCACACGGCACGACCGGGTCCGGTATGGACCACCAGAGAGGGGATATCGTATGGACCCCCTCTCTCTGGCTGGTGGTTACTCAGCATGCTACTGACCGGGGTTTTGCGGTCATCAGACCAGTCTATTGCGGAAGGTCCGGCAGGGTTACCCCTCGACGCCTTTCAACCAGCATGACGTCTCTTTTGCCGATGGCTCGGCCACAAGCGGTGCGTGTCAAAATTCTTTCATGATCCCTGATGACTAAAACGGCGCCAGCTATGGGAACTTTAGCCGCTAATTGAAAAGTGCAACATCGAAATCGTCACTTACGATGCACTTCCGAATTGCCCCTTAGCGCTGCGCCATTATTGCTTCTCCCTGCGCGTCACTACCTGCGCGAGCTAGTAGTGATGCGCACCTGAGTTCGTCCATCAAAGTTGGATATTCCCTAGAGCATGCAACTATCATGGCATTACGCGTGTAGCCAGCCAGTTGCTGGAATTATGGCGACGGGAGAACCGCCGGCGACGTTTTTTCTTTTCCCAACTGAAAGCAACCAAAACCATTATCTTTTCGATCGAGGGCCCGCAGGATCTGCGACTGGGCATCGCGTCAGGATCAACCATCACCAGGCGATGAAGATGACAGCCTATTGGGGGATGAAAGGCAGGCTAGTGAGCGGAAACCAGGGTTGTTTATTAAGCGATAGATCGTTATCGTTTCATTCCAGAGCCTCTTCGTGGTCTTTATGAAACGATCCTTACATAACAAGTGGATGCCGGGTGAATTATGAAACGCACGGTGGGGGAGTATGTTACGCAAACAGTAACCGGTGAGAATTACCGGACCTACCTTCCTGCGCCCTTGCCGCCAGATCCGCCTCTTGCGCTGGATACCGAGATATTGCAGCGCATGGATCAAGCCAACCGTGCACTGGGCCGGCTGGATGGTATCAGCCAGATTTGGCCCAATTCTGGCCATTTTCTGAACCAGCTTCTCTACCAATATGTTCGCAAGGAAGCCGTGCTGTCGTCTCAGATTGAAGGCACCCAGTCGTCTCTCTCTGATTTGCTGCTCTACGAGCTCGAAGAAACACCGGGGGTGCCACTGGATGACGTCCAGGAAGTGTCCAGTTATGTTGCGGCACTAAGCCATGGGCTGACAAGGATACGTGAGGGATTCCCCTTGAGTCTTCGCCTGCTGAGAGAAATCCATGGCATCTTGCTGGCAGCGGGCCGTGGGGCCAACAAGTCTCCAGGTGAATTTCGCCGAAGTCAGAACTGGCTCGGTGGTTCTCGTCCCGGTAATGCCATATTCGTGCCGCCGCCACCGGAACGATTGATGGATTGTCTCGGGCCATTCGAACTTTTCCTGCACGATGAACCTGAACCCATGCCGTTTCTCATTAAGGCGGCGCTTGCACATGTCCAATTCGAGACTATTCATCCATTTCTCGATGGAAATGGCCGTTTGGGGCGCATGTTAATTACTTTGCTGTTTTGTCACGACAAAGTTCTAAGCGAGCCATCTCTGTATCTCAGCCTGTATTTCAAGGTTCACCGATCAGAGTATTACGATCATCTGCAACGGGTGAGCACAAATGGTGACTGGGAAGGCTGGCTCCGATTCTTTCTTTCCGGAGTTACCGACACTGCGTCTGAGGCAACGGATGCAGCGCAAAAGCTCTGGACCTTGTTTGACGAAGATCGAGGACGGATTCAAGAGCAGGGAAAGATTTCAGGCACAGCCTTACGTGTGCACGATCTACTGCAACAGCGTCCGATTATTTCGATCGCAGCTGCCTGCAAAGCTCTGGAACTGACTCATCCTCCAGTCAACAAGAGTCTGCGTAAACTTGAGGAAATGGGAATCGTACGGGAAATTACCGGGCGCCAACGGAATCGCTTGTAC
>JAOTYM010000131.1 GCA_029861845.1 Gammaproteobacteria bacterium | reverse complement strand
TTACTCCCGATCACACGTCTTCAGAGTTCAGTGTTCCCTGGAACGGGACCGGCCGGCACCGAGACTGTACGTATTGAACGCTTGGATGGGATCCTAAGTAACGATGATATTGAATCACCCGCGTTGCTTAAGCTCGACGTGCAAGGCTACGAGCTAGAGGCGCTCAAGGGCTGTGATCGGCTGTTGTCTGCGTTCAATCAGGTTTATGCAGAGTGCTCTTTACTAGAGTTATATGAGAACCAAGCTTCTGCGCATGATGTGATCGAATTCCTCACGGAACATCGGTTCCGGTTGCAAGGGATATATAACGTGTACGCAAAAGACGGGGCTGCAGTGCAGGGAGACTTTCTGTTTACACAATCGACGGAGCCCCAGAACCGGAATAACTAGCCGGGTGACCATTCTAGAGTCCTGATGATGACGCAGCGGACAATTATTTTTGTCAACCAATTTTTCTATCCCGACTACTCTGCAACTAGTCAATTCGTGTCAGATCTTGCCTTTACGCTGGCAGACGAAGAGTTAGACATTCATATCATCACCAGCCGACAGCGGTATATGACGCCACTGCCCGCTTACCGGCGTTCGAGACAGTATGGAATGTGAAAATATATCGCATTCGGACCACACGCTTCGGAGGTCGAAATCTCGTGGGGCGGACATTCGACTATTTGACCTTTTGCACGAGCGCGGCCTGGCGGCTGTTACGGTGAGGCCTAGGGGCTGCGAACTGTGAGAAAATAGGTGAGGAGTGACACGTAACTTTATCTTTCTGAACCGTTTTTTTCATCCCGACCATTCTGCCACCAGCCAGCTTCTGTCAGACCTTGCCTTTAGCCTTGCAGGCGAAGGGTTAGACGTTCATATCATCACCGGCCGGCAGGGCTATGGTGATCCTGGCGCTCGCTTGCCCGCAGGCGAGACGGTGCGAGGCGTACGTATACATCGGGTGTGGACGACGCGCTTCGGGCGTCGAAATCTCGTGGGACGGACATTCGACTATATGACTTTTTACGCGAGCGCGGCCTGGCGGCTATGGCGTCTCGCGCGCCGCGGGGACGTCGTAGTGGCCAAGACCGATCCACCACTGATTTCGGTTGTTGCGACTAGGGTAGGGCGGTTTCGTACAGCGATCTTGGTGAACTGGGTACAGGATCTGTTCCCCGAGGTGGCATCAGCGTCGGGTGTGTATGGCATGAAGGGGTGGTTCGCCAGTCAACTTTGCCGCTTACGTAATGCGTCACTGCGCTTCGCGCGTATGAACGTTGTGGTGGGCGAGGGTATGGCGACTCAGCTGGTTCGCGAGGGAATCGCAGACGACCGCGTCCAGGTCATCCATAACTGGGCGGATGGCATGGCCATCCGGCCTCAAAACAGCTCCGAAAACCCCTTACGGCAAGAATGGGACCTCGCCGATAAGTTCGTCGTCGGCTACTCCGGCAACATGGGGCGGGCCCACGAGTTCGAGACGATGCTCGATGCCGCCGAATTGCTGAATGAACAGGCGCAGATTGTCTTTCTGTTCATCGGTGATGGGGCACAGCGCGCCTGGGTCGAGGAGAGGGTCAAGACAAAAGGACTGCAAAACATCCTGTTCCGGCCCTACCAGCCGCGTGAATCCCTGGCACAAAGTCTGACTGTGCCTGACGTGCATCTAATATCCTTGCGTCCCGAGCTAGAGGGATTGATGGTGCCGAGCAAGTTCTATGGCATAGCCGCGGCGGGACGGCCGGTGATCTATGTCGGTGATTCCGAGGGAGAAATCGGCACGATTATCCAGGACGCAAACTGCGGAGTGGCGATCCCCCAGGGAGACCCGGCCAGCCTTGCGGCGCAGGTGCGAAAACTGGACTCCAAGCGTGATCTATGTTGCCATATGGGGCGGAACGCTCGGGCTGTCTTCGAACAACGGTTTGAAAGACGCTCGGCCCTAAGCGCATGGAAGCAGTTACTTTCAGAAGTATAAAGCGGAAATTCTATGCGTTACGTATCGGCCTGTGTAATCGGGATTGGGGTTACCTGTCTGTTGCTTTCGGTTCTCAGGCCACTCGCAACACATATCGGCCTGGTTGACCGTCCGGGACAACACAAATTTCATCAAGGGGACGTGGCGCTTGTTGGCGGTATCGCCATGTTTGCGGCTTTCACGCTTTGCATCCTCACGTTTGATATTCCCTTCCCTGAACTTGGGAGTTTTCTTGTCGCCGCGACCTTGCTCGTTGTCGTAGGTCTCGTCGACGACCTCTACCAGCTTACGTGGCACATACGGTTCGCCACCCAGATTACTGCCGCTCTGATCATGACGCTAGGGGGCGGTGTGGTCGTGGAGGAACTCGGGGCCATCACCGGAAACGGGGGTGTGGAACTCGGCGCATGGGCGGTCCCTTTCACCGTTTTTGCCACCGTCGGCGTCATCAACGCCCTTAACATGTCAGATGGGCTCGACGGCTTGGCAGGTGGATTGTCGATTATCGCCTTCGCGCTGCTCGCTTGTATCGCGATGGCAGGCGGCCGGGTGGCGGATGCCACCGTACTCATCTTGCTCACGTGCATACTCGGCGGGTTCTTACTTTTCAATCTGCGGTTCCCATGGCGCAGGCAGGCCCTTGCGTTCATGGGAGATACCGGCAGCACGTTTTTGGGTTTTGCGCTGACGTGGTTTGTGATATCCCTATCGCAAGGCGAGGGACGCGCGATGGCGCCAGTCACCGCCTTGTGGATATGGGCCCTGCCCTTAATCGATACCGTGAGTATCCTGATACGCCGCATACTAAACGACCGATCGCCATTCGCCAGTGACCGCAACCATCTGCACCACATATTGCTCATGACAGGATATAGCGTTAATAACACGAACATCATCTTGTGGAGCGCTACATTGATTCTTGGAGTAGTGGGGGTGTTTGCGTTTTACCACGGGATTCCCGAACACATGCTGTTTTATGGTTTCTTGGGGTTATTTTGCTTGTATTTGTGGGGCATGATGCATGTGCAGAAAACTGAAATGGGGAAGACACAAAACGACATGGTTCAGGCCCAAACGCTAAGAGACGAGGACCGTGGTGTGAGGACCTGAAACGCCGAGGCATATGCGGGTCGCTTGACCGGCGGCCGGAATAAGGCCGATTATCTCCTGCTGGGCTGTTTTCGATGCCATTGCCATGCCGTCTCGATGATATCTTCTAAATAATAAGTTCGTATATCTTGGCATCCAGCCGAGCACGTTCGTTTGACAAACTGTCCGCACTTGCATAAAGAACTCGTGCTACGTCGAATGGTGCAGCGATTCGACGTACTCAAAAATGCCACACATGAGGGAACTCGGCAGCATACAAGCGCCATTAACCAACCATATCCGTGGCCAGCGGCGTGGTAACCTATGCTATGAGGCTCTATGCGCTCCGCGACGGGAAAGAATATGCGGCCGATGTTATAAAAGGCTGGTGCCGAGGAGAGGACTTGAACCTCCACGGGGTTGCCCCCACTAGCACCTGAAGCTAGCGCGTCTACCAATTCCGCCACCTCGGCAAAACCCGATGGTTACGCATATCTAAGTGATGGCGCCAACCGGGAGCCGCGCACTGTACCGAGACCGAAATTTTATGTCAATGCGACGAACACGCAAGAAGAACTACCAACGATCTAAACCTCGGCGAGAAAACACAACCCACACCGTTGTCATACCCGAGCGCGACGCTGTGCTTGGTGTGCTTGCACGTCGGCATGTGCCGGTTTCGCTGGAAGATCTCGCGCAAGAGTTAGCCGTCTTTGGCGAGGCTCCCTTGAACGCGTTCAAGCGGCGTCTACGAGCCATGGAGCGAGATGGTCAGATTTTACGTAATCGCAGTGGGCGTTACGGCCTTATCAAGGAGATGGATATCGTGCGCGGTCACGTCATTGGCCATGCGGATGGCTATGGATTCTTGACCACCGATGAGCCTGGCGATGACTTATATCTGTCGGCGAGAGAGATGCGCCAAGTTATGCATGGCGATCGAGTCGCGGCGACCGTTACCGGCATCGATGCTCGTGGACGCAAGGAGGGATCTATCGTCGAAGTCCTGGAGCGCCGAAACCAGACGGTGGTTGGCCGCTACTTTCTCGATAATCGGATTGGCATAGTTGTGCCCGAGGACAAACGTATTAGTCAGGAAATATCGGTGCCGGACGGTGAGGAGGGAGACGCGCGCCCTGGCCAAATCGTAGTCGTAAAGATTGTTGACCCGCCCACACGCCGGCGACAAGCGGTGGGACACGTGATCGAGCTGCTCGGGGACCACATGGCGCCCGGCATGGAGGTCGAGGTAGCGCTGCGCAAGCATCAGCTACCACATAGCTGGCCCGATGATGTGTCCGGCGAGACAGCTGCATTTGCAGAGGTTGTGGAGAGTCGTGCAAAGCGTGGACGCGAAGATCTGCGCGATCTTCCTTTAGTGACAATCGATGGTGAGGACGCGCGTGATTTTGATGATGCCGTCTACTGCAGCCGCAGTGGAAAGGGGTGGCGTCTTATCGTAGCTATTGCGGACGTTGCCCACTATGTGGCGCCGGGGACGGCACTGGATCGAGAGGCACGGACACGCGGCAATTCGGTCTACTTCCCAACCAGGGTGATCCCGATGTTGCCAGAGGTATTGTCGAATGGTCTGTGTTCCCTTAACCCCCAGACCGATCGATTGTGTTTGGCTTGTGAGCTGAAAGTAGGGCGGCGCGGCAGAATAAAGGACTTTCGATTTTTCCAAGGGTTGATGCGTTCACATGCCCGGCTTACCTATCGCGAGGTGGCGGCCATGCTGGTTGACGGCGACATCGAACTTAAGCACCGGCATCGTAACCTAGTGCCACACCTAAGTGAGTTGTATGCACTATTTAGGGCGTTACATCAGGTACGTATTCAACGTGGAGCCGTAGACTTCGAGTTGCCAGAGACGCGTTTTATATTCGACGATGCTAGTAAGATTCACGATATTGTGCGAGTCGAACGTAATGATGCCCATCGGCTTATCGAAGAGTGTATGTTAGCGGCCAATGTATGCGCCGCCGAATTTCTGAAGAAGCATAAGATCCCCGCCCCTTATCGGGTACATGAAGGTCCTACGGCCGAGAAGCTTACTGAGTTGCGCGAGTTTCTCCGCGAGCTCGGGCTATCATTGGGGGGTGGCTCGAGTCCGCGGGCGCCGGATTATGCGCGCTTATTGGCAGCGGTCAACAAACGCCCGGAGTCCGCATTAATACAGATGGCACTATTGCGCAGTCTAAGCCAGGCGTTGTATAGCCCTGATAACATTGGGCATTTTGCCCTCGGTTATGATAACTACACCCATTTTACGTCGCCTATCCGCCGCTATCCTGACCTACATGTCCACCGTGCCATTAAGCGCATCCTAAAGAAAAAACCGCCAGGGCTGTCAGAGGAAGAGGCCAGGCAAGTGGGTATACATTGTTCCATGACCGAGCGACGGGCGGATGATGCCACCCGAGATGTGGCGCGGTGGCTTAAAGCGGAATACATGATGGATCGTGTAGGTGATGAGTTTGATGGCATGATTACGGGCGTTACATCGTTCGGTATCTTTGTGGAATTGACAGATATCTATGTTGATGGCCTTGTACATGTGAGCGCATTGGGTAATGACTACTACCATTTTGACCCTGCAAAACACCGGTTATCGGGTAGTCGTACGCGCAAGAGTTATCGTTTAGGGGACACCATGCGCGTGCGCGTAGTCCGCGTGGATCTTGATGAAGCTAGGATAGATTTGGAACCCGTGGACAGGGCACGAAAAGTACGCCGGGGACCGAAGACCAGGAAGAAATCTCGGCAATCCTGATTAACCACGTCGGACACATCTCTGACGCTCATGGTGATCGTTCATGACGACAGAAGCACTACTGTGTGGATTGCAGGCCGTACTGCAAGCACTGCGCGGTCAGCATTCACAGGTCGAGGTTGTGTGGTTGAGCGGGGCTCGTTCGGACCGTCGCACGGACGAGGTGATAGAGCTGGCCAAAGCAGCAGACGTTAGGTTAGAACGCGTGTCTCGCGACCACCTCGATCAAATTGCCGGCGGCGTGCATCACCAGGGTGTGGTGGCGCAGTGTCGGCTGCCGCCGTCCGGCAACGAAAGAGATTTGCCGGTGTTTCTGGAGAAACTAAATGGTGTGCCCTTGTTGTTGGTGCTCGATGGTGTGCAAGATCCGCACAATTTAGGGGCCTGCCTGCGATGCGCCGACGGCGCCGGAGTGCACGCAGTCATCCTACCGCAGGATCGTGCCGCATCTGTCACCGCTAGCGTCCGGCGTGTCGCCAGCGGCGCGGCCGAGACGGTACCGATCTTTCGCGTCACCAATATTTCTCGGGTACTGCGACAATTTCAGAAGGCGGGTATTTGGCTGGTGGGGGCAAGCCAGGAAGCAACCACATCAATTTTCGAGGCGGATTTGAGTGGACCCTTGGCGCTGATCATGGGGGGCGAAGAAAAGGGTCTGCGTAGGCTTACAAAAGCGCATTGCGATGCGTTAGTAAAGATCCCAATGCTAGGGTCTATCGCAAGCCTCAACGTGGCAGCGGCCACGGCGGTGTGCCTGTATGAGGCCTTGAGGTGCCGTCAAGTCCGTGATGCGTAACGCGTTAGTCGTGAGCGGCGGGAGCCGGGCAAAAGTGCTTTAGGGGTTACGATTTATGACCCATGGCTAACGGTTCGCTATTTACCGTGCACGACGTATGGTTTAGAATGCGTCGCACTTTAGCCTACGGATTCAATCCTGTGGCAATTGCATCCTTGCCTTACCGGCCCGCTGGGTAGCGGAAGGCTTTATCCATAAGGAGCACAGATATGCGTCATTACGAGGTCGTGTTTCTGGTCCATCCGGACCAGAGCGAACAAGTCCCTGCCATGATCGAGCGCTACCGCTCGATGATCGAATCCCAAAACGGTACCGTCCACCGCCTTGAAGATTGGGGGCGGCGCCAGCTCGCGTTTCTCATCAACAAAGTACACAAAGCACATTACGTACTCATGAACATTGAGTGCACGTTGGAGACGCTGCGTGAGTTAGAGGCGGCTTTCAAGTTTAACGACGCTGTGTTGCGCTCTTTGGTAATCCGAAGGAAGACGTCAGTTACGACGGCGTCACCACTGGTAAAGGACAAACAGGAGGAATCCAGGCCGGACGAGCCGGGATCTGCCCGTAATTTTGATGATTCCGAACCAGTAGTGTCGGACGCGGTCGAAGAGCCGACACCAGCTAGCGAGGCGCCGGTAGAGTCTTTCGAGTGATCATGATTGGCGGCGAAGAAAAGCAGGAGTTATGGTATGTCTCGTTATTTTAGACGTAAGAAATATTGCCGATTCACAGCTGAGGGTGTGGAGGAGATCGACTACAAGGATCTCGCGACCCTAAAGGGATATATTACCGAAACCGGCCGTATCATCCCTAGTCGGAATACTGGTACTAAATCACGCTATCAACGCCAACTCGCGCGTGCGATTAAGTATGCGAGATATCTGGCACTACTGCCGTACTCGGACAGCCATTAGATCCAGAATGTCGTTTTCCGGTTAGAGAGGAAGCCATGCAGGTCATTTTGCTTGAAGAAGTTCAGAACCTGGGCAATCTTGGGGATGAGGTTAAGGTGAAATCGGGTTATGCACGAAACTACCTGATTCCCTATGGTCGAGCTGTTATTGCAAACGAAGAGAATAGGACGGTAGTTGAGGCCCGGCACGCAGAGCTCGAGCGGGTTCATAACGACGCGCTGACAAAAGCGCGTGAGCGTGCTGATAAGATGGACGGTGCGTCAGTGCAGCTGGTGCGCAAGGTCGGTGAGGAAGGCAAGCTGTTTGGCTCGGTGAGCACGCGAGATATCGCGGAGGCCATGCAAGCAGCCGGGTATGACCTACAAAAGTCGGAAATCCATCTTGCTGCAGGTCCACTCAAGGATGTTGGCGATCACGAGATCGCAGTGACGCTACATCCAGAGATCGATATAAAAATCACCGTATCTATCGCCGGTGAAGAGTAGACCCCTAACAAAAACCGCGGCCATGGCCGTAAGGTTCAAGCCCATTTTGTCGGCGGTTCACGACCGTTCTTCGCCCCCCTGTACGCCACACCGACCGGCTGACATATAATGCCAGCGTGTTCGCTGGCGTTGTCAGAATGCGTCGGTGTGTGCTTGAGGTAGAACTAGACAAGACCAGCGCCTCGAGATTATTCGTCGATGGGGTCCTTGTATCTATATATCAGCAGCGAGAGTGGCCATTTTTTCGGGCCAGGCGTTGCTTTTTTCCAATATCTCGCCTTACGGGGTAATAAATAGCAATAGCACATTGGCCAAACATCACCGGGGTTGTCTGATAAAATCATGTGTCATGGGTGCACTGTACTGAGTTCTCGCAGCTAAGTTCGCCGTCAGTGTCTATGCGACTCCGTATGGGCGCATCCAAGTAACTGGAAGGGGGAAACGATGGAAGAGCGAGGCTATTCCCTTGCCGAGAGCGGCGCGAAGGCCGAGATTCTCAAGGTCCCACCACAATCAATCGAGGCTGAACAGTCCGTCCTGGGCGGTCTTATGCTCGACAATCGTTCTCTAGATCAAATA
>JAOTYM010000261.1 GCA_029861845.1 Gammaproteobacteria bacterium | reverse complement strand
CCGAAACCGAGACAAAGTGTCTGCGCCCGACCCAAGGTATCCCGGCGCTATTTCTTCCAGAGAGCGGGGCGCCAGACCAAAAGCCTTAGGGAACCCGTTGGGGCAAACACTGTCGATCTGCAGGGATTGAAAGTTATCAATTGAGAACGGTTTGCCCGGAACGCGCTCTAACACATTAGCTTGAAGCTTAGATTGCCAAGGCGAGAGCTTGATGATGTGTCGTTTTACCCCGATAAGACTGGCGATGTAAGTGACGATCTCGACTAGTGAATAAGTCTCGGGACCGCAAAGATTGTAGCGCTGGCCGAAGGTTTGAGTGTCCTGCAGCGATCGGACGAAGGCCTCGGCGACATCGTCGACATAGATAGGTTGGAATCGGGCGTTTGGGCAGGCCAGCGGGAACATCCAAGGAATGCGTCGAAGCAGATCCGCGAAGCGATTGGTAAAGCTGTCGTCGCGCCCGAAAATCACGGACGGCCGAAAGCTGGTGACCTGGAATCGTGAGTTCGACGCGCCGTGTACCAGATCTTCTCCCATACCTTTGGTGCGCAAATAATGGCTGGGTCCGTTGGTGTCTGCATTGAGGGCGCTCATGTGTAGCAGACGTGATACCCCCTTCGCGACACAGGCCTTCGCTATTTTTTCGGGAAGCTCGACGTGGACCCGGTGAAACCCTTTGCCATCTCGACCGCGCTCATTGAGAATTCCGACCAGATTGATGACCACATCAACGCCCTTGAATTGATCAAGCAATACCTGTGAGTCGTGAACATCCCCATTAACGATGTTAAGAGTTGGCAGTACTAACAACTCTCGGTGGCGTTCGCGTCGACGACTGATGACGGTAATTTGATGCCCGTCTTCGGCTAGGCGCGCAGCAAGGGAGCGGCCGACGAACCCCGTGCCGCCGAGCATAAAGATATTCAGCTTAGACATAACCAAGGCTTGTTAACCCAATTCACTATCTTTGACGTTTAACACAGTGCTCCGAGGATATTATAATACTCCGCCTAGCCGGCGGAGTGGATCGGCGGCATGCGCTCGCGTAAGCGCTTGGGTTTTTTCCCTAAACGATAGTCATACACTGCGCTGAACGCGAGCACGTTCTTTACAAAGTTACGGGTCTCCGAAAACGGTATGGTCTCGACCCAGACATCCGCGTCTATGGTGCCACCCTGTGGTAACCATTGCTGCACTCGATTCGGTCCGGCATTGTAAGAAGCTGTCGCCAATACGAGATTGCCTCCGAATCGATCGAGCAACGTTCGAAGGTAGCCGGTGCCAAGCGTTATATTTTTTCTGGGATCAAACAGTTCGCGGTCAGAGCTTAACTCGAGCTCATGTTTGCGCCCTTCAAGACGGGCGGTCTGTGGCATGAGTTGCATCAGCCCAAGTGCGCCCGCACCCGAGCGTGCATCCACGACAAAGGCGCTCTCCTGGCGTATTACGCCAAAAATCGAAGCGACATCAAGGTTACGAACGTTGGCGTTAGTTTGGATGAGTTCCTGATATAGTAAAGGAAATCTCAGCTCGAGGTCGTCCCGGTGACCCGCCCGCGTGACGGTAATGATGGCTCGGTCATGCCACTGCCATCGGTAGGCAATGGCAGCGGCCGCGCGCAGCTCGATTTCGTTCAGGTTTCGTGTGGCCCAGTCCCATTGACTGCGCGCAGTGTCCATCTCACCTATATGATACAACTCCCTTGCGGTGATCATGCTTAAGCGATTTTCCAATCTGTGCACGTCGTCCGCGGAAGCATTAAGGGCGGTGTGACCCATGTAGTAGGGATAATCGATTTGATCGGCTGCGAGAAAGCCGTAGTAGTGGCGGGATTTGGCGAGTTCTTGGAAGATCTCCCGTGCTGCCTCGGGGTCGCCGTTCTTGGACAAGATTCTCGCCTTCCAATACAACCACTTGTTTTCATCCAATTCTTCCGGTGAGAGGGTTGCAATCGCACGTTCAGCGGCCACCCAGTCCTGAGAGCGTAGTGTGGACAGCAAACGCCACTGTCTTACCAGCGGATCGGAGGCCTCTGGCGGTAGCTGATCGAGCCATTGCGCGGCGACTGGGTTGTGCTGCCAGGCTGCGTGCAACCCAATCTGGCGTCGCGCGTAGTTGTGATCAGATTCGATAAGCTCGTCACGTTGCGCTAGTTTCAACCAGGCATCGATCGTCTGCTCCACATCGGTGCGTGATAGCCGGTCGATGCCGTGTTGCCAAATGGCTCTTGCCCGGGGTGTGTTTGGCGGATAACTGAGTTTCGATAGTTCTTGCTGCGGCTGACTGTGCATGTTCTGCCATCGTTGCACCCAGAGCTGTTCCTCAG
>JAOTYM010000047.1 GCA_029861845.1 Gammaproteobacteria bacterium | reverse complement strand
ACTCAATGCCATTGAAATCAGTGACACTCGTTGGGATTACGACGTGGGGCGGCTGGTCGATGCCCTCAAAACGCTGCAGCCGGGCGAAAGCGTCTCCTGAATCGCGGCCGTAAAATCGACTGAGACGGGATGTTACCTGGGCGCCGACCGTTCGGGTTGGATCTTATCGTTTCGCCGACACGAGGGGCGGTATGAGCTCATTGTGAGCGTCCCGCACACGCAGGGTTGCTCGCGTCGAGCTTCCGCTCGCGGCCTGATTAGTAATTTGCGACGGACACGTCTCGATTCCGACGCGAATCAACAACATCAAGGAGAGCCTCAAGCGCGAAAATCGCTACCCTGTGGGCGCCGCCAGAAAGCACGATCCCTATGGTCCTCTTTCCATCAATCATTATTGACTCCTAACCACACCTATGGTGTTAGAAGCCTGAGTAGAGCAGAACAAGTTGATCGAGACGTGGAACTCAGCATTTACGAGGATCGAGTACACGTAGGAGTGAACGTTCTTGGCTCAATCCCACCAACCTCTAAAGGGCAGCTAAGGGGGTAAATAGGAAACCTGGCTTGACATTCCTAAATGCACGGTCAGCGACCAATTCAAGAACGACACCTTAAAGCGTTAGCCCTTTCCTCTTCTTCTCCCTTCTCGTGCGCTGACGTACTCAATCTCGTGAGGTCACGCTGAGCATGACTGCAACGCTTGATGCAAAGTAAAACACTGACGCCAAATTCGCTTCCGCGTGAGGCATAAAACGTATTGCTGTTTGACCCCTCCCTGGCGTAAGGTGATAAAGCTTGATGGTGCATCGTCAGGGAGGACTCCATGGCCGGTCCTGTTATCACACACGACGTCTTCGTAAGCTACAGTCGGCACGATGCAGCCGACGTTGAGCTGCTAGCAACCCGTCTGAGCCAAGAGGCTGGCCTACGGGTCTGGTTGGACAAGGCGCGGTTACAGCCCGGGTTGCCCTGGCGGGACGAAATCGAGACGGCGATGAACGAGTCGGCCACCGCTCTCATCGTCGACGAGCTGGCCGCGAGCTAGCGAAACCGCGATCCGATAGGCTGAGTTAGAAGCACGCCCTTGGGAATGTCCAAGACCGTAAGCGCCGGTGGTGTATCGGACGATGGTGGGTCGAATCCCTTGTCAGGGTTTTCTATCGTCAGGGCCGACACCATGGATGTGCTTGAAATGGCTAAGGGCTGCCCGCAGCTTGACATCGGCACAATTGAAGTGGCAGAAGTGAAGGAAATGTAGTCACCGGCATCGCGACCCAGAGCCTAGATCACATCGCCTAGCCAGCGTCAGCCGTTGGAAATCAACCCGCTTTGGATTTTCGGGCGCCACCTACGCAAAGCTCACTTGTTGGCATCGACCAACTCGCGGCTGACCCCGGACCAGTGCTCAAAGACGCTCGGATTGAGCGCCGCGAAGGCCTCCCGCACCTCGGCCGACACCTCGCCGAACAGCGACAGATTGTCGATCGAGCAGGTTTCGAAGAATCGATCGAGCAGCGGGCCGACGTTTTCCATATGCGCCATGGTGGCAGCCGAGTCAGCGTAATGCTCGAGCACGTAACACTTCGATTCGTCTTCGTTCAGGTACCACTCGTAGGTCCACGTACGCGGCTCGTTCGCCTCGACTCGTTGGATTACTTCGGCCGCAATTGTCTTGAACTCATCGACCCGACCACGCTTGATCTCGACCTCTGCTACCACGCGAATGCTCATATGGTTAGGAATTATAAGCCACTTATTTTCAAATCGAAACGCATCTATCAGCCTGTTTGATCACACTTCATGCCAATGCATCGCCACCACGTCGTTGCCAGCCAAAGACCGCCACCGGTGCCCGAGAACCAAGCGGCCACCTCGGCCGAGGCCAGCGAGCCAAAGCCCATCGCGCCCATGAGCTGGATGCAGCGCCGGCGTCGGGGGTTCGACATCGACCTCTCAATGTCCGCACTGTGGCGGGTAGCGACGCGTGATTGCTCAAGGCTCACCGAGCCCAATCGCAGGGCTCACATCGTCGAACACCGCAAGGCGCGACAGCGCCATGAGGATGACGCTCGCGCACCGCCGCTGCAGTTCGCCTGCTGACCCAACCGCTGCCAGTGCTTAGCCCTCGGCCCCTGCACGCAGGCGGGTAGTTTAGCTCGCCCGCATAAAAGCCCGGTGCGAACTCGACCCCGCGCATTGTCAGCCGGCACTGCACGTGCTCGTAGGCCTACGCCGACACCGCTTTGCCATGGTTAATGCCACGCCAGAATTTCAGCAGTGCTTCACGGACAAAGAGGCGCAAGCCAAACACTGGCGGCTGAAGGCAATCTAAAACGCCGGCTAAGTGAGAGTTGGATGTGTCGCAAACAACGCCCGCGCGTAGTTATCTCGCCCTAACCGATCCGGATCGTGCTAACATCTACCAGCGCATCGGAAATGGTGCCAGCACTACCGCTCTATTTCCCGTCGAATCCAAGCTCAAAAGGAGACGTTATGTGCACACCACGATGGAGTCCCGGCGTCGCCCGCCGTCCCTCAGTGTTACTAGCAGCCCTGGCCGTACTCGCGGTTATGCACGTGGATTCATGGGCTCATGATGAGGAAGATCTAAAGACCGCCATCAGTCTGGCAAACTTGCTGCGTGCCGCACGTACGGTCATCTCTGCTAACCAGGATCTCATCAACGACGCCACCATCGGCGACAAGGGGTTGAGCGGGCAGGTCGTACTCGGCAACGCGATCGAAAACTATAGGAAGCTCACCGGCGGCGACCCGCGCGATGTCGATCCCGAATCGCGCCAGGGCCGCCTATTGGCGGCACAAATGGTTGCGGTGGTTGAGGTCATGGATGAGAACCAAGCAACTATCAATAGCCCAAATGTCGGATTCAAGGGATTCGTTCCCGCGGTGTTTGCGCGTCTAGTCAACGAACGGTTCAAGCGCAAGATCGGCGATGAAGCGGAGGTAAAGGTAACGGGGCCACCAGAACGCGTTCGCAACCGTAAAGCGCGGCCGGACCAGTGGGAATCCGAGATGATTCAGAACAAGCTAATGTCTCCGAAGTGGCCCAAAGGCGACGTACTTTCGATGGTGGCGCAAAACGACGGCCGCGAAGCTTTTCGTCTTCTGGTCCCTGAGTACTACGGCGCTGGTTGCCTCGCGTGCCACGGCGAGCCAAGGGGCGAGATCGATATCACGGGCTATCCAAAGGAGGGGGGGAAGCTCGGAGAACTCGGTAGCACCATTAGCGTGAGTCTGTTTCGTTGACCGCCGACGCGCGCTGTCGATTAGCTTCTGACAGAGAGTTCAACGCGACGACGACAGCTCCAAGCATTCTCATGTCTCACTTGTCGATCCCGACGCGCCTGGTCATTCTGTCTACGGTACTGCTCGGTGTTCTCGTCGCATCCAATTTCTACTTCAACCAGCGACTCTCTCAAGGGGCGGAAGCCCTGGTGGAAGACGCCCGTTTTGTTTCCGCTCTCAAGGCCGCTAACGCTGCCACCAGAGCATTCGGCGACTTGAAGTACTGGTTGACAGATCTTGCGGTTAGCTTGCATGTACGCTCAGAGCAAAAAGCAAACGAGGCTCGTCAAGTCCTTGCTAGCGAGCTTCTGGCACTCGAGCATTACGATGCCGCGGTCGTAGCCGAAGTGCACGAACAGGTCGATCGCTTGATGCAACAGACGATGTTGGCTGTCGATGCCTATACCGACGACCAGCGAGTACTCGGGAATTCGCTAAGGGCGAAAGCGCTGAGGCATATACGCACAGTTGACGAGCGTCTCGCCACACTGCTAAACCGATTGGAAGCTGAGGCTACTGAGAAGCGCGATCGTACCTTGCTCAGCGCTCAACGCGCAGCCGATTTTTCGGTCTACATCGTTATCCTCGCTGCGATTGTGGGGCTCGTGCTAACCGTGATTGTGCTTCGCTCGATCACGGTTCCGTTGCGGAAACTCGTCACTGCGATTTCGGCGATCACCAGCGGGCGGCTCGATGCCGAGATTCCAGCCGTCGGACCGGATGAGGTCGGCGCGATGGCGCGCACCCTGGCACTGTTTCGCGACAGTCTTGTAGAGCGTGACCGTCTCGCCGCCGAACAGAAGAAAGCGGAAGCGGCTGTCCGCCGAGCTCAGGCGCAGCTTATTGATGCCATCGAGAGCATCCCGGACGGATTCTGCCTTTATGACGAAAACGACACCTTGGTACTCAGCAATAAGAAGTATCGAGAAATGCTCTATCCTATAAACGATGGGCTAGCGGTGCCCGGAGCGCAGTTCGCCTCGGTTATCCGCAAGGCGGCCGAGCGCGGCTTGATACGGGACGCCGAAAACCGGGTCGAGGATTGGATCGAGGAACGATTGTTCCACCATGAAAATCCAATCGGACCGCAAACACAACAACGCAGCGACGGGACTTGGATCCAGGTCAACGAACGCAAAACCGCGGAGCGCGGTACGGTCGCGGTCTACATGGATGTCACTGAACTCAAGCGGGCGGAACAAGCACTGCGCGAAAAAAGCGAATTTCTACAATTACTTCAGGTCATCACGAGTGCGGCAAATGAAGCCACCAGTGTCGAGCAGGCCATGCAAATCGCGCTCGACGAAATCTGTTTCTATAGCGGCTGGCCGGTGGGGCATGTCTACATGCTTTGCGACGACGACTCGGGGGAAGTGGTTTCCACACCGCTCTGGTACCTCAAGAATCCGGCAAAGTTCGCCAGACTCCGAAACGTGACCGACGGTACCCGATGGGGTCCGAGTGGGGTTGGGTTAGTGGGCAGGGCGCTGGCCGGCGCAAAACCGGTCTGGATCAACGACGTAACCGAAGACCCGGACTTTACGAGGGCAAAGTTCGCCGGTGAAATCGGCGTCAAGTCGGCGCTCGCGTTTCCGGTGCTAGTAGGCAGAGAAGTTACCGCGGTCTTGGAGTTCTTCTCGGATGAGGTCGTCCGGTCGCACAAGCCAATGCTGGACGTCATGGCCCAGATGGGCGTCCAACTCGGCCGCGTCATGGAACGAAAGCGTGCGGAAGAGCAGTCGCGAGTCGCAAAAGAGTTAGCCGAATCCGCGACATTGGCCAAGAGCCAGTTTCTCGCCAATATGAGCCACGAACTGCGTACACCGCTCAACGCTGTGATCGGAATCACCGAAATGTTGCAGGAAGACGCACAAGATATCGGAGCGGAAGACTTCATAGAACCGCTCGGACGCATATTACGGGCCGGCAAACACCTGCTGCACCTCATCAACGAGATCCTTGATCTTTCTAAGATCGAGGCCGGCAAGATAGAGCTGCATCCAGAGGTGTTCGATATCGCTTCGACGCTACGCGAGTTGATGACCACGGCCCAGCCGCTCGCGGAGAAAAATGGCAATAAGCTCATTCTGCGATGCCCGGATGATGTCGGCACCATGCACACCGACTGTATGCGCGCGCGTCAGATCTGCCTCAACCTGTTGAGCAATGCTTGCAAGTTCACTGAGAACGGCGAAATCACGGTAGAAGCCGAGAGGGAGAACGGGGAGCTCGGCGAATGCTTGGTTTTGAAAGTCGTTGACACGGGAATAGGCATGACGCCCGATCAGATGGACAGGTTGTTCCAGGAGTTCGCCCAGGCGGACAGTTCTACCACTCGAAAGTACGGTGGCACGGGTCTCGGACTCGCCATCACTCGACATCTGTGTCATCTACTGCAAGGTGACGTTCGGGTGGAAAGCACGCTCGGCGAAGGAACAACCTTCATCGTTCGACTACCGACTGATCTCAAACAACAAGCTCTAACTCAGCCGACCACAACCACGCAAGACGATGGAAAGCTGGTCCTCAAACCGAACGACGGGCGCGCCAACACGGTGCTCGTGGTCGACGACGACTCGACGGTGCGCGACATGATGCGACGTTTTCTAGCCAAGGAGGGCTATGACGTAGTCACAGCTAGCAATGGCGAGGACGGTCTACGGCTTGCTCGCGAGATTTCTCCTTCGCTCATCACACTTGACGTGTTGATGCCGGATCTGGACGGGTGGGGCGTTCTTCGTGCGCTGAAAGCCGATCCCGAACTAGCCCACATTCCAATCGTGATGCTGACAATCCTCGATGAGAAGAACAAAGGGTATGCGCTGGGCGCATCGGATTACATGACCAAACCGATCGACCGTCCGAGACTCCGCGCGCTACTCGAGAAATATCGAGCAGATGAGACAGGGCGCCGAGTACTGGTCGTCGATGACGACGTAGCCGCTAGACAGCGGTTGTCCCGCATGTTCATTGGCGAAGGTTGGGAGGTCACCGAGGCCGAGAACGGCCGCGTGGCATTGGAGTGTGTCGTCAAGTCAAAGCCTGACTTAATATTGCTCGACCTTCTCATGCCCGAGATGGATGGCTTCGAGTTCATTCGGGAGTTGCGAAGGGAGCTGGGTGCCAACCACCCTCCGGTGGTCGTCGTGACAGCCGCCGACCTGACCGAGGACGACCATCGGCAGCTCAATGGCGGAGTCGAGCGAATCCTGCAAAAAACCAGCGCTGATCGCGATGGACTGCTCGATGAGCTGCGGGATCTGGTGACCCGTTACGCTGGCAAGTACCGCGCGGGTGGGGAGTCTATGTAGATGACTAAGATACTCTATGTCGAAGACAATGAGGACAACATTTATATGTTGTCCCGGCGACTCAGTCGCAAGGGCTACGATGTGGTGGTCGCAAGAGACGGTGAAGAAGGCGTGGCGAAGGCGCGCCATGAATCACCAGCACTGATAATCATGGATCTGTCGTTGCCAGGGCTCGACGGATGGTCGGCGACTTCCCAGCTCAAGGCTTCGCCGGAGACGCGTGACATCCCCATCATCGCGCTGTCAGCCCATGCTCTGTCGGGCGATCGAGAATCGGCGATCGCGGCCGGATGCGATGATTACGATGTCAAACCGGTCGAGTTCGAACGCTTGCTCAAAAAGATCGAGGCGAGTCTCAGCAAGGGGGCGATTGAGTGAGTGTTGACGGCCCTGCGCTCCTGATCGTCGATGATAACGAGAATAACCGCTATACCCTTTCCCGACGGCTGAAGCGCGACGGGCACACCAACCTCGTCACCGCCGAAAACGGGCGTCAAGCCCTAGAGTTGCTTGCTGAGCAGCGCTTCGACATGGTCTTGCTCGACATCATGATGCCAGAGATGAACGGTTATGAAGTGCTCGAGCGCATGAAATCGGACGTGGTCCTGAGAGACATTCCCGTTCTCATGATCTCGGCCGTGGACGAACTCGAGAGCGTGGTGCGCTGCATTGAGCTGGGCGCCGAAGACTATCTGTTCAAACCGTTCGACGCTGTCCTACTGCGGGCGCGGGTTGGTGCCAGCTTGGAAAAGAAACGGCTGCGAGATGCTGTCGCCCAGCAATTAGCTATCATCCGAGAGATCTTCGGCAAGTACGTGCCGGCGAGTGTCGCCGAGGCGATCGTCGACGGCAAGGGTACGCTCAGGCCGACCAAGACTACGGCCACCATCCTCTATTCCGACATCGAATCGTTCACGAGCATCGCGGAGAGCATGCCGCCCGAGCAGCTAGTACAAATGCTCAATGAATACTTTGCTGCGGCCATCGGGCCGATCGCGCGCTATGGAGGTGTGGTCAACCAGTTTCAGGGTGACGCCATGCTGGTCACTTTCAACGTTCCGCTGGAGGATCCCATGCATGCCGATAGCGCTGTTCAGGCGGCGCGCGAGCTGCAGGCGTCCGTGAAAGGAAAAACCTTCGCCGGGGTGGAATTGCGCACCCGGGTGGGCATCAGTACCGGTACCGTCATCGCCGGCAACGTCGGTTCGGGCGAACGTATAAACTACACCGTTCATGGCGATGCCGTGAATCTTGCGGCTCGCCTGGAACAGCTTAACAAAGAGTATGGGACGCTGGTGCTGGTTTCGGGTACGACTGTAAGTTTGTTGCATGAGATGAACTCGCTCGAACCGATCGGTGACGTAGCGATCCGGGGTAAGGGCCAGACGACGCAGATCTACAAACTCGGCGTCTGAATGCACGCGATTAGCGTGTCGACTCTCGTATCATCACCATGAGCGTTGGACTGGGGAAATGCAGACCATGGCGGCCGGTGGCGAGCGCATGCAAACGTCAATTCCTTTACAGGGGATCGGTAAGCAACTCACGTGAGGTCATCACCCGCTCTCCGTTGCGCCGCCAAACGACGGTTCCACTGCTTTACGATCGCCCAGGCGGCGCCACCGACGAGTAGCAATAGCAGTCCCCAGCCCGCCAGTGAGGCGGCATCGAGGCTGGGCCACTCGACGTTCCGCAGGCCCTGCACCCGATCCAGCATCCAGTGCCACCCGGTATGCGCCAGAAAGACGGACAGGATCACCACGCCGAAGCGCTCGACCGAGCGGCGCCTGAACAGCAGGCCGAGCACCGGCAGCACCAGAAGCAAGACCAAGATCTGGCCGAGCTCCACACCGACGTTAAACGACACGAGCGAGAGCAGGAGATGGTCACCCGCGAACTGGAGATCTTGCTGGAGCGCGAAGGAGAAGCCGAAGCCGTGCACGAGGCCGAAGGCGGCGGTGATGAGCCAGCGCCGCCGCAGGTCCGCCGCGACGATGTTCTCCAGCGCCATGTACACGATCGACGCCGCGATTAATGTCTCCACCAACGGCGGGAACCAATCACCGGCGGGCACCAGGCCTTGGGCGGCGGCGATGAGCGTGATGGTGTGGGCGACCGTAAACGCGGTGATAATCTTCAACAAATCCCACCAGCGGCGGCGGAACGGGATCACGAGACAGAACAAAAACAGTAGATGGTCGGTGCCATCGAGGATGTGGAAAAAGCCGGATTTTACAAACACCCCGGCGGCCTGGTGCCAGCGTGGATCGAGCGCGAGCCGCCCAAAGCCCGCGTGGATCTCGTAGGCGCGGATCGATCCCGCGGGTGGGATGTACCGGACGATCATCTTAAGCCGCCCCGAAAGCCCCGGCGCTACTCGCATGTCGAGGGCGAAATCGGATTGGTCGGAGCGGATGGGGTATTCCAGATGAGCGTCGAAGAAACCCTGGTTCCAGAAGACATTCGTGCCCGCTGGCAGCTTGGGTCCTGCGATGCGGACGCGCGCGGTCTCGAACGTCTCGAAGGAGCGGTCGGAGGGCTGCGAGATGCGCGCCTTGACACGGCTTGGCGTCAGCCGGACCCCGTCTTCGTACAACTGAATCTGCCGTGCGGTGGCCGTCGCCGACGTCTCCAGCGCGTGGTCGAGGCGGGCAAGATCCAGGTACCCGGGACCGCGCTTGGGGAGGCTCATGCTGGCTAGCATGATCAGGGGGACCCGCACGACGAAGTGCAGCCGCTCGCCCTCCGGTTTTACGAACCCGTGCAGGAGAATTTCATTGGGGATGTCATGGGCGCGTACTGGCAGGGAAAGCAAAATGAGGCCCAGCATGGCGGCCAGGAGCAGTCCGGCGCGGCCTCTTTGCGTCCCGTGTAGCGGGTCCATCGGCTGAACAGCTCCGCAGCGGCGAGCGGGCGGCGTCGGGCTGGTGCCCTCAGGCACCAGCCCTGAACGCGGCCTGGATGGGTCCGCGTCCTAGCATCGCCTGCGGATGTTAGCTGCCATCACTGTCGTCAGTGTCATCATCTTCACCGCCGTTGTCCTTACGCTTTCCGACGGATTTGAACTTCTGGGCACGCTTGCCGGTGTCCACCTCGGCGGTATACATGTTGCCCTTTGAGTCGACCGCCAAGTTGTGCACCCAGTGGAACTGGCCGGCGTGGCGCCCGTTGCCGCCGAACCGGGCGAGGATATCCAGCGACGAGCGCAAGAGCTCCCAGACGTATTGGTTGGTTCCGTCAGGGATGAAGAGGAACGTCTGGCGCTTGTCGGCCGAGGTGTCGAGATCCCACACGGACCCGGGGCCGAGGGTGTCGCGCTCGACGAACTTCTCCCCCAGAAAGCCGCAGCTACCCGGCCCCGCCGGTATGCAGTCCGCGGCGCCGGCGCTCATGTCGAACACCTGGACCCGGTTGTTCGGGCGATCGGCAACATAGACGAGCCCGTCCTTGCTGATGCGAACGGCGTGCACCGGGTTGCGGAAGTGGGGCGGTGCAAAGTCTTCCGGGTCAGTGCCAGCAGCCGGGTTGTCATTGGGGCCCATCGCGTCCGAGGCGCCGTCATCGACCGGCTTCTGGCCATAGGCGCCCCAATGCCGCTTGTAGAACCCCGTGTCGGCATCGACTACGACGATGCGGTGGTTCCCGTAGCCGTCGGCGATGTAGAGCTCGTTGGTCTTGGGATCCACCTCCATATCGGCAGGCCGGTAAAGGCACGGTGTACCTCCACGACAGCCATTGGTATCGTTGCTGCCCATATTTATGACCGCCTCGTCGCCGATCTGCAGGAGAAAGGTCCCGTCGGCGGCGAACTTGACCACCTGGGCATCCCCGCCCGCGTTCCCCGCAATATAGACGTTCATGTTATGGTCCACATAGATCCCGTGTTCGTTCACCGGCCATTCGCACTCTGGCGCAATGCACGTGTTAGCGGGCCAGTTCCACGCTGAGTCCCCAAAGCCTTCGGCCGGACCGCCCCACGCCCGCAGCAGGTTACCTTTCTTATCAAGCTGCAACACCGAGGGTGCCGGGTAGCAGCAGTCCGCGAGCGAGCCCGCCGGTCTGGCGTTTCCAAACGCATCGGCCGGCGGAGTGGTACCGGGCAGGGCGTCTGTCGCCCCCGCCTCGTCACTGGTCAGGCTCCGCGGGCGCTGCACAATCCAGATGTTGTCATCCTTATCGACGGCGATCCCAGCGATCTGTCCCATGAGCCAATTGTTCGGCAGGCGCTTCGGCCAGGAGGGGTCGACTTTGAAACCCGGTGCCTTGTGTTTTGCGGCGCTCGCCTCTTCGGCGAACGGGTTCCATAGTCCGAAGGCGGCGAGAAACGCGACGATCACCGCGCCCAGATAGAGGTGCTGCCAAGGTTTGATGGTTTTCATGATCTCCTCCTTTGAGATTCATGGATTGGGAAAGGCATCCCGAGCCGCAGGGACTCGGAGCACCGCCCTTTGAAGCGAAGCAAGGAGGGCAAGACCCCTCATAAAGCGAAAGGACAACAACTGGCGGGTGGCGAGGGATTATTGTTAGCGTTCGCGCAATTCGGGAAGGCTTCGGTGCAAACTAAGTCGTCCGCAAATCCATCACCCGTCGTAAGACTCATACATCAGAGCACAGCCCGGTAAGAAATAAAATGGGGTCAGACTCGATTTTCTACTGGCGCTCGCTTGGTTTTCCTAGGTCTGCCCCGTTTTCCGGGTCGCACGGGGCGGTGGAGTACGGCTTCGATATCGTCCTTAAACCGATCTGTGCCCAAGACACCGCAGTGATGTAAGGATTCGCGGATGTTCTCTAGAACACGCTTGTCCATGTGTGTCTGGACTATTTTGCGATAGGCTGCTTGCCTTGCCTTGGCGGTCGTGCCTAATGCCAGGTACACGGGGTCGTCAAAAAGAACGTTATTTTTTTCTCCCAACGCATGGAACCGATAGCTCGACCAGGGATAGTCGGCCGGGTCCTGTACTAGGTTGGCGCGTATCGGGTTGAGTTCGATGTACTGGTAGCAAGTCAACAGATAGGTGAGGGAATCGATGAGACTGGCCTTATATCGGCCCCCCCATAAGGTCCCCGTTCGGTTGTAAGCGTGGTTGACGTATTGGACGTAACACCTACCCACGGACTGCATAAACTTACAAACGCTGTCGGCACGGCGTGGCGTTAAGAGCAAGTGCACATGATTTGGCATTAAGACGTAAGCGTTGACCTCACAGGCGTGCGCAGATGTTGCCTCTTTGAGGCACTCCAGATAGAAACCATAATCCCCCTCGGCGAAAAACGTCGGCTGGTGGTTGTTGCCCCTTTGAATGATGTGCTGTGGTACGTCCGAAAGGTAATAGCGAGTTTGTCTTGGCATAGGACCTCCATGTCCCGAGCGTTGGGTTTCAAAAAGATTCTGGTGTGAGAAGCCCTACTGCTTGAGCGCGCCTTGCACTAGACGCCGCAAGGATCCGGGGCCGGGGTAGCACAAACCTGGGAGAAAAGGCGAGATCGCGTCTGTTCGCGGCAGCGGCCATGGTGCGCCTCCGGTGTCATACATTGGTCCGGTCTTCGCTTCGGCCGTTCCTAGGCCGACGGCAACATCTTTAGACCCACACCGGGCGAAACACCCAAAAAGCGACCACTGGTTCCTAGTGATCAGGACTTCTTTGTTTTTTTATACAGCCGCGTTCGAAGGCTTTGTGAGAAGGGGAAACGGTTACATAGGAAGTGAGCGGTTGTCAAGACCAATGACTGAAGAACTGGAGAAACGAGCTCGTCCACATCTGTGGAGACGCGTGGCGCTGGTAGAAATCTGCTACACAAGCTTTAAATGGGAAGCGGCGTTTCCTAAGTTCAAGTAGTCGCGGTTGAAGATCATCGTTTACGGGCCCTATTCGCCCTTACCCTATACTTCTCCCTATTAATCTGCGCCTCTAGTTCAGCTATGCGTTGATCCTTGGCCACGATAATGGCTTCCAGCCTTTCGATCTCTAGCGCTTGTTCCCGAGAAAACATTGGTTTTATAAGGTCTGCCCTAATGTATTCAATATCGCCGTCATTCAATCGATGTTGGCACCATGTAGTCTCGGCCAAATCCCAAAGGTCTGCGTGTTCTGGCCTTTCCCCGCCTGGCTCAACCTGCAACCATATTTTCCTATAGGGTTCTGTCATTTTTTTCACTCCTTGGACGTCCACTTCTCCTTCAACTCCTCCATTTTCCTGTCCCACTGGTCGTGTAAGTCTTTGTTGCGTTTATCGGTTGTCGAGATGGCGCACGCCAATACGATTGCTGTAATTACTGATTTTATTTATTTGCTTTCCTGTGGTTGTGGTTCGTTACGCTTGTGATGCGCCCTTAGTCTCGTATTGGCTCTAAAGGCCCGCACCAAATTGGAAAAGTGTAGCTGAATATCAGCCTGTTCACGTTCAGGGGCTGGCATACCTACACCAAGCACACTCTCAGGTAGTTTACCGTCCGCCTCAAGACGTGATCGAAGGACTGTTGCAATTGCCACAAGCAACCCGATTTCTTGTGCGGATTGTCCCTGTAAAGACAGAACAAATCTCTCTAGGTCTTCTTTCGCGTTTTTATCAGCTATAATTTCAATCTTTCGTTTCATCCAATTTCCGAGCATCTCTCTGTTCTCCGTGATTCGTGGCGTTTGCGATTGCGATAGGCAAGCTGCCGACAGGCCGGGCAGCAGTAGCGCTTATCACGGCGGGGTGCCGTGAAAACCTGCTTACAAACCTGGCATGGTCGGGTGGTCACCATGCGCCAACGATAACGCGCCGGCGTTACGGGTCGTTATGCTTTGGACGCCAATCTATTGGCTTAAGGCGACGGCTTAAAATAAAGGGATGACTGGCTGGGGGTGAGGTGTTGCCGGCTTATATCCCTCCGATCGCGAGAAATCCACGCGCCGACTGAAGCCGACGTTCTGATATCTGTAAGAAAAATAACGCCCCAATACCTCGTTTATACAAGCGGACTTCAAAGCGGTCATCGATTCGGGCATATAAGGGCTTGAAGTATATATAAGCTAATGATATATATCATTTTATGCGTAGAGCTGATGCGGACATAAAAGCGGTCGTTTCCGCGGTTGAAGACCGGCGTGAACCGACGAATTCGATGGAACCACTGCTCGTACAAGAGGGTTCACGGGACCGTACCGGTCTTACGGACCTGGCCGTCGAGCTTGCCGCCCGGTCGGCGGGGTTCCAGCGTGGAAACCGTTCTTCGCGCATCTCCGCATCTAATAATATGTCTGACATTACAAACTCCCCGCTCTGTAGACTGCTACCCCTATAAGCGAAGCCCATGCCTAACCGCCACCGCCGAAAGACGCCGTGCATATTGCATAAACTGTTCTAGCGCGTTGCTCCCATCGCAAGGAACGTTTGCCTCAAGATAAAGCGATATGTCACCACGGCCCTCTGACACTACTTGTTCTCCGTATTTTTCCCGCAACTCGTTTAGCAGTGCAGCCAGTTCCCGATCCCGCCTGATGTCATCATGTATGGGAATGTCTGCACACAATTGCGCTAGTAAGGGCATCTGTCCAATCCTCCGAACGTTTGTCTCGCGAGCTATATCTTCTCGTGTACAGCTATTGGTTTTGTCTCCGCCACTGAATCATGTGCCGGCGTACCTCAGCCACGGCCGCGGCACGCGATATCTTTGCGAACAGGGCAGGTGGCGGCTCAATCAGGATCGCGCCTTGGCGCAGCTGATTGATGTTATTGCCATCGAACGCCCGTGGATTGCGTGCAAGCAAGGCAATCATCATCTGCTCTTTCGTCACGCCGCTTGGTTGCAACTGTCCTGCGATATGCCGCAATGTTTCATTGGCCTTGATGGGTCCATATACCCATGGCGGTCTCGCGTTCTGCTTGGCTATTGTCGTTGGACGCGTTTGCGGTAGTTGCGCGGACACTTTTATGGGGCGCGCCGCTGGCACAGCCGACCGCGGGTCGACGCCGTTGGGGTGGGCCACGCTTGAATATCCGCGCCGCTTGCCTTCGGTCATCGATGCCGCCGCAAGCGCCCGATATCTCTCGGTCACCTCGTATGACACCAGCCGATTGAGATGATCGACAACCAGCCTAAACGCCGGCCCCGCTAGCACCTCGAGTGCTTCCGCCACGGTTATCGGGCCGAGGCGTCTGTGCACGACGGGCAAGGGTCGCGTGACTAGAATTGCCATACCTGGGTCCGACGCGTCCATGGATGCCAACCGATAGCCGCTGCGCTTAAGCAGATGATCAATCGCTTGACCGACTGTCGTTACCGTGTGTGGGAACCTCACGGTCACCACCGCGCTGAGGAGATCCGCTTGCGCCCGTGAGGCCTTGGGTACGGCAAGCGAATAGCGCCCGATTCGCTGACCGGCGGTTTGATCGCTGGCCGCTAGGACCGCGTCCATTCCTCCCAGTCCGGTCAGAAAAACTACCCCGACTGCGCAGTTGTGCCATCGTTGTGTACGCTGCATACACTCACCTCTTCTCTGTTATCATTTGCGTTCCTTCGATCGCCAAATAGCCATTGGCCATCCTGCTTCACTATCCCATCTAACAATCGGTGACCGAAACAACGACATTAGAATATTGGCGTTCTGGCTTGACAATGAAAAAACGTTTCTATGTTGCAGACGATTTTGTTTACAATGTCTCAGTCCCGCGCTGAATTTTGGTGATCTGTTATGGTGAGCTAAGGGAGCGGTGATGAATGTTTGCCCCGACCCGACTCGGATGTTTATGTGCGGCGCACAGCCGGGGGGTTTCCGAGTTACATCCCGAGCACGCGATCGCGCGGACCGCCCCCTCCACAAGCTGCGTTTTTGGACGCAAGGAGTGACAGTAAGGCTATTGCAAAACTTTTTGGTGATACCGCCACCCATAATCAATACACTTAGTGAGGTAGTAGGGCAGCAAATGGAAACGATATTTATTGTTAACTAAAGATTTTCCCCCAAAACGGGATCTTTAAAAGCGACTTCCTAGGGAGAAGGTCATGAACAGTCAGCGTCTTCTAACCATGCTGCTCGTTGGCATGCTGCTATCGGCCTGCGCACACAAGCACTATCGGACCGAAATTCTGGACCTGAAATCCGCCGATCCTCAGCCGAAGATCTTTGAGTGCGCGGTGGATGACAACACCGTAAAGGAAGGGCGCAAGCTCTGCGAGGATTCGAAATCCGCAAAGGGAGGGCGCAAGCTCTGCGAGGATCCGATATCCGCGACATCCCCCGATTGTCATGCCATTCAGCACCGTTTCTATTCGAATCAGGCTGTGATCGATTCGAAAACGGACAAAAGACGGCCATTGGACTACTACCTCTCCTTCGTGGAATTCGATGACCAGGGCTGGTTTGCCGACCGCGGGCAAATGGAAGCGCTTTTTGCGCTTCTCAAGAAACTCGAGAAGGAGGACGAAGATAAGCAGACCAATGGCCACACCCTGATCTATGTCTACGCGCATGGGTGGAAGCACAACGCGAGCTCCTGCGATAACAACGTTGTGTGTTTCTCGCGACTGCTCGAGCGCACCGACCTCGCCGAGGTGCAAGTTCCAGTCCTCCGTCAGATGCAAACCGGATGCTCCACTGGAAACGAGATGCAAGATGGTTTTTGTATGTTGCAAAAAATGAAAACGTCCGGAAAGGAAATGGCGAAAAAAGTCAAGCGCCGGACTGTAGTCGGGGTGTACCTTGGCTGGCGGGGACTCCCCTTCGGCGGTTTTCTCAACAACGCCTCTTTCTGGTCTCGGAAGGAGGCTGCGGCGCGCGTGGGGCGCGGGGGCGTCTTCGAGCTCTTGACGCGTCTGAAGGACTATCGGGACATTCGGCAGAAGGCCCCTACGCGCGGGGGCCCCGCTACGCAACTCGTGATTACCGGTCATAGCTTCGGTGGCCTCGTCGTTTACTCGGCGCTGTCGCACGCCTTGATGGAGCGCGCCGCGAAGACAAAGATCATCGATGTCGAAGGCTGCAAGGCCAAGGACAGCAAGGCCAAGGACAGCAAGGCCAAGGACTGCAAGAAGGTCGTGTACGACGTCGCCGAGAGCTTCGGCGACTTTGTGATGCTGGTCAACCCGGCCTTCCAGGGCTCGCTGTACGAGCCTCTGTTTCACATCACCACCAATCGCTGTTATGAGCGTGCGCCATGGCGGAAAAAACAACGTCCCGTGATGATGATTGTCACCTCCAAGGCCGATAACGCCACCGGCAAAGCGTTCCCGATGGGACAGACCTTAGGCACGCTCTTCCAGCACGCGAAGTCCTCCGACCAGAAACAAAGTATGCGCAAGGCCATAGGCCACGATAAAAGATACCTGACGCACGCCCTGGAGTCGGACGGCGTGAAGCAAAAGCCAGTACCCGACCCGCGCCCATGCCCCTGTCGGTTTCTCACGGCTACGTCCGACAGGAACTTTGGGGAGATGTTGGGCCCTCTTATTGACGCGCTTTTGGCAAAAAGCTACGGCGAGGTCAACCTGACATCAGTCGAGAGCCCGAAGTACGCGTCCAGCTATCCGTATCTGGTCGTCAACACCGACAAGGGGGTCATAGCTGATCACAACGCCATCTACAACGAGCGTTTTATCACCTTTACGCAGATGTTCTTTATCCGCCACGTCGCCGGTTCGAAGCCCTGGACGGATCCGGCCCCGATATGCTTGGTCCCCAAAAAGAATACCCAGCGCACGAAGAGCGGTCTGGTGCCGTTTGAGCAGTCATGCCAGTTGGACGACGAAGGAAATTCCTGCTCCGGACAAACGCAATAGAACAAACGCTGAGAAAATTCCCGCACGCCCCGCCGCGCACGCCTGACCCTCCCCGGCAGCCCATGACCGACGGTGCATAGATACGTTATAAGAGTTGGCAACGAAGCATGAATGCGCAGTTCATGCCTACATACTTATGATCAACCACACGTGGCGCCTGATCGCCGTCCTTTGACCTCAGATAAACTGCATCACCTCGCGCATTCTGCGTTTGGTTTCCGTGTCGGGGAATCGGCCGTAGGCGGTGGCGAGGTTTTCGAGCAGGTGTTTGGGATTGGTGGTTTCGGTTAGCACACAAGTGACGGCGGGATGGGCAAGAATATACTTCAGTGAGAACTGCGCCCAACCGTGGCAATCGAACTCCGCGGCCCATTCCGGCAGCGAAACACCCCGTACCCGGGAGAAATAACTGCCGTTCATGAACGGGCGGTTGATCAGCACCGCGATCCCCAAATCAGCGGCGAGCGGCAGCACGCCCGACTCAGCGTCGGTTTCCACGACCGAGTAATTCACCTGGATGAAATCCGGGCGTTCACCACGCATGAAATGCATCATCGCGTTATGGTCGGGGTCGGAGGATACCGTGGCGCCGATGTAGCGCGCCTTGTCCGCGTCCTTCCACTCCTTCAGAATCGGCCACTGGGTCTTAAGGTCCCTTAGACTGATCACCTGGATGAGATCGGAGGTCTTGCCGAACAGCCGCCGGGTGCGTTCCAGCATTGACCGTCCGGCCTGGGCCCCCACCGCATCTACCTTGGTGGCCAGGAATAGATCCTTCACCAAGCCCTCGGCCTGAAGGGCGTCGCCGGTCAGCTTGTCCAGCGCGGCGCTGCGCGACCAGGTATCCACTACCGTTCCCCCACCGTCGAGCAGGGTTCGCAAAAGCACCTTGAACTCGGCGGTCCCGCGCTTCGTCAGTTGCGACACGGCCTTGGTCGAGCCCAGCCCAACCACTGGCAACGGCTCGCCAGTTTTAGGGATCGGGCGGGTTGGATAGGCAGACCGGGCGAATGCGCGCGTGGGCAGAAAAGGCACGGCGGCGCAGGCCGCGGCGTGGATCAGGAAATCGCGGCGCGATAACAAAGTGTTCGACCCTTGCGCATCATTTTTCCACCCGATTCTAACCCGTTGAGCCCGACCCGGTACACCAGGCCGTGCAACGATTATGGGGTGTGGCTCGAAAGCGGTCTTGTCTTGGGCCAGTTTTCCCACTTCTGCGCTCCGTGGCGACCCTTCAGATTGGTAAGGAACTGCACGATGGCCTCCTTTTCTTTCCTGCTCGCTTTCATATCATGTCTCCGAACTGTTCAGGTGCGAAAGGCAAAAGCGAGCCGCGGAGGGGCGGTCTTGTCCCTCGCGGGTTGTGATATACGCAGTGAATGCCGCAGCGAGAAATCTGCGCGCGACATCCCTACGCATATGTCTTATGAGGTCAAATCTTGATCACGTAATGGGTTACGCCTTCCGGTGTGACGGTTCCGTTCTGCGGCGGATACGCATAGCTGTTGGTTGGCTTCACTTGCTCGCCGTTCCACACTTTGCGTGCCACCTTGATTTCGTAACAAGGCCTTCGGTGCGTGGTGACGTTGGCATCGGTAACTACACCTTCGACGTAACAGTCTTGCCGGTCAGCAAACACATAGGCACGGACGTGATCGCCTTTGTCGATAACTTCCCCGGACTGTTCTATCAATCGGCCCGTTGCCGCGTCGGTCAACACCGCACGAGCATTAGCAACGCTGGTCGATAGCTTCGTACGCTTACGGCGATCGTCGGTATCACTAAGGTCATCCACAAGCCATTGCAGCGCGGCGTAGAGTTCCACCGTGATGACCCATAGTCGATCGACCGGCAGCTTTGCGATTGCCGGATACTGGGCGACATTTGTCGCTGTCGAATCTCTAGTCTGATGTTTCATGTCTTCCTCGTCGATAGTCTGTTGGCCGGCACGAACATCCGCGCCCATGCGTTCGCAAGTCGGCCGGCGTGTGATTTCGTTGCGTGCTATCCGTAAGCAGGCGTGTCGCCTGCGGGAGTAAGAAGAAACGCGAGCACCTAAAGGTGCTACGGCGATATGTATGACGTCAGAAACGATGGCGCCGGGAGGAACTGTTAAACAGACTACCCACGCGGGATTGGCTCGATACGGGAGACCGGGAACCCGAAGGTTCCCGGTGTATGTCAACGAAATCCCGGAAGGCGCAATGCGCCTTCCGGGACCACTTAGTTAGGCGTGCGCCCGAGTCGCATCTGCTGCGGCCGCGACGCCAGTTATATCAAGGGCGATCCCGCCGACCATGGCAAACTCGATTTTCAACAAGCGCGCCTTTATCGAAGTACCTGGCTCGCCCTGTCTGGGCCCGACTCTATAGATAAACAACTCCGGGTAGACATCGCCTATTTTGAATCGTACCAGCACCGGCTTGGCGGCTTCGATGTCCGGCATCAAGCGGCGAATGATCGCCTGTGCTTGACGGCCAGCAACGATGCAGTCGAAGTAGGTGTACTGATGTCTGTCCCGGCGACCGCGCAGGGCGGCAATGGTGACGGCGAGATACGTATCGCCGCTGTCGGGAGTGACATGGCGGGCACGACGGAGATAGCCAATGCCCGTGGCGTGAAGGTTAAAATAATCGGACGTCTTCGTGTCCGGGGTTGACGTAGGATGCGTATCAGCGTTTTGCATGGTGCTTTCTCCTTAAGGCTTGAATCAGTCCAGAGAAAGCGCCCGCTCCGGGGACTTTCCCCGAACCGGGTTGATGAAAAAAGGGCCTGAGCGACCCCCTTAATAGGGGATCGCCACAGGCCGGGGTTGAGAAGGGCTAGTCCTGCCGATCCTCGTCGTCGCGCTCGGCAGCAGTATGACTGGCATACCACCACAACGCGCAACCGGTTGCGAACAGCACAAACCCTTCGAGCAAGGTGACCTGATCGCCACCAACGACGATACCGAGCCACCCAGCTGTCATTACGCTGATCGCTAACTTGCGCAGGTCCAGATTGAATCTGTACTTGTGCAACAAGTTACGAACGGAACGCGTAAGCTTCTTCATAGCGTGTCTCCTTTCGGTTATCCGAATGAGAGACACTCGTCCCACGCTGGGAAAGTGACTCCCAGACGGGGGTTAGTGGATAGATAATGGACCGACGATCTTGATGATCGTTGCGCCTATCACACGGTCCGACAAGGCGCTTAGTGGATGCGATCCGAAGATCGCAAGGGCGCTACGTTAACCGACGTAGCAGCGGTACAACTGCAAATACCTTAACCCGACTCGCCAGCAAATATCAAGCGACCTCCAAACGACAAAAACAGGCCAACAGTTTATACACATCGGCGTTGGCCGGCGTTTGCAAACTAGCGCGCCACTGCGTCTGCACTTGGCCGGTGGTCCGGCAACACCGCGGACCAGCTAATGTTCATGTTAGTGCCGGCGCGATCACGAATCGTCGGCGACACACTAGCGCGACGCGTGCCGGCGAGCACATCGGCCGGCAGTAGACCCATCGCCGTGGTCGCGGCGCGTGCCGGCTGGGTGTCTTGTTTCACATCCTCCCGGGTCAGGCCCGTGTACTTCCAGCGTGTCGCCAGCGTGAATGCGTGTCGGATCGGCCGGGCGCCGGTGTTGATGATTTGCTCAGAACGATCGCGGCTCATCAACCCCACGTGTCTTGTCGTGACGAGCGCACGCACGAGCTCATCGAAGTCGGCAATCAGATATGCCCCCATGTAACCGAACGGGCTCGCAAAGGACAGCGGTATCCGAACCGGTTGTTGCGAGTGGGCGATAGAGATCTCAACCCCGGTGCGAGCGCTGAGCAATGCCGTCGTTTCCTGCTGAAACTGTAGGATGGTGCTGCGCGCCGATTCGATGGCGTCAAGGATCTGGATCAAGAACCAGTCCGCGTAGGGGTCATCCGAGGCGGCCGATCCCCACATGCGCTTGAGCAGCATGCCGAAACGCACGAGCCCGATGATGGCGGGGACGCCATCCTTAGCGCGTCGACCATAAACGAGGCGTTGTGCCTGATACGTCTGCACGAGCATCGTCGTGTCGGACCTCAGCACACCGGGTCTGACGTTGGCAATAATGTAATCGGCGATCGGATCTGCACTTGTTGCAGTGACGGCAGCGGCCGGCACCGACGTTGCCGGCGGGAGGGTGGCCACGTCCGGCGTGTACTGGACGGCATCCTGCTTGTTGGTCGGTCTGTTAGTCGCCATTGGCGCTCCTCGCTAATCGAAATCGTAAGGATATCGTCTGCCCACCTAAACAGCGGCGCTGGCGCGTTTCGGTTTACGATCGGTGCCGATCACCTTTGCTTTCGTAACGGCGGCCGCTGAGTGACTACCGTTTCGTCTGCGCAAGACCTTGACGTTTGGTATGTCCCAGGTCTTCATGAGCTGCCAGACTGCGTTCAGTGGAACTTTAGTCGCTTTGGCGACGGCGAGGTAGCGTTCACCCACCGGCAGATGTTCATTGTCCTGCCAAACCTCCCAGATCATATCGTGTTGCTCAGGGCGTGGTAGTTTTGGTCGACCGGATTGTTTGCCGTCGAAACCGTGCACCATGTGCAATTTTTTGCGTAGCCGCGCGTACTCGATGCTGTTCATACCGTACAGCTGATTGAGCATGGGCAAAGAAGCATGATGGCGGATCAGCTCATTTAGCACCTCACCTTCCTTGCGGCGCAACCGCATGTGCGCAATCAGACGCTCGAATCGCTCGGGATCGACGCGGGCGTCGATGAAGTGCTGCGAATGGGTCATCAGATAGTTGATGTCTTCAAGCGTTAGCTGCTCGATCTCAGCGATCTGGTCAATGGTGAACCCGAGCTCAAGGACTGCCTTAACATCGGATTCGGCAAGTGATTGGGTGGCGCACCGTAAAATGTGAAAAGCGAGGTTTGAGTGGCGTTGGGACATTGTTAAGACCTCCGTCAATACGTAGTGGGGTTTGACTCATCCCCTAAGCCCCTTTCAGCTTGCCGAGCACGACGGCAATTCTGAATCAGGCACAGCATACGCAAACAACGCGTTTGTCCACCCCGAGTCGTCGCGAAAATTTCGTCTTGGTCTAGGCGTGCCCTTACGACGTGCGGACAGTTTCGTTTCGCCTTTATATTGGTCCACGCGAGACGCGCGCAGCGCGGCTGCGATGTACGAGTTTAGTTGCAGAAGATACGAAGCGGGCGTAACCGGCCCGGTGCTATGCGCGGTGACGAAGCCAGCGGTGACAACTGCAGTTCTCCCGACCTGGCTCTGGGTGTTCGCAACGATTACTGTCGATGCCATAGTAGTGTTCCCACTGCCTTAGGCACCCCCCGTTCTTCTCGGTATTCTACTGCAGTCCGCTTATCCGTCGCCGTGACGTAGGTCGACAACGATTACAAGTACAACAAACGTTAAAGCGGTTGGACACGGCTCGTCTGAGATCAGGCGAAAAGGGCAGATTATAATAGGTGTCGCGAGGCGCCCTTTCGTGTCCGCTACCAAGCAGTAGCTCTACCCTTCTACGCGTGGAACGGTTAAGGATTACCCTATCACCGTTAACCTCGCCAGTACAAGCAACCCATTGCCGTCCTCAAGGCCTGCCCGATGTCGTGTCGACTAGACCCGACGCCCGGATCTCGGGTATGTGCGATGTCCTATCTCAACGAACCCCATGGTCAAAATCAACGGAAAAACATTTCTCCGACATACATGATTTTCAGTCGCCCAATGAGGGTCACGGCGATAGGCAGTGGGACCACATCGGCCGCAGCTGGCAGCTCAGCTAACATGAAGCTGGAGGCGTGGATTCGGTGGGGGCGGGGGCCGGTCACCGAAGATAACCGCCGGGTCGGGGATTAATAGGCCGTTGATGCCGGCGCGCTTGCGAATACCGCTAAATTCGTAACGGTGAATGTTTGCCCCGTCGCGTGTTTTTCTATGAACCCTTAGTTTCTGGAAACGTCTCTGCACGGAACTCCAATCGTCCACGTCAGCGCGCTTTGCCGTAAAGTCTTTAAAGACCGCAGGGCTAACAAGCAACACGCCCTCGGGCACGGTATGTATTCTTGCATTCATATCGTTGACGGGAATCTTTCCTGCACAAACCATGTTTCTCAGCCAGCCCAAAAAGTCGTGTTCGAGATCTCCTCGTTGGTCTATGTTTGTTGTTTTGGGATTGGACGCAGCACTGGCAGTTAGTGGCTGGTGTAGGCGTGTAGGTTTCGTTCCAATATCGACGTCCTTCGTGCCCGGCCCTTGCGCCTGAAGATCATTCGCAATGGACGCGGCGTCTGCGCGGTTAACAATATCGCCAAGTACCCCGGCGCGTTCTTGCGCACCGGTGAGTACGCCAAGCCAACATGACAAAACATCGGCGTCGCTGGCTAACCAGCTTAGCGCGTCGGCTGGAAGGATCAGCGGCGCAAATAATGGTGCGACGGGCTCACGCGAGATGCGATTCCGGTCACGAACAAGGGACACGCGGTACCACATGCCCTTGTCCATCGGCCCTCGCCACACATCCCAGTCGCCGGTAGCGTGCCCACGCTTGTCGACGATGGTGACGCGCTGTTCCACCGCAACTTGGCCGATATCCCTTAGCAGGGCTGCCGCGAAAACGGCATAGGTCCACAGGTCCTGTTTACGGGACACGATCTCGGGCTGGGCGCCGGGCGGCAACAGGTACCCGCGGCGCAAAGACAGCGCGGTGACTACTACATCTAGGACGTGGTCAAGTAACCCGCCGGGGTAGGTATGGTGATCAGTCTCAGGCGCCGGCAACTGCTGCACGTAGCGCGTGAATGACAATAACGGCGCACGATAGAGATGGGAGAAAGAAGCGTGGGGTACAGACACCAGGGCGCCCAGCTGCCGCAAGCGGGTGCGGCGTGGTTCGCTGTTCAATAATACTTCGGCCGACAATGCGCGAAGCGCGTCGGAGACGGGGGGTTTCTTAGACCAAAAACTTAATTTGGGCATTATGACGGCGTCTCCCGTGTCGGCTCGAGATGTTCCGATTGAGCTTCTACTGTGGAGGATAGGGAACTGCGGAAAGCTAAGATGAATGATGATACCTGATCAAGTAAGAATCATATCGCGTGCGTAAACGATTTTTCCGATGCTCAGGTGCTGGGTGACGCGCAGTCCTTGTAGGAGAACGAGGCCCGCCCAGTGCGGGCCTCGTTATCTTCACCGATGCCACGTTAGCCATAGGCGACGTGGCGTGAAACGCACGAAGCCTACCGCGATCGTGTGGTTGCGCCTCAGTTGCTCTCCTCGTCCGCTTCCTCAGACCGCGGATTGGAGATGCTTTGATCCGTCCCGATGGGAAGAATCTCATCGGCGACGGCCGGGTCTACGGCGAACAAGCTACCATCGGCCGTTGCCTCCAGCACCGACGAGATGATCTCGCGCGCGTTGTTCTTGAGCATACCGATGGACTTTTGGCCTTGGCCGCGGATCTCTACGAGGACACTGCCCCCCACGGGGCCAGGCTCCCCCGCGTCGATGCGCTCGGTACCGAGCAAGCCGAAGGCGTTACGGGCAATGCCGGCAAACGGGCCGCCGCGGATGAACGAGCCATCGGCGCGCTTGCGGATGTAGTTGGTGAGCTCCATGTTGCCGAGCTGGTTGGAGCGGCGTTTGGCCACCACGACCATCTGCTTGGAGAGGTTCACCGCCCCCGCAGCCACGCCTTCATTGGTGGGCCACGTCATCGACCCCGTCACTAGCTGCCCCGGACGGTTCACCGGGGGTTCCACGTCGTCATTGGTGACGCTGCTGCCCTGGTTATGTACGTCCATCACCCAGATCGGTCGATACAGGTCGTACACCATGCGCACGCCGACCGCTTCCGGGACCGGGTTCAGATCGGGATCGAAATGCCGACCTCCGAATCCAGGATTGCACAGGATCTGCCAGCTCTGTGACCAGTCGGGCCAGTGATAGCGATTGATGTCGTAGTTGGGTAACCTCGTGCCATCGGCGGCAACAAAGGTGGTCGAGAAGACGCCACGGCCCTGGTCGAGCTCGGTCGGAATGACGTTTCCATCGCCGTCGAAACAATCCCTCGAATTGCGTGGGGGGGCATCAAAGTCCGTATTACCGCGCGTGAACAACTCGCCCCCATCCGGATTGACCCTTGGAATGATGAGGACGTAGAGCTCGTCGAGGATTTTCCGGCTCTTCTTTCCGCTGGCAATCAGCGACTTGATGATATCGATAGCGGCCTCGGTGCCGTGCGGTTCGTTGCCATGCTGCTGAGTGATCACCAATACAGGCGTCTTCCTCGGATCACCAATCGTTACCAGCCACACGTCTCGGCCCTCTCCGGTGACGGCCACGCTTCGGATCCCGAGCACGCCCTTCGCGCGGCGCTCGATGTCGAAGAGCTTGTTCGTGAGTTGCTCGTAGGACTCAAACCCCTCCAACGATACGTTTTGGTCGGGGGTGATCCAGGGTCCGGCGGGGGTGGAGTCCTGCGCGAGTACACTACCGCCCGTGAGTGTGAACGCTAGGCCGGCGGCGAGGCCCAGACGCGTCTTTCTTAGTTCCATGTCAGTTTTCCTCCATTTCGTTCCGTGTCAGTGTCCGAATCGATACCCCAGAGCAACGTCCCTATCGGACTGGAAACGGTTGCCCATGAACATGGTGAGTGTAGCGGTAAACAATCAGATAGGGATTAACTTAGACATGCCAACCTCCTATGTTGTGTGGTGCTTCCGATCCCCATTCTGCCGGGGGCTGATAATAAATAAATAAAAGTGGAGGGAAAGAAGCGCCCCTCAGAAAGCAGCGAGCTAGAGCGGTGTGACATCACGGATTCGCCGGATCGAACAATACATTCGGGCCGGGCGAGGTGTCAAACGGGTCTTCGACGCTACGGTTCGGATACCAGTTCCAGTGCCAGGACCACATGATGTAGTACTCGATAAAGTCGCGCACGGTGTCGTTCGGGAATGTGAACGACTAAGGCTTGCTAGAACTAGGTAGGTGACTGTTTCATAGCTGCCTCCTCCATGGTGGCCTTGCAACGAACCTTGTTGACGCTAGTTCTTCTTGAGAGGGTGCTTATCATGCTCCTTTCTGATGAGAGATCAACAGCAATCCGACAAACGGGTGCCCCCACGGGCGACACACCATGCCCTGCTTCTACCCCCTCCAAGACGACTACAACAAAACTCCTGAACTCCAAATCTGTATCGCCGAAGCCTTGTATGATGTGGATTCAATCGTTGCGGACCCAGGGGCTTACACAAAAGAGCAACTATCGACCTTACACAGGCAGACTCGAATCAGCCCCCATCTCATGTTAACCTCGTTGTCCATCAGGAACGTTCGGTTACAAACCCCCACGCAAATAATTGTCAATCTACGCGACCGGGAGGAGAGACAAAAATGATTAAACGTATCCTCGTTGCGACCGATGCTTCTCGGGCAGCTAACAGGGCAGTCGATCTCGCCGCAGACGTGGCCGCAAAGTATGGGTCTTCGCTTAACATACTTCACGTAGTCAGACACATGCAGTTACCACCTGAGTTGCTGAGAATGGCACGAGTGGAAAAGATCGCCGGGCGGGAAGCAGACATTCTCGAGTTTGTTGCCCGGCAAATTCTGAGTGACGCCGAGACACGAGCGAAAAAGAAAGGCGCAAAGGATGTTCGTACTGCGATGGATGACGGTGATCCGGCAACTGCTATTGTCAAGCATGCCAAGCGCCACCATGTCGATCTCATCGTGATGGGAAGCCGTGGGCTCGGTAAGGTCAAGGAAGTATTTCTCGGCAGCGTTTCCCGCAAAGTCTGTAACCTCTCACCGATCAGTTGCCTGACAGTCAGATAACGTCTAGAGTTTCGAGTCGTTATGCTTGAAGTGTTTTGACTCTAGACTCCAGACTCGCGACTTTAACGCCCTGGCTCACTGGCATCTGACGAGCGTCGTAATCTTAGCCCGTTAATTCGTTCCCAAATTTCAGACCATACGGAAGATGCATCATGTCGGCTCTCGTATCGATCGACAAAATGCAATACTATTCGTGACGCTGCCAAATATCCGCTGCCGAATGAAACCTAACGATTTGATTCAAAACGAAGTACAAACTCAGCGAAATATTTGGCAATTCGTGCTTAACTCATTGAAACACAACGTTTGAGCATCCGCCTTTTAATCAGAGGGGCGCTGGTTCGATTTCAGCACGGTCCAATGATAGTACCTTACTTCCAATTTCAAAAAGCCCCTGTCTGAATAAACCAGCGATTGTCTAATATTTCGGTCGAACCGCGTGTTTCGTAGCTGACAGGAACGCCTGTTCCCGACCCCCAAGCAGCTACTCATAAATTCGTAGACGTGCGGTTTTGCATCAAAATTTCTATGACCGCTTTCGCGTCCGTTCTGGGCCTTAATGAACTCTTCCAGGCGTTTCACATACCAGGGCCTCTGTAACGGACCTGCCCCGCTGTGCGCTTCATGGCCGGGTGGGGCGCCAAAAAAAGGCCGGGGGGAGGAACCCCCGGCCAGGCCTTAATTAGTAGTCAGTTTTAATCCGAATCAATCAGAATCGTGCTCCTTGTCGTTATCATCCGTGTCATCCGTGTCATCCGTGTCATCCGTGTCGTCCGTGTCGTCCGTGTCGTCGTCATCCAAGCTCTCGAGAAAACGACCGATCTCAACGATGTCGGGCTGTTTCGGCAGACAACGCAGGAAGCGCATCGGGTCTTCGTCGAAGATCGCCTCCCTGATCTCCTTGACATCCTCGCCGCGCACGTCCTCGTCGACGAAACCGCCGCGGGCGTCATTACCGTGACAGCCGGCGCACGCCGTGATGTAGCGCCGCTCACCCGGGACGCCCTGCGAGTTCAGGTACTCCGAGATCGCCAGAATATCCGCCTCGGGGAGCCCCTGCAGGAAGGCCATCTCGGGTACGCCGTCGGGGAATCGTACCTCATCCCTATCCCCCTTGGGGTTGCCAAAGATCGCGGCCTCGATCGAACATTCCCGGGCGCCGGTGACCCGCCGCTGACCGACGAGCGTCGGATCCACCGCCGGGCCGTTGAACGGGTCACCGTGGCAGAAGACGCAGTTGGCATTATAGAGTTGCTCGCCGCCGGTGGGCGGTTGCACGCCTTCGGCCGTGATGGTCACGGTATCGGGCGTACTGTCAAACTCCCTGTCGTTGACGATGAGCTGCACCACGTAGGTGCCGGCGACATCGGCAAAGAAGGTCGGCATCACCGCCGCCGGATCGGAGAGCGTCGCCCCGCTGCCCGCGGGTACCGACGTGAACGACCAGCTATAGGTCAGTGGATCGTTCTCCGGATCGCTCGAGCCACTGCCATCGAGGGTGACGGTATCGCCCTCGTTGACCGTTTGGTCGGGCCCGGCGTTGGCCACCGGCGGAGTGTTCAACCCTTGGGCGGTGACCACGACACTATCCGGGGCGCTGTCCAGCAGACCGTCGTTGACGATGAGCTGCACCACGTAGGTGCCGGCGACATCGGCCACGAAGGTCGGCATCACCGCCGCCGGATCGGACAGCGTCGCCCCGCTGCCCGCGGGTACCGACGTGAACGACCAGCTGAAGGTCAGCGTATCGTTCTCCGGATCGCTCGAGCCACTGCCATCGAGGGTGACGGTATCGCCCTCGTTGACCGTTTGGTCGGGCCCGGCGTTGGCCACCGGCGGGGTATTTTGCGGAGGAACAACGGTGGCCGTGATCATCACCGTATCCGGTGCGCTGTCAAACTCGCCGTCGTTGACGATGAGCTGGGCGACGTAGTCGCCTTCCACATCGGCCCCAAAGGTCGGATTAACCGCGCTCGGGTCTGAGAGCGTGGCCGCGCTGCCAGCTGGGACGGTGGTTAACGACCAGCTGAAGGTCAGCGCATCGCCATCGGGATCGCTCGAGCCACTGCCATCGAGGGTGACGGTGTCACTCACGGTCACGTTCTGGTCGGGCCCGGCGTTGGCGGTGGGGGCACGATTCCCCACTGTGGCGGTGACGCTCACACTATCCGGCGCACTATTAAACTCGCCGTCGTTGACGATGAGCTGCACCACGTAGTCGCCAGCCACGTCGGCCCCAAAGCTCGGGTTGACCGCGGTTGGGTCAGACAGCACCGCCCCGCTGCCCGCCGGGGCGGTTAACGTCCAGCTGTAGGTCAACGCATCGCCATCGGGATCGCTCGAGCCGCTGCCATCGAGCATGACCGCGGCACCCACGGTGACGTTCTGGTCGGGCCCGGCGTTGGCGGTGGGGGCACGATTGCCCACTGTGGCGGTGACGACCACACTATCGGGGGCGCTGTCCACCATGCCGTCGTTGACGATCAGTGTGGCGGTGTACGTGCCTTCCACGTCGGCCCCAAAGCTCGGGTTGACCGCGGTTGGGTCAGACAGCACCGCCCCGCTGCCCGCCGGGGCGATTAACATCCAGCTGAACGCCAGCGCATCGCCGTCGGCATCACTCGAGCCGCTGCCATCGAGCGTGACCGTATCGCCGACATTCACCGCCTGATCCGGCCCGGCGTTGGCCACCGGCGGGGTGTTCAACCCTTGGGCGGTGACCACCACACTATCCGGGGCGCTGTCCAGCAGACCGTCGTTGACGATGAGCTGCACCACGTAATCGCCCGCCACGTCGGCCACGAAAGTCGGCATCACCGCCGCCGGATCGGACAGCGTCGCCGTGCTACCACTCGGCCTGGAGGTGAACGACCAGCTGTAGGTGATCGGATCAACGTCGGGGTCGCTGGAGCCACTGGCATCGAGGGTGACGGTATCGCCCTCGTTGACCGTCTGGTCGGGCCCGGCGTCAGCGACCGGCGGTTGGTTTGCTGGCTGTCCGGTCGGATCCAGATCGCCTAGGCCCCCCGGCGGGCTGGCCGCTTGGGTGCTGCCGTCCGCGAAGAAAGCCAGGTTCGTGCCGTCGGCATTCCAACCGGGCTGGGTGCCAAGCTGCGTGCTGGCGCAGATCTCGTCGAAGTTGGAGAAGTTCCCGGAGTCGTTATCAGAATTGAGGTTCTCGACGGCAGTGAAGTCGACGCCGCTCTGTCTGAGATCCCAGCCATAAGCATTCCAGGGTACGCCACCCGTTGCGTTGATATGACAGACCTGACAACGCTGTCCGGTCGCAGCTTGGACTTTTTGCATCGACTGGGACGCAAAGCCGCATGGTCCGGCCGGGACTTCGTACAGGGCCTGCCATTGGCTCGCGATGAAGCCGAAGGCCATCGCGCGACCGGGCAGAAGCAGCAGCGCCAGCAGACACAGCAGACTAAAGCTCGTTAGTCGGTTTGATCTTAGTCGTCCATAAACCATGACTATCCTCCTGGGGTCAGCAGAGATATGATTAAATGATTCGGCGTGTCAGCAGTCATACCCGCCCCGCCCGTCGCGCGAGCCCTAACCCCCGAAGATGCTTCGATCGGCAGTACGCTTTTTGGGCGATAACGACGATCCCTTGCGCTGTCACGCGCAAGAGATCGTCTTTTGATTGCATTACTTACGGCCGGACGATCTTCAGAACGACGCCCGTATTACCGGCGGGGATGCCAGTGGTATTGGCCATCACATACACTTCGCCCGCGGCATCCTGGCCAAAGCCCAGCACACACCTGCCAAGCTGGCCGTCGGGGGTGGCAAGCTGCAGCTCCTGCAGCCCGTTCATGCGCTTTCTATCTCTGTCTCTTTCAAAGTCATCATCGTCAGAGTCACTATCAGAGTCATCATCATCGTGGCGCTTGTCATTTCCGATCTTGTCTTTGAGTACGAACAAGCGGCCGGCACAGACCACGTTACCGGGGTCAAACGGAGGGCGCGTGTAGTCCCCGAAGACATAGCGCCCGCGCAGCGCCCGCACCCCCCTGCCGCGATACACGAACCCGCCGATCGCCGACACGCCCTCATCGTGGTCGTATTGGGCGATGGGGTCGATCATGCCAGGGGGCACGCCCGGTGAGTCCTTGCTGACAAAGCCGGCGTTGGGCCCATTGGGGTCGAAGAAGAACGTACCCTCTTTGATCTTCCAGCCATAGTTGCCGCCTGAGACGACGATATCGACCTCCTCGATGTCGTTTTGGCCCACATCGCCAGTCAAGATCAGGCCGGTGTCGCGATCGACCGACATGCGGAAAGGATTGCGAAAGCCATAGGCGAAGATCTCATCGCAAGCGCCGTCCGCGCAACCTGCCTGGCCGCCGAATGGGCCAGTGCCATCGGGGTTGAAGGGGTTGTCGGCCGGAATACCGTACTGCCCGTTGCGGGAGTTCGTGCCGGCCGGATCGATACGCAGGATCGAGCCGAGGATGGTGCCGGGGTTCAGGCCGTTGCCGGCCTCCCCGTGGCCGAGGATGGGCACGCCGATGAAGTCTTGCATATCTTTCTCGGGCGAGTCATCGGCACCGCCGCCATCACCGATCGCGATCAAGAGCATGCCGTCGTCGTCGAATTCGATCGCCCCCCCATTGTGGTTAAACTGCGGCGAGTCGATGCGCATCAGCACGCGGCCACCGCTGACACCGTCGGCAGGGTTGCCGGGATCGTTGGCCGTCCATTCCCTGATGACCGTCTGGTGGTTGGGATAGGTCAGACCGAGGGCGGCGAACGGACTCAGGTCAGACGGGACCGGCAGAGGGAAATCCGCGGGCGAGCCGATCGCCTCAGACGTATAAGTGTAAAGCAGGCCGCTCAAC
>JAOTYM010000260.1 GCA_029861845.1 Gammaproteobacteria bacterium | reverse complement strand
GATAACGCTGCAAAAGCAGAAAAGATCTTCACGGATGTCACTAAGAAGTATGAAATCTCGGCCGAATGGCGAACTGACGAAGGCGACCTGCTAACCACTGTCAATACGCATGCTCGATACTTTGACCTCGTCATCCTGCCTCAAGACAACCCTGACGAATCCGATCTGGTCCCAGCGGGCATAGCTGATAAGGCGCTGTTAGATTGCGGCAGGCCGATCCTTGTTATCCCCTACATCGGCGCTCCCGAGGTGATTGGCGAGCGTGTGTTGATCGCGTGGAACGCCAGGCGCGAGGCCGCTCGTGCGATAAATGACGCATTGCCTTTAATCATGAACGCCAAGGAAGCAAAGGTGCTGTCCATCGATCCCAAATCAGGCCCCAATGGGCATGGCGACATCCCGGGTGCAGACATTTGTCTCCATTTAGCACGGCATGGAATCAGCGCCGAAGCGAGGCAAACAGTTTCTAAAGAGGTGAATGTGGGAGACGCCATACTGTCGGCCGCGGCGGACGACGGGGCCGACTTGATTGTCATGGGCGGCTATGGTCACGCAAGGATCCGTGAGGTGGTCTTGGGCGGCGCCACCAGACACATACTCAAACACATGACCGTGCCGGTACTCATGTCACACTAGTACCATGCGCGCAACACATTTATTGCTAATCTCCGTGTGCGTGTGCTTGACGCCGAGTCTGTTACTAGCTCAGGAAGCTAATCATCTGCGCGGAATGAATCTTTACGAAAACCATTGCACAAAATGCCATGAGAGTCGCGTCCATATCCGCGACGACCGCAAGGCGAAATCGCTACAGGAGATTAGGGCGTATATACAGAGATGGATAAATGTAGAGCAACTTGACTGGACGGAAAGCGAAATCGACGATGTTCTTCAATATCTAAACACCGAATACTACAAGTATTCGAAATGAGGATTGCAACATCGATGAAAAGTGACGCCACCCTAGACATTCAAAACATCAAGAAACAACTCGTTGCGCGGCGAGATATGCTACGTGCGCAACTGCATAAAGACTTGCAAACAGACGATCGAACAAGCCATGCCAGTCTGTCAGGGTCAGTAAGGGATAGAGGTGACGAATCTGTGGCAGATCTGATTTCGGACCTCAACATCGCAGCCACTGATCGTCATAGTGAAGAACTTACTGCCATAGAAGAGACTCTGGCTCGGATTCGAAATCAAGACTATGGCGATTGCACAAGTTGCGGAGAACCCATACCTCCGTCAAGACTGCTGGCACAGCCCACGGCGCTTTATTGTTTGGACTGTCAAGCCCACAAGGAAAACACCCAGGACGAACGCGATTCGACGCCAAGCCTGTGACAGCGGTGCCAGCTATCCTTGCCCGAGAGAGTCATAACCCTCAGATCGTGCAAACTCGCACTACCATAACCGCAAAGTTAAGGCCGGTATGGAATTCAAAGAAATCATAGTTCACGTAGACGATTCGAACAATTGCGCTGCGCGGATCGCCATGGCATCCGACTTGGCTGTTATTCACGATGCGCGACTCATCGGTGTGTACTATCGGCATGGCCTGAGATTTCCCACTTCTCGCGAAATTGAGAATGGCACCGGCCTGCTGGAGGCACAGCAAAATTTATCCAATGAATTGGAGGCAGCCGCGCAAAGTGCCTTCTCCTCATCTGTCGAAAACAAGCGGATAGCGAGCGAATGGCGGGCCTGCGATCTAAGCGACAATTCAGCTCTGATCATGCATGCTCGATACGTCGATCTAGTCGTAATCGAAGGCGGCTTTAGGCCCAAGACGGGCACGGACAAGATATTCAGCGCCGATGGCGTAGTAATCGAGGCGGGTCGCCCAGTGCTGCTGCTACCACCCCAAGGTCGACAAACCCGCATCGGTCGCCATATCCTGGTCGCTTGGAATGCGAGCCGCGAAGCGGCCAGGGCCTTAAATGATGCACTCCCCTTGCTCAAGCGTGCAGACTCCGTGCGTGTCATATCCCTGGAAACAGGGCACATCAAACCAGACATGGTCGGGGTACTCACACATCTCTCCAGACACAGGGTAAAAGCGATCACTCAAAGCGTTAGGGACAACGACGGCGAGCCCGGCGAAGTTCTACTGGGTCAAGCCAGGAACCATGACATTGACCTCATCGTGATGGGTGCCTATGGACACGCGAGATTACGGGAGATCTCATTTGGTGGCACTACGGCATACATGCTAAAACACTCGACCATCCCGATGTTCATGTCACACTAGAACCAGACCCGAAACTACCCCACCGAGGGTGCGGGCACATTCTCAGCTTTTAGTCGTGTGTAACACCGATAGGAATAAGCAGCGAGGGCGCCGACACCCAGCAAT
>JAOTYM010000130.1 GCA_029861845.1 Gammaproteobacteria bacterium | reverse complement strand
GTAGCGATGGTTCAAGTAGGCCCTATTGCCTAAGGACCAAACCGATCCACATGGTGCCACCCGTCACTGCCCTAGTCCTGTGTACCCACCTTGTCGAGGGTATAGTAGACAGGACAAAATCCTGTGAACGCACTTTGCACTAGCGCGATGCCAACCACGCCAGGTAGCAGTAACCAGACCGGACTGAGGTAGTAGCCTAGAACAACGCCAACCGTTATCACTGCACCGACTATGCCATCATGTAGGCGCCTCTTTTGGTTCACCATAGTTCCCTCCTGTTATGCGCTCATCGCAGCCACATTGGTTGAAAAAGCTTACCTTGTTTCCTGCAATAAGTCGCCAAATGCCTTCTCTCTGACTTACATCTAAACGGTAGGCCTCCTAGGCCATAAAGCGGGGCACATGAGCACGCACTCCCAGATCTGCAACCTGATGGTGGGGGGCGAGGTGCATGGAGAAAAGGGGCCGCGTAAAACCCCCGCGCCGTCGTAGTGCTGAAGGGGCCAGCAGATGAGCTTTATACCTTGATAAGTGTATGGCTCCCGGGACGGACTCGAACCGCCGAGCGGGCGGCTAACAGTTAGACCATTAACTTGTAAGTATTTGATCTAGAAACCAACGACCAGGACGCTGGTTGCGTAATTTGCCTTACGGTGCAAGACCGTGCATAACTCATCCCCACAGAATCCCCACATGGCTCAGACAGCAAACTTGCCGGGCCGTTTTAACGCTAGGAGGAAACGCGGTGGAACGCAGGAAGGCCAGTGATTTCGATCCAGAATTACTCGATCTTTATGACAGCTACGCGCATAACCAAATAAGCCGCAGAGAATTTCTCGATAAGGCCGCGAAGTTCGCTGTCGGCGGCACCACAGCGGCGGCCCTCATCGACAGCCTGTTGCCCGATTACGCGCTTGCCAAGCAAGTTGACGACAAAGATCCACGCATCAAGACCGAATATATCGAATATTCCTCGCCCCGGGGTCACGGCAAAATCCGCGCCTACCTCACCCGCCCTGCCGGCGCCCGTGGCAAACGCCCAGGTGTCGTCGTGGTGCATGAAAACCGCGGGCTCAATCCTTATATTGAAGACGTCGCGCGCCGTCTGGCAGTGGCCGGTTTCATGGCGCTGGCGCCCGATGGTCTGACTCCCCTGGGCGGTTACCCCGGCACCGACGATAAAGGCAAGAAAATGCAAGCCCAACTCGATAAAGACAAGCTTACGGAAGACTTCGTCGCCGCGTTCGAGCGCCTCAAATCCGACGCGAACTCCACGGGCAAGGTCGGTGTGGTCGGTTTTTGTTTCGGTGGAGGCGTGGCAAACGCCATGGCCGTACGCCTGCCGGATCTGGCGGCCGCCGTACCCTTTTACGGCCGTCAAGCCGCCGCCCAGGACGTCCCCAAGATCAAGGCGCCTTTGCTGTTGCATTACGCCGGGCTCGACGAACGGATTAATAAAGGTTGGCCCGAGTACGAGCAGGCGTTAAAAGCACACGACAAAGACTACACCGCGCACATGTATCCGGACGTCAACCACGGTTTTCATAACGACACCACACCCCGTTATGATGAAGCCGCGGCGAAACTCGCCTGGCAACGAACCATCGATTTTTTTAACAAAAAGCTTGCGTAAAAAGGTTCCAACAGAAACTATATCGAAACTAAGTGATGACAATCGTTAAGTCCTTGCCTGCACTCGACACCTACGCATGATTGTGTAATGGTAGCGTGGCCGGGGGCAAGGATTGTTTATCCAAGGAGGATTCATGATTGTATTGAACGTCAATGGGAAGGCGGTGTCGGTCAATGCCGAACCGGAAACACCACTCCTCTGGGCCATCCGCGAACATCTAAAACTCACCGGAACCAAATACGGTTGCGGCGCGGGGCTTTGCGGAGCTTGTACCGTGCACGTCAACGGAAAGGCCGTTAAATCCTGCCTGACCGCAATATCCAGAGTCGAAGGCGCATCGGTGACGACGATCGAGGGCTTGTCAGGCGATTCGAGCCATCCGTTGCAAAAGGCGTGGTTGGCCGAGCAGGTACCACAATGCGGCTACTGCCAGTCGGGCCAGATCATGAAGGCGGCGGAGCTTTTAAAGAAAAATCCACATCCCTCGCGCGACCAGATCGTCGAGCACATGAATGGGAACATTTGTCGCTGCGGTACCTATACCCGGATCATCGCCGCGATACAGCGCGCGTCGCAGGAGGGCTAGGCCATGAACGACCAGCAACAAAATGGATTGACGATCACGCGTCGCGAATTTCTCGGAAGCGTCGGCTGGCTTACCTTCACGGTTGCATTCGCCCCGCAGGGCTTGCTGGTGATGTCGGAGGCCCACGCCAAGGCCGCCAACTACGAGATCGGCGCCTGGGTGCGAATTTCGCCGGATAATATCGTCACCATTCTTACGCCTGGCGCGGAGATGGGGCAGGGCTCGATGACCGGCGTGCCGATTGCGCTCGCCGAAGAGTTGGACGCCGACTGGGACAGGGTGAGGCTCGAATGGGCACCGGCAGACCCCGAGAAATACGGTTATGCGCGCAAGCGCGGCGAGTTACTGTCGTACAGCATGGCCATCGTCGGCAGCCGGGCCGTGATGATGTACTACGAGGGCATGCGCCGGGCCGGCGCGCAGGTGCGCAAGGTTTTGCTGCAGGCGGCGGCGAAAGAGTGGGGTGTCGACCCGGCCGAACTCAGCACCGAACCCAGCATGGTGGTACACGGCGCCTCCGGGCGGCGCATGACTTATGGTGAGGTGGTGGCATTCGCTGAGGTCCCGGACAAGATGCCGCAGATTTCCAAGTCCGAGTTCAAAGACAAGAGCCAGTTCCGTCTGATCGGCAAGCCGGTCGCGCGCCGCGACATACCAGACAAAGTAAACGGGACCGCGCAATTTTCGATCGATATCCAGCTTCCCGGCATGGTCTACGCCAGCACGGTGCACGCCTCGGTGCAGCTTGCCAAACCGAAGCGTTGGAACGATGCCGAAGTCCGCGCCATGAAGGGCGTGATCGACATCGTCAAGCTTGAGCAGGGCGTCGCGGTTGTCGCCGATACCTTTGAGCACGTGCTTGCGGCACGCAAGGCGCTTGCGGTCAGTTGGGCCGAGGGCGCGGTTGCGGAGGGCTACGATTCGGAAAAAGCATTGGCTTCGATTTATCCAAAGATCGCCGACGACAACGGCGCGATAACTAAGACCGTCAGTAATAAGGGCGATGTGCAAGCCGCCTTTGCCGACGCCTCCAAGGTCTTTAAGGCGACCGTCAGAAGCGATTATGGCTATCACGCTCAGATGGAACCTTTAAATGGTGTCGCCCGCTTCAACGCGGCCGGGGACAGGGTGGAGGTCTGGGAAGGCACCCAGGCGCCTGGCCGGTCTCGCGAGAAAATTGCCAAGGCGCTTGGCTTCAAGCCGAGCCAGGTGATCCATCACCAGCAATACATGGGCGGCGGGTTTGGCCGTCGGTCCATCACCGACTACACCATCGAGGCGGCGCTGATTGCGCGCGCCATCAAGCGGCCGGTGAAAATGATCTGGACCCGCGAGGAAGACCTCGCCTTTGCCATGTTTCGCCCCCAGTCCTTGCAGTGTGTGCAAGCGGCGCTGGACAAGGACGGCAAGATCTCGGGCTGGCGTCACTGTGTGGTGGGAGACGGTAACCGTCTGCTGCATTCGGGAATCAAGATCAAGAATTATTACGGGATTCCCAACCAGTTCATCGAACATCGCGGTACATCTCACGGTATCCGCCTGAAGCACTGGCGTGCGGTGGCCCATCCCTTCAATCTCTTGGCCATCGAGGGGCTCGTCGACGAGATGGCGGCGAAGGAAGGTTTGGACCCGTTCGAGTTCCGTCGCCAGCGTATGGCGATGACGTCCAAGGCAAAACGCGTGTTCGATGCGGTCGAGAAAATGTCCAACTGGAATACCAAGCGGCCCGAAGGCCGGGCGCTTGGGTTGGCCGTCACCGATCGTTCCGGTTCGCTCGGCGCCGGTGTGGTGGAGATTTCGCTCAACCGTCAGACCGGGAAGATCCGCGTCCATAAGGTATGGGTCGCAATCGACGGCGGTACCATCGTTCAGCCGGAGATGGCGCGACGCAACGTCGAGAGCGGCATCATTTACGGACTCTCGAGCGTGTTGAAGGAACGCGCCACCATGAAGGGCGGCAAGGTGGTGCAGTCCAACTTCCACGATTACGAGGTCTTGCGGATGTCGGAAGCGCCGGAAGAACTCCACGTGGCGTTCATGGACCGTGACACCAAGCCTACCGGCCTCGGTGAGATCGGTAATCCGTTCATCCCCGCGGCGGTCGCCAACGCGTTCTACGCGCTCACCGGAAAACGGCTTTACCATATGCCGTTTACCCCGGCGCGCGTGTTGGCGGCGCTTAAGACCTGATTCGTTTTACCGGCGGTTGAACACGGGGATCGGTGCAGTTCGCGCCGACCCCTTTTCTTGATGGCCGCCCGGAGTCTTTTTGCAGTGCGATCAATTCGATAAAAACATCAAACCTGAATGGCCAAATGAACGGCGCGGTCTGACGTCATGCGCCTAGCCGGGTGCATCCGAACGCACCCGCTTTGCCGAGGTCACAGTTTCATACAAATTAGCTGCTTTTTTGTGCGACGGGTTTTGCGTGATGCAACGTTATAGTGGTGATACACGCACCTCCTAGGTGGGTTCAGCTAGCTCATGTTGATAAAAAAGGATCTATATTATGAAAAAACAGTTACTTACGTTATTCTTGGCCCTGCTGATAGGGATACCCACAGGCGTGGCACTGGCCCATGGGCGTGGTGACAACGGCGGGCATGGCAAGTTTATGATGTTCTTTGATGCTGATAAGGACGGCGTCGTAACCCAAGCAGAATTCTCTGAGTCCTCAGACCAGCGCTTTGCGAAAATGGACGGCGATTCCAGCGGAACCGTTAGTACCGAAGAGTTTTCCCAGTACATTCAGGAACGCCGGCAGGAACGTAAGCAGCGCTCATTCAAACATATGGATACCAACGCCGACGGACAGGTGAGCCTGGACGAATATCTTGACGCCAAACGTGAGCGTGCCGAGCGCCACTTCAAAAGCATGGATAAGGACGCCAATGGCATGATCAGTGCGGAAGAAAGCACTGCACGCAAACATGGGCACAAACATGGGCGCAAAAGATACGGTGGAAAACACATTTTCGCCAGATTGGATGGAAATGGCGACGGTCAGATAGACAGCGGAGAGAGCCAAGCGGCCTGGTTGAACTGGTTTAAGCGGCTTGATAGCAATGGTGATCAGGTCGTAACGGTCGAGGAAGTCCGGGAAGCACACAGCAATAGATAAGGGAAAAACAACTTAGCTAAGCATGACCGTGAGATCTCGAGGTGCCCGCTTCGCGACCGCATATTGCCGCTAGGACGACCGAACACAACGGTGAGGACGTCCGAACAGATAGTGACGACGCCGTCCTGATGGGCAAAATCGCTGCCGGCGACAAATCCGCCTACACTGAGTTTTTGAAGCGGTACTTATCCGCGATTGTGGATTTCGCCTGGCGCCATGTCGGGCGTCGCGTCGATGCCGAGGATGTGGCACAAGAGGCGTTCATACGGGTATGGAGCAAGGCACCGAATTGGCGTGCGCAGGGGCCATCACCGCGTAGCTGGCTCTATCGTGTGACCTATCATTTATGCATAGACGAGCTTAGGCGCCGTCACCGCCACGGTTCATTACAAGATAGCGGGCCTCTCACCGATCCTGGCGCAACGCCTGAAGATAACCTCTTACGGCAAGCGCGCATCGGACAAGTTGTCGAGGCTCTCGGTGCCTTGCCAGGGCGGCAACGCACGGCGATATCGCTTTGTGCCTATCACGGTTTGTCCAACAAAGAGGCGGCAGCGACATTGAACATTACTGTCGAGGCGCTGGAGTCATTACTTTCACGAGGACGCCGTCGATTACGACAGTTGTTGCAGCTGGATTCAAAGGGGGTATCGTCATGACTGATGATCCTGTAAAAGTTGTTACCCACCAGCGGGTCAAAGAGCTACTCGATTGCTATGGCGGCTCGTCCCAGGCCTGGCCCGAGCAAGAACGTGCGGCCGCGTGGGCGTTGCTCGAGAGCTCGACAGAATTGCAGCGCCTACGAGAAGAGGCGCTTTTACTGGATCAAGCACTGAATTTGCCTCGGCGTGCAGGCATGGCGACCACGACTGCGGCGACCGCTGGCTTGGCCAGAAAGATATTGGGCCAGTTGCCCGAAGCGGGCTTGACCCGCCAGCCAAATCAAACGGACCGACACATATCTCGGCCCGATCAACATCGGGCCTTAAGTTGGGCAACATTGCTCAATCGGGCTTGGGTCTGGGCTGGCGTTGCAGTGGGCGCCGCCGCCGCGGTGGCGTTGGTGATTACGCTGTCGTCACCACAGCCGGTTATCGACCGTCAGGTTCGGGTTACGACTGCAGCGAATGATTTTGAGGACTGGGTCTGGGAAGAGGTGCTTGACCAAACGCCGGAAGATCCAATAAGTCGATCGGATAGTGACCTTGTGACATTACTCGAACCAGAACTCGTGCCCGACGATTTCTAGATCGGTAAGCCGGAACAACGTGTAACCTTCAAGGCCTTTCACAGCGCGCTGGTTGAAGGCCTCCATCATGACGCGGTTCGTGGCACAAAGTACGTTGATCCTGTTCATGGTCACCATCCGGTGACGAGGTATCGAGAGGCTTCATTCCCCTGTGATGGCCAATCATGCCGACTAACAAGGTTTGGCTTGAAACCTCCTCAAATCCCACATCACGAAGCAAGTCTGAGAACTCATCAGCGGAATAAAACATACGCAGGGCATTGATAAAATATTCCTTGCAGCCATGGGCCGAGCTCGAGCTTCGAAATAGCAAGGCGGTAAAGTTCAGACACAGACGCAGGTAAGCGTAATAGCTCGACTCCACGATTTTGTTGGCCGGGCGCAGCATATCGCAATGATAGAAGTGCCCCCCCGGTTTCAATGTCCGCTTGATTTCACAGCAGACATCCATGATGCGTAAATGCCGCGACGCATACTGCAGGGTTACAATATCGAAATGATTGTCCGGGAAGGGTAGGCTATGGACATCACCGATGGTGCTGTCGATATCCATGCCGAGCTTGCGCGCTGATTCCTGCCCCACCGCCTGCATGGCCTTGCTGCGGTCGATGGCGTGGACCTGCAGGTCTGGATGTTTTTTCAAGAGTGTGATGCCAATAGCGTTGGTGCCGGCGCATACATCCAGCATTCTCTGCCCACTTTGCACGTCCATGGTGGAGATAAAGCGGTTGCGAAACCAGTTCCAGAGGCCAAGGCTGGCCACATGATTGGCGCGGTCGTAATAACGGGCGACATCAGCAAAGACATCATCCAGTTCCTCCAACCAAACCTGCTTGAATTGCTGCTCCCGAATTTCCTCTTTCGTAGAAAACGGGATCACGCGCTCACCGTTGGCCATTTTTCCTCCCTCTTGTGGCTAATATTAGAAACAATTGCGATCTGATTCTACTATGTGGTCTTGCTTATAACTTGCTTATAATAAGTATACGAAATAAAAGGGAAACTATATTTGTCATCAGCAACGACGCTCCCTTTTCCGGACCTCATCTTAAGGCGATGGTCGGCGACACCGGCAAATTCAGGGGAGCGAGTGGTCAGGTGCTTGGCGGTGTTGCTGTCTCGCCTTTAGTCTCTCAGTAGGCACTAGCCCTTTCCCTAAAGCGATTTCGAGCCTCCCTGATTCAATGCCAGCAAGTTGGGGTTACTTGATCCAGATCAGGGAAAGTTAAGCTCGCTCGCTGTATAGATCTCAGTTCCATTCGCGGTTCGAACGAAAGATCCAGGCCTAAAAGGGGGCGCGATGACCACCCTCGACACTGTGTCAAGCGTCACCGAGCCCGCCTTTAGCATCGACCCGAACGCCGTTATTCTGGCCTGGAACGAGGGCGCGGAGCGCCTGTTCGGATATAAAGCGGCCGCGGTCCTGGGCCGGCGCTGCTGGGACGTCCTGAGCGGCCGGGATATGTTTGGCAACCAGTACTGCGGCGAGGCGTGCCCCCTGATCAGCATGGCGCGGTGCCACCGCGCCATCAGCCGCTGCGAGCTCTGCTTTCGCGGTGCCGCCGACCAATCCATCTGCACCGGCGTCTCCACCATGGTCGTCCCGGGTTCGAGTGGCGCGGACCTGACGATCGTGCATCTGTTCACGCCTCTAGGGCCAGAGCCGGCGTCCCCAGACAAGCTCGCCGCCATTGAGCGACCGACGGCGCGGGAGATCGAGGTGCTGCGGCTCTTAAGCGACGGTAAGCGCACCGGCCACATCGCCACCCAGCTCAAGGTCACTGAGGCCACCGTGCGCAACCACATCCAGCAGATCCTGCACAAGCTCAACGCCCACAGCCGACTCGAAGCAGTATGTGTGGCCTGGCGCCTGGGGCTGATCGAAAACCTAAACGATAACGCTAATTGTTAACCCCCCCCTGCCGGGGATGCCCCGGCCGCCGGTATTTGGCCCGCCCCGGCTGATCTAGCCCATCCTGAGAGATCCGCGCTTTCTCGCATGAGGCATTTGCATCAAAAGGAATAGCCAAAATGGTGGATTTACGTGGGACGGGCAAGCGCATCATAATACAAGGATCGGGCAGAGCCAGGGGGGTACGATGTTAGATGTTGCTCACAAGCCACTCGCGGGATGGCAAATGGTTGTGAAGACATTAGAAGATAGAATCCTTGCGCTGCTCCTGCTAATGCTGGTTGCGCCCACC
>JAOTYM010000046.1 GCA_029861845.1 Gammaproteobacteria bacterium | reverse complement strand
AGGGAACCGTCATGAAAAAACTGATTATCGCTCTCGCTGTGTTTGGATTAATTGTGGGGGCAACACGACTGGCCAACGCTGATCCGGCCACGGATCTTAGGGCGTTTCAGCGTTATTTCAAGGAAAAGTTCCCTGCCGTGCCGTTCGACGATTTCGCTAATGGCATCTACGCGCTATCAGTTGCCAAGGATCTTCGCAAAGCGTGGGAACAGACCATGGAATCCCCGCCCTATAAGGCTGAGCTCGAAAAAGGAAAGATCTTCTGGGAACAGAACGAGCTGTCAAGTTGTTTCAAGAACCGTGGCCGAAATATCGCCCAGCACTACCCATATTGGGACAAGAAAACGAAAATGGTGCGCACTATCGTGCTCGACATTAATGAGTGTCTGAAACGCAAAGGCAAAGAACCAATCAAGGATTTACAGCAGGGCACAATGGCCCAGGTCGTGGCATATATGAAATCACTGTCTCACGGTCAGCGAATCAGACTAAATCTCTCTAGCCCCGCAGCAATTGAGGCCTATGAGGAAGGCAAACGATTTTACTGGGCGAGACGCGGCCAACTCAATTTTTCCTGCGCAAGTTGCCACGTCGATTTTGCCGGTATGTCTATCGCTGGCAATCTACTTAGTCCGGGGCTCGGCCATGGCGTTGGGTTTCCAGCCCACCGCGTGAAATGGGACGGCCTCGGCACGCTCCATCGTCGTTATGCAGGCTGTAATAGTCAAGTTCGAGCAGCACCGTTCAAACCGCAGAGCCGACAATACCGGCACTTGGAACTTTACGAAACCTATATGCAGACCGGGCTACCCTTGATCGCCCCCAGTCACCGTTTCTAATACCACCGCCCCGTTGGCGCGATCTGGATCAAGGTGACGTGTTTATGCGGTAACGTTTGCCAGCCTTTTTGGTTAAATCAACCTCCACCCGGGTGGCGCTCCATCCATGAATCTTGTCGTGGGCCTCAATAAAAACCATCTTCGTGTCGGCAGGAATCGTAATGTCCCGTAGGCTGCGCGTGAAAGGTTGCTCATCAACGTGCGGATGGTACAGCGTTCGAGTACCGAGAATCTCGCCCGCGGAGGTCACCACCCGCCAAGCATCGGCATAGTGATCCCAGCCACGATCGTCGTGCCGCAGGGTCGTTTCGCAAACCCATTTGTCGCTCTGTTTACTCAATACCACCATGACGATTTCTACGTCACCGGCACGTACTGTAGTAGCCAACAACAGACCCAAAGCAATTAACCCTAACCGTCCGTACATATCGACCTGCGACTGTGTCAATTGTCCCCTAGAAACCAGGTTCTCAACACCTGGTAACTTGCCCCGGCCGGCAGCGTTCGCGATTCGACGAGCACAAAACTATCGATCGGCCAAAGTATGGGATTAATACTACGATGAGCGATAGGCTTGTGCACCTTGCGGGCAAGGGTAACATGTGCACGATATTCGCGTCGCTCTGGTTTAAGACCACATGTAGATAAACCGTCATCTAGACTGCTTAGCAACTGCACCAGCGGCAACGGCAGTTGAGATGCCCCCACCCATAGAATGCGCGGCTTTCGCCAATAACCAACTTCATCCAACTGCAACGTGAACGACTGCGCCTTCACTTGCGAGGCGACATGCTCCGCGCATGCTCGCACTTGTTTATCCACTGAGCCGAGAAACGCTAGCGTCACATGAAGATTGTCACCGCTTACCCGGCGGCCAATGATATCATCCACCGCGAGCGTGGCTAAACGCTCGCGCGTGCCCTCGTCGGGCCACAAGGCGAAAAACAGCCGCTGGTTTTCGTCCTCACCCATCGCCCCATCTTACCCATTCGTTAACGAATATGCGTAAAGCCATCGTACATACGGCGCAAAAGAAAAGGGAGGCCATCACCTCCCGTATTGACCAACAGACCCAACCGCTTAGCGAGGGGCGTGGTGCGCACTATCGACAACGCGCTCGCCGACCAGCCATTTACTTAACGCTACCAGGGGCATGAGTGCGACCCGAACAAATCTGCGCAATTGTTCGCGTTGGCTAATGTAGTCCGCGATCGGTGGACTGTGCCGATAGTAGAGTTCAACGAACCGACGTCCGATCCGGTTGGGTAACAGATAACCGTCTCTGAAAGCACGAAGGTAGCGAATCTCATCTGCCATAGGGGTGCCATAGGCGGCGGTGGCGATGAAGCAGCCACCACCGCCTCCACCTCCACCGCCCTTCAACTGGGATGATATGGTTACGGCCGCGGAGGTAGTAATGCCCGCATCCTCTGCATCGGTCGCGGTGAAGGTCACCGTATAGACGCCTACTGGATCGACATTGGGCCAATCAAAAACGCCCGTTGCTGGTGTAAACGTGGCGTTTAGCGGTACACCAGTGGCGCTTAAACCAGGCGCCGTGCCATTGGCGTCAGAAGCGGTGACGGTGAAAGACAGGCTGGTCCCAAGACCGGCGGAAAGCGGACTAGAAACCGGAACAGAAAGTGTGGGTGCAACGTTATTAAGGGTAACGGTTACCGTAGCCGTGTCGGTCAGGCCGCCATCGTCTGTAGCGGTCAGTTGGAACGTCAAGACGGTACCAGTAACCGCAGTAGGGGCGGTGAACGTCGGCATCGCGATGCTGGGATCCGACAGGGTGACACTGGGAAGACCGCCGGTCTGGCTCCAACTGTAGCTTGCGATCGCCGCCGGCGCGTTGGCAGTAGTCGCTGATCCATCCAAGGTCACCATCACCCCTGGATCCGCCATCTGGTTTGCACCAGCGTCGGCAGAGGGGGCGGTGACGTTGCTCGCCGATTGCACTGCCTGTGCGGCGTCGACAATACCGGCGCCACAGCCCGTACAGGTGATCGGAAAGGCACGTGCCGTCGCCTGCAATTTCTGGAGTACCTGAGTCGGGTTGAGCGCACCGTTCGCAGAAAGCATAAGTGAAATAACTCCCGCGACATGAGGGGTTGCCATACTTGTGCCCGCCAGATGATCGAAAAAATCGTCATTCGCGGCTATAGTTGCGCCGCTGTCGTGTGTGGAGAGCACACCATCCGAGTTTACGGGCGCATCTCCACCCGGAGCTGCGATTTCGACCGTTGTACCGAAATTACTATACGATGCCTTCCCACCCGCACGATTTATCGCCGCAACCGTGATCACACCGTTGCAATTCCCCGGTTGGGAAACCGCTGCATCCAAATTATCGTTGCCCCCCGCAACCACAACGACAGTCCCTGCCGCCGTGATCTGATCGATCGCCGTCTGAAAAGTGGGGCCACAGGCGCCGATCCCACCCAGACTAAGGTTTAAGACATCCGCGGGATTTGCATTAGGCAGGTTATCTGGTGACCCGGAGTCAGCCAACCCAGCCGCCCACATCATCCCGTCGACGATGTCCGATGTGAAACCAACGCATTTGCCTACCGCGCGGACTGGAAGAATCATTGACGTCCAGTTGACACCCGCCCCGCCGGTCGCATTATTCGTCGCGGCACCGACGGTCCCGGCAATATGCGTACCGTGCCAACTGCTTGTCGTGGGGCAACCAAAAAAGAGGCCCGGATTCGTAGCTTCTGCTGCGGTTACCCAGTCACCGGGGTCCGTGGGATCGTTATCGCGCCCGAGAACATTCCCAATGTCGGGATCATTACCATCGACCGCGGGGTCAGAGACAAAGTCATAACCAGCCAGTGTTCGGCCGGTAAGATCTACATGGCCCAACAAGACACCCGAATCGATGACGGCAATGACGATGTTCACATCGCCCATCGTTACTGGTGGGTTAATATTCCAGGCGGCGAGCAAATTTATGCCACCGGGCTCTGCGGCAGGATCCAGATAGTGCCACTGGCTATGAGGAGCATCAAGAAACAAGGGATCATTTGGCGGGCCAACAAGATGGGCCAAGGGGCGCATAATGCGATCGGGCTCAGCATACTCCACATTGGGATCATCGCTTAAGCTCTCCGCGATCGCGGCAGCATCGGCAACACTCATGGAGTAAGGTAGCTTTAGAACCTGGGCGCCGGTAGCCACTACGCGCAACGGCGATAGGCTCACACCAGTAGCAGCGCTGAGCACCTGCGCCTGACCGGGGCTTACGATAGCCGTGTTCACACCGGCGCCTTGATCTCGCAGCTTGACGATTAACCGATCGGTGTGACTAGTCAACGATTGCTGCGGTACTGGCTGAATGCCGCCTGCGTGTATGATCGGCGACGACAACGAAATAGCCATCAGGAGAATTAGGCTAAAAAAATAGGTTGTTGTTGGCAACTCTGATGACATAGCGGACTAATTGGTCTTCTGATGCTGCAATATCCTGTCCGGCTCTACGTAGACCACATCCTTTCTTTTTGTAAGGCGCTGAATAACCTCGGCCAACTCGTCTGAACTATAAACATCGCGGCATTCAAAGACATGCCCACCAATAGACATCGGCCGCAGGTACACGAGTGCGGTACCCGCATCCTCTGAGAGTTTACTGACAAAGGCTGCGGCAGATGGCCTCTGCACACTGTCCTTGAACTTTATAATGAGCCTTGCGTTCATGGGCATTGAGGTGGCGCTTTCAGGGGTTGGCTCGGCGACCAGGTTTTGGGTCTCTGCCGCCGGCGCACATCCTAGGCAAAGTACGGCACAAGCGACGACGGATGATCTCCACATAAACGCGCTCCGATCTGCACTATTTACGACTACCTCTCCTGAGGAATACCGTAGTTGGTTTTGAGCCTGATTGTAAACCCGCTAGCGGCCGGGATGTCCGGGATAATGGATGGGTGGTTTGTTGGGCCCCGTATAAGGACCCCTATCTATACAAGTCGTCAGCGCTCGACTGCGAACTCTTCGTCGTTCCAGTCCAGCATACCCCCCTTCAGATTCGACACCTGCGAAAAACCCAACCCGGTAAGCATAGCGGCGGCCGTCGTACTGCGTACCCCAGCTCGACAGACCACAATAATAGGCGTGTCTCTGTAAGCGTTTAGTTCGCCAACCCGCTGAGATAGTTCCTTCAACGGAATCAGTTGACTACGCGGAATATGACCCAGCTCGCCGGTGTATTCGTCCGGTTCACGCACATCCAACAACAATGGTGCCGGATCAGTTTTCAAACGCGCGTAGACCTCTCCCGGGGAAAGCTGTCGAACTTGGCTTAGCTCCGCCAGATCAGGAAATGCGGTACGATCATCATCGATTGCGGTCTGATTGGGCTGCAACACCTCCTGGATCTTGCTTGGGAGCGGAAACTCAATGCTGTTCATGAGCTCTATATACTGCTTACGGCTGCGACCGGCGATTCGCGGATTGTGTTGTTTCTCCTCGCCGATCGTCGATTGTGTGTTACCGCGATAGTCGTGTCCCGGGAAGACTAAAGTGTCGTCCGGCAATTCGAACAATTTACCGGTTATCGAGTCGTACTGTATACCGGCATCACCGCCCGCGAAATCCGCGCGCCCAGTCCCACGAATCAACATCACATCGCCCGTCAACACACGATCGCTCACATAGAGGCTGATACTATCCGGCGTGTGTCCAGGCGTATACAGAACGTCCAACTTCACATCGCCGACACAAATCGAATCGCCATCATCAACATACTCGTCAACGCGTGGTACTGGTGCCCGTCGATGCATGATTAGCCTAACCCCGAGCAGGCGTTGAAACTCGAAGCTAGCGGTAGCATGATCTGCGTGTGTGTGGGTATCTACGATCGCATCCAGTTTTAGTCCATGATAGGCAAGCACTGCCAAGTAGCGATCTATGCGCTCTCTAACCGGGTCAACCAATACAGCCTTATGCGTGTTTTCGCAGCCCGCAAGATAGGTCTTGCATTGCGTGCCGTTCAATTCTTGAAAGATCATGGCAGGGCGCGAAGATTAGATCGTCAGTAATCGATCTTGATCGCCATGTACTTCGAAACGAATCACGCCATCAGTCATCCAGCAGGCATCGCAAGCCCCACCGTCTTGCCGGGAGAGCGTGAACAAGTAGCCGACGCGTTGACCATCGCTGGCGGTTAGGAACACCGGCCGCGTGGCATTGACGCCCTCTATCTGGAGTGGGCCGTACTCGGCTTGCCGATGATTAAGCATAGGGCGATAGACTGGGTTACTCACCAACTGGATAAATCGGGGCAATGGCCCAGTGATAAGTTTGTTTCGAGGGGAAGCAAATCGAAAGGCGATTTCTATGCCGGCGTTCTTATGCGGTATATCGTTCCGCCCCAATGCTCGGATTTGGATACGTATCACATCCGCCGGCGACAGATTTCTGTTGGGAAACAAATCCTCATCACCAGTTTCCGAACCAATTGTGACGTAATCTCCCTGGATTTGGTCAACCTCATTCCCTTGTGCCAGCGACAGAAATCCGCCTAAACACAAGACCATCCCTATAAGCGGTCTAGGGTAACGCATAAGTTTGTAGCCTCGTCTTCTAACTGGCTGAAACAGCATACTCCGAAACGGATTTTATTCTAAGATAGAATAAAGACGATTGACAGTGTGATGGTGCTATCGGTGGTAGACGCAAGCAAACTCATAAAAGCGATAACTTTCGATCTGGATGGAACCCTATGGGCGCTTGAGCCCGTAATCGCTGAAGCCGATCGCAAGCTTCATGAGTGGTTCGCGCTGCATTACCCCGCGATCTCGAGCGCCTTCTCTATCTATGACATGCAGCAATTGCGAACCGAATTGCTAGAATGGGATCCGACACTACGCCACGATGTCACCGAATTGAGGAAGTCGTCAATCAGAATCGCAGCAGAAAGAGTCAGTATCGACCCGACCGTGGCTGAAGAGGCATTTGAAGTGTTTATAGTGTATCGCAACCAGGTAGAACTTTTTGATGATGTACTACCGGTTTTGAAACGTCTACGAAACCAATACATGCTGTGCTCGCTAACCAACGGCAATGCAGATGTTGTACGAGTAGGGCTAGGTGACATATTCGATCATGCGCTTACCGCGGCTGATGTCGGCAGCGCGAAACCCGAACCGGCAATGTTCATGGAAGCCTGCCGCTTAACAGGAAACACACCGGAACAGATGCTCCATGTTGGTGATGAAGCGGAGACAGACATCTTCGGTGCTAACACGGCAGGTTTTAGGACAATTTGGATAAACCGGAAAAAGGAGACTTGGAATCACGAATGTCAACCGCATGCACAGATCGAATCGCTTACCGAGCTGGAAACAGTGCTTGCAACCTGGAATACGGACGACTGAGAGGCACCTGACCGCTATTCCATAAGGCGATCGATAATGGGATCGAAGATGAGCTCCATCGCTAGACCCATCTTCCCGCCCGGCACAACAATCGAGTTTCGCCGCGACATGAATGAATTTTGCAGCATAGCCAGCAGATAGGGAAAATCGACATTGAATTTGTCTGCATCGCGGAAACGAATCACCGCGAAACTCTCATCGGGTGCGGGAATATCACGAGCGATAAATGGGTTAGAGGTATCGACGGTGGGAACGCGCTGGAAGTTGATATCTGTCAAGGAGAACTGCGGCGTTACATAGTGCACGTAGTCGTACATCCGACGTAGAATGTTCTCTGTCACATCTTCCTGCTGATAGCCACGCTCTGCTGTATCTCGGTGTATCTTTTGGATCCATTCGAGGTTAACAATAGGAACAACACCGATGAGGAGATCCACCTGCTGGGCGATGTTCACATTATCGTTAACCAATGCACCGTGCAGCCCTTCGTAAAAAAGAAGATCCGTGCCCTGTGGGATCTCCTCCCAAGGCGTGAACGTGCCCGATTCCTGACCGTAGCGCTTGGCTTCATCCTCGTTGTGTAAGTAATATCTCCTCTGGCCTGTCCCTGTCCTACCATATTGACGAAAGAGTTCTTCTAACTTGTCAAAGTGATTGGCTTCGGGTCCAAAATGGCTCAAATGCTCGCCTTCGGCGAGCGCCTTCGCAACCCGATCCCGCATCTCTTGCCGGCCATAGCGGTGAAAACTGTCACCCTCGATGATGCAGGGCGTAACCTGCTTTCTGAAAAAGATGTGTTCGAAAGCAACCTTAACTGTAGTGGTGCCTGCACCCGATGAGCCCGTCACCGCAATTACTGGATGTTTCTTCGACACCTAGTGTTCCCTCCCCAAGCTACCGCCACATCAACGTGAGTAAACGACAACCGATGTCTAGCAACACATTCTCGTAGAGTTGTCCAGCGGATCTCGTTAGGCCTCAACTGTCCCGCGATAAACAACCATCGCCGTACCCTGCGACTGGGCGTGGTTGTCATAGCCGACCAAGCGAACATGGTGATTCGGATAAGCTTTGTGGCATGCCTCCGCTTCGCCCAAAATCGAATCTATATCGGTCTCCCCAAACATGGGGAGCTTCCACATATACCAGTAGTGTCCGAGGGTGTTTTCCGGTTCAGTATGTTCGATGGCCGGATTCCATCCCTTGTGCACAATGTGGGCTACTTGCATTTCGATTCGGGCCTTATCCATGGCCGGCAGATAGGAAAAAGTCTCGAACTTACGACTCGTCGGATCGCTCATGCTCGATTTGTAGTCTTGGACCTCGCTCATCTATGCATACCTCAGCGTTGTTTTAGGTTAAGAAACTCGCATGCCAAGTGTCACGCTACATCTAGCTTGTCTACTGTCTCAAACTCGAACTTTATTTCCTTCCAAGTTTCCATCGCAGCCTTGAGCTCGGGACTGCTTTTGGCGGCCGCAGTCAATATGTCCTTACCTTCGCGTTCGATTCCGCGACCTTGATTGCGCGCTTCAACGCATGCCTCTAAGGCCACCCGGTTAGCGCTGGCGCCAGCTGCATTACCCCACGGATGCCCAAGGGTGCCGCCACCGAACTGGAATACCGCATCGTCACCGAAGATAGAAACTAACGCCGGCATGTGCCATACATGAATACCACCCGAGGCCACCGGAAACATACCGGGCATGAAGCCCCAGTCCTGATCGAAAAAAAGCCCTCGTGCACGATCTTCCTTAACATATCTCTTGCGCATTAGATCTATCCAGCCTAGCGTGGCCGTACGATCACCCTCGAGCTTGCCGACGACCGTACCGGAATGCAGGTGGTCCCCACCTGAAAGCCGCAGGCATTTGCTGAGGACTCGAAAATGGATCCCATGCTGGGGGTGTCGATCGATGACAGCGTGCATGGCGCGATGGATGTGCAATAACATTCCATGCTCTCGGCACCAATTGGCAAGACCGGTGTTGGCACAAAACCCACCAGTCAAGAAGTCGTGCATGATAATTGGCATGCCGAGTTCCTTTGCAAACTCGGCGCGTCTATACATGTCCTCCGGTGTAGGCGCTGTGCAATTCAGATAATGCCCCTTGCGCTCTCCCGTCTCAGCCTCTGCCTTTTTCACTGCCTCGGCCACAAACTCAAAACGATGCTGCCAGCGCATGAACGGTTGCGAGTTAACGTTCTCATCATCTTTCGTAAAGTCCAAACCACCGCGCAGGCACTCGTAGACCCCACGCCCGTAGTTCTTGGCTGATAATCCAAGCTTGGGCTTGATGGTGCAGCCGAGTAGGCCGCGACCGTACTTATTTAGTCTGTCGCGTTCCACCTGGATACCGTTTGGTGGTCCGCCGCAGGTGATGACGTAAGAATGCGGAAACCGCACGTCTTCCAACCGCAGGCCGCGGAGCGCCTTGAAGCCAAAAACATTGCCAACAAGCGAGGTAAGCACGTTAACCACCGAGCCCTCTTCAAATAAATCGATAGGATAGGCAATGAACGCGTAGAAGCAGGTGTCGTCACCAGGTACATCCTCAATGCGATAAGCGCGTCCCTTGTAGTACTCGAGATCGGTCAACAGGTCCATCCAGACCGTCGTCCAGGTACCGGTCGAAGACTCTGCTGCCACCGCCGCCGCCGCCTCCTCCCGCGGCACACCGGCCTGCGGGGTGACCTTAAAACAGGCAAGAATGTCTGTATCCTGCGGTGAGTAATCAGGATCCCAATAGGTCTCGCGATACGCTTTCACACCGGCCTGATAGGTCTTGACTGACATACGTGGTCTCCTTCACAAATAGATGTGCTTTGACGGCGGCTCGAACCAGACAAACCAGCGGCGTGCTGGCCCGGTCTCGATACGCATCGTAATCCCACCTTGACATAAAGACTAGTAAATAATTATGATTACTTTCATAAGTAATTATTTATGTATCCAGATTTCACCCGGCTGACCCAAATTGCACGTCACGCTTCGACAACTGAAAGTATTTGAGGCCGTGGCTCGCCGTTCGAGCGTCACCCGGGCGGCCGAAGAACTATATCTCACCCAGCCGGCCGTCTCGATGCAAGTCAAGCAGATGGAGCGCGCCATCGGGCTGCCACTGTTCGAACAGATTGGCAAGAAGATCTACCTCACGGACGCTGGTCACGCGATGCATCACTACAGTCGTGTGATTATGGACCAGCTGCGGGAAGTCGGTCAGGTGATGGAGGAATTGAAGGGTATAGCGGGCGGCCATTTGCGAATCTCGGTGGCAACCACCGTTAACTACTTCGCGACCCGTCTATTGTCGGCATTCTGCCGACGTCACCAGGGTGTGCGGGTCAGTCTGGACGTCACCAACCGACAGGCGATTCTGCGCCAGCTAGAAAACAACGACACGGACATCGTGCTGATGGGAAAACCACCAGACGGGCTTGAAGTTGTTGCAGAACCCTTTATGGATAACCCCCTGGTGGTCATCGCACCCCCACACCACCCCCTGGCACGGAAGCGCTTGGTACGGCTCACGCAGTTAAAGGGCGAGACGTTCCTCATGAGAGAACAGGGTTCCGGTACCCGTATTGCGATGGAACGCTTCTTTTCCGCCAAGGGGCTGCGCCCATCAAGCAGCGCCGAAATGACGAGCAACGAAGCCATCAAACAAAGTGTAGAGGCAGGTCTAGGCTTGGGCGTAGTTTCAGCTCACACGGTCGAACTCGAGCGCGAGGTCGGTCGACTCACGATCCTGAAAGTCGAGTCGTTCCCAATCATGCGGCGTTGGTATGTCGTGCACCATAGACATAAGCGTCTTTCAGCCGTGGCCCAGGCATTCAAAGCGTTTGTGCTACAAGAGGCGAGGCATAATACCTCTCGCAAGAACCGTGGATCACGCAGGAGAGCGTCGAGTTTGGAAGGACGCGATTAATCTAGTGAGGCGAGTAAGTCAGCTGCCTCTGCCAGCAGGTCTGCTTCGCCCTTTGACTGCTGAATTGCGCTAACCGTATCGATCACAGATGCACTTGCCAGTGGGCCCATGGTTGTCCCGACGACATATGAGCCGCTTTTATTCTCGAAATTCGGGATGAGAACCAAGTAGCGTGTGATCAGTGTTCGTGGTGCCACCTCGATGACAATAAACGTATCGAAAAGTGCAACATCGATAGGTTGATCATAGTCATCACCTTCGATCGCCAATAGCAGCTCGGCCTTATCCTTAAAGAAAGTAGCGGCTGGCGCTTTGCAGGGCATGCCGTTAAGATTGACCTCATCGATTTGGTCCGGCTTAACGTAGTTTGCCAGCCTATAATCGGCCAAAAAGCGCGCGCTTGTACCGATCAGTTCGCTGACCATACGTCTGTGGCTGATGGCTTGGTCGAGTCTTTGTTGCTGCAATGGTTCCATGGCAATAGGGAGTTTGAAAAAGTAGTAAACTACATATAGTCCATTTCTGACTAAATTCTAGGGCCAGATCAGGGCACTGGCCTGAGCGCTTGAACTATTTAGGTTTTTACCCGCTGGCGGTTACTGCCGGTGGCTCGTCGTCCTTATCACTAGACTCAATCACCGCGAGTTGGTTTCCGCCAAGCTTTTTCACGCTGCGCAGCGCGTTCTCCGCACGAGAAAACGTGTCTTCGGCCCTACCGTCACGTCCCGTGTCGACGTAGGTCATCACGCAGCTTAAGGTGCAATGGACCTCTCCGCCGGTGGCGATGCTGTCCTTCTGTCGCGTAGAAAAATTCTGCTGCAATTCCTTAAGCCTGGTCGGCATAAATTCCACCCGGGCATTGTAAAAAATAGCAGCAAAACTGGACGGACCTAGGCGTGCCGCGAAATCGCTCTTACGTGTGTGATGTTGAAGCGTATCGGCCAACAGTCGCAGGATTGCATCCGCACATTCGTGACCTAATATCTCATCGGTTTTTTGGAATTCGTTGACCTCCAACATTAGAATACAGATCTCGTTACCACGCTTAGCAAGCTCGAAGGCATGGCGGAACCGTTCGAAGAAATAAAGTCGGTTTGGCAATTTGGTGACATTGTCGGTAAAGCTCAATTTTTCGATTGTCTGTTCCTTCTTCTGCAGGTCTAAAGCAATTCGTTGAATTGTGGGTAGCAATTGCGCCGTTTCTTCGATCTCGCATGGCGGGGGATCTACCGAGAAGGGTCCAGAATCGATTTGCCGCAGAAACCTACCTACATACTTGAGTTCAGTGGCGACAGTTGCAAGCGCACGAAAGCTGAGTGCCACAAACGCGATCGCTACAAACAACACCATCCAAATCGGTGTGCCCTCAAAAAAGTAGGCCAACACGTCGCCAGACGCGGGCCGGCCAACTTCCAGTCGCCAGTCGGTGCCCGTCACACTGACCTCGGCTCGAACCAGATCCTTACTGCTGTCAGTGTCCCCGGTCTGGACCACTATACGATCCGCGGCGTCCCTTATGACAACGTAGCCATCGGTTTCAAAAAGTGCTTCTAAGGTGGCCTGCAACGCACCCTCATCGAGCGATTGTCGATTTACGGCAAGCTGTTGGCTTAGGATTTGTGCATTCTTGAACGCAAGTAATTCGGTTATCGCGACATCACGTGTACGGTGCTGGGTATGGATAATCCAAAGACAGATGGCAACCGCCAGTATGACCGCAATTGTTACGGCAACGATGCCGTAATTTGCATATTTGGTGAGCGAAAATCGCTGAGCAGAGTCCATAGGCCAATGCGCTCCTAATTGTGGGACACCGGTCGCGCCCGGGTTCCCGACAGTTTTCGCTACAGACGATCAAAGTTATGCTCGCGTGGGTCATTAAGACGCCCGCTACCAAGCACACGGTGACCCCTATCTGCAGCCGTCGCCAGGTTGTTGCAACAAGCATGCCATCGCCTGCGGTCACAGGCAGGGGTAGCCTAGATGCCAGCTAGCCGTCGAACTCGCTCTAGAAACAAAGGAAAAACCCCGGGAAACAGCGATTATCCGGGCCCCTGGCCCAACTTTTGCACGGCCGAGTGTGGACTTAGGATTTCCCGCCATTTTGCATAACGGCGAGCACCTCGGGAGTGAGGTAACTAAAGATGGGCAGCGAGGTGTTCTATGGTAGGCGCGTTAGCCAAGTCAAAGGAAAAGCCCTGTAGCACGATCGATACGCTGATCGGTGTAACTGCCGATCTCAAGGGCAATATCGTCTTTTCGGGCGGGCTCAGGATCGACGGCAAGGTAAAAGGCAACATTACAGCTGAGGATGATACAAATAGTGTTCTAATCCTCGGCGAACAGGCCGAGATTCGTGGCAACGTCACGGTCCCTCACGTCGTTAGCAACGGCAAGATCCGCGGCCATGTGCACTGCTCGGCGCGGGTAGAACTCGAATCTCAAGCCGAGATCCATGGCGATGTACACTACAGGATGCTAGGCATCGAGTCTGGTGCAGCCATCCACGGCAACCTGGTCCAGCAATTCGATGAAGATGTCGTAACTAGGCTTAAGCCAGTAGCTAGACGCGGCAAAGCAGTTTCATAACCGCGGGACTTATGGAATACGGCGTCTCGCAGGAGTAGTTTTATGCGAGAACAACTATATCTGCCGTTATCCTCATTTCGCTCGGGCTTGGTGCGAATAGTGCCTTGGCGGCCACAGAAACCACCAATTTGTGCGTTAGCGTGTTGGCAAACCCAAGTTTCGAACGGCTCACGGTGAAACGTACCGTGCCTAGCATACCGCATCAATCGACGCCCTCGTGCGAGCGTCGCCGTTAGCTCGGCACTCGTATTCTGAACTTCAGTCCCAGCCACAGATCGCTGGAGCTGACGCACCTAAGATTCTTGGGCGAGCCCAAACACCCCATCTACAGAAATCGATCTACCTCCACCCATGCAAGCAACTTTGCGGGCCGCACCAATGGTTCTTCTCCTACCCCGTAGCCCGAAAGCATTGATCGTTTCGTATCGCTTTTCAAACAGCGATGCAAGCTAATCGAATCGATGGATGGTGGGTAAGATGCAATTAAGTTATTTCTTAGAACGCCTTGAGGACCCAGGTAAGGCGAGCGTCGCCGCCGGCTCGCCGATATAGTAGCCCTGGACATAGTCAGCGCCTAACTTTCTCACCATTTTCAGGCTTTTTGCGTCCTGAACGTACTCAGCAATGGTTTTCTTTCCGGTCGTCTGCGCGATCGCGACGATCGATTTCACCATGGCCTGGTCAATAGAGTCTTCTGACACATTCTCAATGAAGCTTCCATCTATTTTGATGTAGTCCACGGGTAAACGTTTAATATAGGTAAGCGAACTGAAACCCGTACCGAAATCGTCGAGCGCAAATCGGCACCCCATGTCCATCAACTCGCACATGCTTCGGTTGGCACTATCCAAATAGCGAATCGCTACCTGTTCCGTAATTTCAAACACCACCGTGGATGCCGGTAGCCCATACTTCTCGAGACTGTCCCGAATAGAATGAACCAAGTTGGGGTCTTCAAAAATATGGCCGGAAAGATTAATGCAGAACTTGGTATTCGTCCCCATGTTATGGAAGTCCGCGAGAGACTTTATCGCGTTTCGGATTACCCAGTGGTCGATGTCCAGCATCAATCCGAAGCGCTCGGCTACCGGCAAGAACGACGGCGGCGACACAACCGCGCCGTTATCTGGCATGCGCAACAGCACCTCATAAAGCTCGGGCTGGCCGTTGGCCAGCTTGACGATGGGCTGATAATTAAGGATAAAGCGATCATTCGTAACCGCCTGTTTGATCTTCTGCGACCATCCGGCATACTCCAGGATCTCCTGCATATCGTCGGCACCCGGCGCAAACAAGCTATAGCAGTTGCGGCCCTGCGACTTGGCGCTATAGCAAGCCATATCTGCCTGTGTAAGCAGTTCGTCCGGCGTGAATCGATCGGACTCGATCATCGTGATGCCAATGCTGCAGAAGATGTTGAAGATCTGCCTCGCTTCTACAAAGTGCATGTCCCGCATAACTCTTATAATCGATCCGGCTAGATCCGCTGCACTTTCGGTTGTCACATGCCGCGCAAGAATCGTGAACTCGTCCCCCCCGAACCGGCATAGAACGTCCTTCCCTCGCACGCAGGCCTTGAGCTTATCTGCCACTTGTACCAGTAAACGGTCGCCGGCAGCATGCCCCAATGTATCGTTAACAAGTTTAAACTGATCGAGATCGACAAAAAGCAGTGCACTATTGTCGCCCTCGCGTGCTATACGCTCCGCCTCTTGCTCGAGCATCTGCGTAAAACGATAGCGGTTAAACAGTCCAGTGAGCTGATCATGGTCAGCCAGATGTCGGAGGGTTTCGTCTCGCTGTTTCAGCGCAGAAACTGTTGCATTGAGAGCATCACTGATAGCCACGATTTCCTTATGCCCTGAGCTCTCGACACTGACGTTAATCTCACCGCTGGCCAGTTTGGCAAGCGGCTTTTCCAGATTCGACAATGGCCTTAAGGCCCGCTTGAGGATCTGTCTTCCTCCGGCGATCGACACGAACAAGAGCAGGGCGATGATTGTGCTACCAAGAACAATATTCTTGACTAGTTCTCCCTGATAGCGTGTGAAGTCTAAGCCGATTTCGAGAAAGCCAACAAGCTCAAGCTTCTCGTCCTTGGCCGTATCCAGATCAAATCCAAGCAAACCGTCGGACTGAATAGATCGGATCCAAACGGGCGCACTTGCACGGATGAATGATCCGCGAACGGTAGGTCGGTCGAACAAATAGGCATTCTCGGGAGTTCGAAGAGCGCTCAGCTGTATCTCGGTCAGCGAAGGGATCTGTTCATCCACGGGCCTGGTGTTGTATTCGGCGAAAACTTGGCTGTCAAGGGCATCGTAATAACGCACCAAGGCAACCTCAGGGAATTCACTGACGTACTTTTCGATCCTCGCAAATTCTTTTTTGTCATTAGAGATGTACAGTGGGGTGCCTAGCTCATCTAGTTTAGTGAGCCACCCCGTCGCCTGCCTGTAGAAGTAATCCTCGCTCAGCCGGTTTGCCGTCCACCACACACCTGTGACTGCCAATAAATAAACGACGATCCCGATACCAAGCTGCAGAAGCTGAATGTGGCCGACAAGGCTGCGTCTACGCCTGCTAAACAGTTGTCGCAACCGTGCCACAAGTGCACGGGCCCGCGACGCCAAGGTCTCACATCGCTCCCTGAATCGACGTCGCGGCGCAAACACTTGGAAAACTCTTGTTAGCCTACTCCAGTACTTGTTCCATCCATGGGCCATTGCTGGTGACTCACCGGTCATAGACGAGTTTTCGATACTCTTGCGGTATGACCAGACCCAGGCGTTTTGCCATAGCAGCATTGATGAGGAGTTGCGTCTTGCTCAGTGGTGTCACGTCTGGTCCCGGGATATTCTCTTTTCCGTGCGACTGGTTTAGTCGAGCCAAGACCTGCGTCGCAATGTCAGAATCACGACTCTTGACGCTTATAAGCCCACCCACCTCGAGCAGCTGCGGGTGGAAAACCGAAACCTGTTTACCCTGCCTGACCCCGTAGGACATTATCTGTCGGATCACTTGCCGGCTTAGTACGCGATTGTCCGGCAACAACCACAACCCTTGTATCTCGGGAGCAAGGTTCTTGAATACGTACAACGCTTCCTTATCGGAGCCGACGACTCGATGGACTACTGTTATCCCATGCAACTCAGCCGCCCGGCGCGCCTGGTTGATCGTATGCTCTTGGTTATGGCCGGTAATGGCGCCGACTTGCTGAAGGCTTGGGTCTAGTGCTTTCCAAACCCTGAAGAGATCCGATAGCTGCGGTACCATACTGACACCCTTCATCCACGGGGTAATAAGCTCATAATCCTGAAAGTTAAACACCTGGCAGAAGATTACTTGCTTGTCTGACAGTCTACGCGCCACCCTGGCTGCCGGCAGGCCGATGGCAACGACCTGTTGTCGATCAGATCGCTGGAGTTGATCCACAATCTCATCGCTGCCATTAAGCTCACCGTTAAGACTGTAGACCTTGGCACGTTGTTGAAGGCGCGATGCCAGCTCGTCGGCCACGCGCGTATAGGCAGGACTATCATCGCTTACCAAAATGGCCACACGCGACAGCGCCTGCGTGCCGGTGGGTTTGAGCGGGGACTCTGGCGCAGGGATTGGCTGAGGTTTCGCCTGACTGTCAGGCATTGATGGCTTTGTCGTTTTCGGCTTGGCAATTTGCGCCGGTTTGGGTTTTGCCTTTGGTATGTGCTCGGGCTTTGCCTTCTGCGCCGGTTTGGGTTCAGCTTCCGGCGTCACCTCTGGTTGCGGCACGCCAAGCGACACACAACTGGACAACGCCACGCATGCAAGTAGGCTGCCCACAGATTTTGGGAAGCCGTTTCCTATTTGATGTTGCAAGCTTACTTTCAGCACGATCGTCAATATGTCCCTGTGCGCGGGGGGCGCGGCACAATCTTCCAAGCGGTTCATCGGCGACGGTCTGCCTATGCCGTATGCTTGAGCCTATCTTCCCTTGACGAGGTCATTGCTGTCGCTGCCGCGCGTCGCGGAAGTATGCCCCGTCTCCAACGCCTTGGCAAAAACAGGTTTACCCACACCCCTCACCCTTTTTGCCAGATTACGCGTGGTTCTCCCAGGGCCCAGCTGATATGTTGTACTTTCACGGCGCTACGAGTTTGTCTCGCTGACCCTCGTCCCGCACTTGTTAAGTATAAGACATAACTGTTGCCGCTAACGGCTATCCCTGCCTGTGATCAGTGGCGGACAACTGGACATTAGATCAGATACTTAGAGCTCGTATTGGCGCTGCCGCATGCGGCGCTGGGCGCGGCACGACTAGCGGCGTGGGTCCGCCCATCCGAGACATATCGCCATCGGTCGGTATGCGGCTATGAGGTTGGTTCAAATACCGGCAAGCTATCGCCATCACCACTACACAAGGAAGTGAGCGGATGACACGTCCTAACCCTTGCAACTACCCCATGCTCGCCGGCATCAGTCTGGCCGTTTTCATCAATCTCTTTCTGATGCCCTTGGGCTTTGCTGCCGATACTGATAGAACCAACCGTATCATCGTTAAGTTCAAGCCCGTGGCCGCCATCAGCCCGTCTGGTGCCACGACCGGCCAGCCACTCACACTCGATGCGTTGCGTGCACGCGTGTCCACTATGAGTGCACGTTTAGGCATGCGAATTCAGTATCGGCGCACGCTCGCCACCGGCGCGGAAGTTGTAGAGCTCGATGCCTGGAAGTCCTACGACGAGGCCTCCCGAATCGCGAATGAACTGGCATCAGACCCTACGATCGAATTTGCCGAACCCGATCGCCTGATGTATCCGCTATTTACCCCTAACGATGCCCGTTACAACGAGCAATGGCATTATTTTGAACCTACGGGCGGCCTCAACCTACCTGACGCCTGGGACAGCCACAACGGTCAAGGGGTGGTGGTAGCGGTACTCGATACGGGCTATCGACCTCATAGCGACTTAAACCCAAATATTGTCAGTGGCTACGACATGATCTCCGATGCCTTTATCGGCAACGATGGCGACGGCCGCGATTCGAACCCACAAGATCCGGGCGATTGGACTGCCGCCGGTGAATGCGGTGGTGGGCAACCACCAGGCTTTAATGGTAGCTCTTGGCATGGGACACATGTTGCCGGCACGATCGCTGCCGTTACTAACAACGGCCTCGGGGTAGCCGGTGTTGCCTTCGGTGCAAAAGTGTCACCCGTGCGGGTACTCGGAAAATGCGGTGGTTTCACCTCCGATATCGCAGACGGCATTGTGTGGGCATCTGGTGGAACCGTTAGTGGTGTGCCGGCAAATGCCAATCCAGCAAAAGTGATCAACATGAGCCTGGGCGGCGGTGGGTCGTGTGGCGCTACCACACAGACTGCGATCAATATTGCGCGCCAAAACGGCGTGACCGTGGTGGTGGCCGCCGGCAACAGCAATACGGATGCATCAAACGCGACCCCTGCCAACTGCAATGGCGTAATCACCGTGGCAGCAACGGATCGCAGCGGTGGTAAAGCGTTTTATTCGAATTTCGGTAACGTTGTCGATGTGGCTGCCCCAGGCGGCGCCCTCCAGGGCAGCGTCGCTAATGGCGTGCTGTCGACGCTCGATTCTGGCAACACTACACCACAAGGCGACGTGTACGGCTTCTATCAGGGCACTAGCATGGCGGCGCCACATGTCGCCGGCCTAAGTGCGCTGCTGTATCAAGCCAAACCCGATATCACGCCTGACGAACTCGAAAACACCCTCAAGAACACGGCGAGTAGCTTTCCGGCCGCGTGCAGTGGTTGCGGCAGTGGCATCGCAGACGCCGCTGCTGCTATTGCCGCATTGGTCGGTGGTGGCAATGCCGATGATTCCGTTCTAGAGAACGGCGTTGCTAAAACGGACCTCAACGAAAGCCAAGGCGCAGAGATTCGCTTTACGTTGGAGGTTCCAGCCGGGGCCAGTAATCTCGTGTTTCGCATCAACGGTGGGTCGGGTGACGCCGATTTGTACGTGCGCTTTGGTACAGCGCCCACGATCCGTACATTCGACTGTCGCCCATACCGAAACGGCAACAACGAGACTTGCACGATCTCCAATGTGCAGGCTGGGATCTACCATGTAATGCTAAAGGGATTCCGGTCGTTCGCGGGTGTATCGCTTGTTGGCAGCTTTACGGAACCAAGTAATGGCGGTGGCGGTGCTTCCTTTGCCGTCAACAATATCTCGGCAAGTTCCGGACAATGGCAGCGTTACACGTTAACAGTACCCGCCGGCATGTCGGTACTTACCTTCACTATATCGGGCGGCAGTGGGGACGCCGATCTATATGTCCGTTTCGGCTCACAGCCGTCAATATTCACCTTCGATTGCCGTCCTTACCGTAATGGCAACAGCGAAACGTGTACGTTCAATAATCCAAACATGGGTACCTGGCACATTGGTTTACGGGCGTTTCGCTCTTTTTCAGGTGTACGTCTGACGGCATCGTATCGTCCCTGACCGACCTGTTTTACGATGCGTCATGAATCCATACATTGCCTGTTCGGATGGACTTCGGATCGACGGTAAAGTGAAAGGCAATATCACGGCTAAAGATAGTGATAACAGCATTCTGATTCTCGGCGAACATGCCGAGGTACGCGGTAATATCACGGTTCCTCATCTGGTCAGCAATGGCAAGATCCGGGGCCAGGCGTATTGTTCGACACGGATAGAGCTCGAATCCCAGGCGCGGATCCATGGCGATGTGCACTATGGGGCGCTTCGCATCACGCCGGGGGCAATGATATATGGCAACCTCGTACACGACCCGAGGGCGAAACCGAGACCGGCGTCCTGACCGAGCTCGGGCCAGGAACTCCATGCACGGCGGCGCGCATTGACCGAAGCACCGCTTCCGCGTCATCCCTAAAAGCCCAACGCCCGAGGTCTGCTGGGGACACCGCTGTCGCCGTTAGACATGGCAGTGGACTATCCATGGTTTGATTCGTTGACCGAATCCGACAAACGGTGGATAGTGCTTGTCCACGACCGCATCACACCGTCTACGAGCCAACAACAAGTAATAAAACGATTAAGACAGGAGCAGAACCGATGGCCATCACTAAATAAACTTGTTTGCCTACGCTGTTGTATCACTACAACGGCGTGGTTCCTTGGTCACTCCCACGGCCCACTGCGCCACTTGTGACGCGACGACAGGTCGCGCCAAGTCCAGACATACACAACGATAGATCGCCATTCGGAACATGTAATGAACAACACGAAAGTTTTCACCTTACTCGCAGCTATGACCGCCCTATTCGGTTTGGTTGGGAACTCAATTGGCGGTCAAAACGGCGCCGTGCTTGCATTGCTTATCGCCGGCGCCATGAACTTCATTATGTATTTCAACTCATCAAAAATGGTATTGCGTTCGTATCGCGCCCAAGTAGTTAAACCCACGGCAGCATCCGAACTCTATGCAACCGTCGACAGGTTACGTCAGCGCGCCGGTCTGCCCATGCCCACGGTCGCTATCGCGCCCCACCAGCAACCCAATGCATTTGCCACCGGCCGCAACCCAGCGCATGCGGTAGTCTGTGTAACACAAGGGTTATTGGACCTTGTCAATCAGGATGAGCTTGAGGGCGTGCTCGCCCATGAACTCGGACACATCAAGAATCGCGATATGTTGTTGCAAACGATTTCTGCGACCATGGCAGGAGCCATTGGCAACCTCGCACGCTTTGGCATGTATGCAGGTGGTAGACGTCGCTCCCCGCTTGGTCCGCTAGCTGCGATGCTTGCACCATTTGCGGCCATGATCATCCAGTTTGCCATTAGCCGGCAGCGGGAATACAAAGCCGATGCAGTGGGCGCCGAGATCTCCGGTAAGCCGTTAGCACTGGCGAGTGCGCTGGAGAAGCTTCAGAAAGGTGCACGTCTTATTCCTATGAACGTGTCGCCATCCGTCGCACCGCTCGCGCAGGTCAATCCACTCTCTGCCTTCGGTGGTCTCGCCAAACTGTTCTCCACCCATCCGCCTACCGAGGAGCGTATCGCGCGCTTGCGCGCTATGGCTGAGCCGGGGAGTAGTAGGCAGTTAGCATCATAACTCAATCGTCATCGCCTTCCGAACCTCGATGATTTGGTCAGGTCGAGAATCTCCTTGCATGAAATCAATGACGGATTCGCCGCCCTCAAGCACGGCAAAACTATCAGAACGATGACCCAGCTTTGAGCCTTATCGATGGCCTATGACCCAAGCACAGTTCCGCAGCAACGCTTTGAACTCGGTGATTTTGAGCTCGTCTCCGGCGCCATCATAGAAAACTGTTTCCTTTCCTACGTGATGCACGGTACTCCGAGTCAGGATGGAACGAATGTAATCGTTGTTACGTCTTCGATTGCTGGTAACGCGCACCGATTAGACTTTCTCATTGGGACAGGAAAGGCGTTCGACCCGCAAACCTATTGCACAATCGGTATCGACGCACTGGGGAACGGGCGAAGTAGCTCGCCCAGCAACAGCGAAACCCAGTCCGGCATGCGCTTTCCGCGCTTTACCATTCGGGACATGGTCAACTCGCAGAAACGGTTGCTTACTAGAAAGTTTGGCTTCAAACGTGTGCTTGCCATTGCCGGTGCCTCCATGGGTGGTATGCAGGCACTTGAGTGGGGGATAAGTCACGCTGCTTATATGCAAGCGCTAATCGCGCTGGTGCCGCTCGCGCGGACACCGGCCTGGTCAGTAGCGGTGAACGAGACGAGCCGTAAGATCTTGATGGCGGATGCGGATTGGAACGATGGTCAATATACCCAACAACCCCGTCGGGCTTGGCGGGCGTGGACAAACTTGATGCGGACCCTAGTGAGCACTACACCAAGCGGCCTGCGTGATAAGTTCCCGCACGCGCAAGATGTCATAGACTGGATGAAAGGGCTTGAACAACGAACTTTAGACGCTGGCTTCGACGCAAACGATTGGATCTACCAGACATGGGCCTATGACGACCACGATATCGGCACAGCTCTTGGCTTCGGCGGCAATACAAAACGTGCCTTACAAGATATTCGCGCAAAGACCCTGATATTGGGTCCGCCACTTGATCTCTATAATCCAACTCGCGATCAGCGCGAACTCGCTGACCATCTCCCCAATGCTGACTACGTTGAAATTCCTTCAAACTTGGGCCACAGCGCCAGCAACCCAACCATGGCGGATGATGTGGATTATTTGAGCAAGACCATTGGGGAGTTTCTACGACGACTCGAGCGAACGTGATGACGTCACCCATCTGTGGTGCAAAGCTACGAGCGCTGGAATCGCGGCTTAAGCTTTTTGGCCGGGGGCGTAATAGACAGTGGTCACTGCCTCGTCCGATGACGCATCTGTCTTGGTCACCCTCCCATCTGCACTGCCCTTATTACCTTTTGGTCTTGTCCGGCGAAGTGAAGCATCGGCGAGCTTAATGAAATGACCAGCATCTTCCGGCTGATCTGCCAGAGTGGCAACACCCATGCCGACCGTCAGACTAATCGGCGTACCATCGAAATTGAACTGTGTGTCTTCGACGGCCTTACTAATGCGCTGCACTAGGATCGCCGAACCTCTCTCATCTAGGTCGCGCGCCAATAGCGCGAAACGCTCCGCATCATAGCACGCAAACACATCACCTGCGCGCAACACGCTACTTACGGCGCTGGCAACTCCCTTGACAACAACATCACCGGCCGTTTGTCCATGACAAAGATTGACTTTGTCAAAATGATCAACAGCAAGTAGGAGTACCCCTAGGTTGTTCTTTCGTCGACAAGCATGGGTGAATTCGCTGGCGAGGCGGTCGTCAAAATACATCTTCGTATACAACCCCGTCAGCGGGTCTTTAATGCCACCGGCGATTTCATGTTGCAACTGGTATTCGAGGTCATCCTGGTAGGAGAACTTTATGATGCAGCTATAACCGATCTGCACCCTATCCCCATCTTCGAGCTGACGCTTGTCGACCTTGGTCCCATTAACAAACGTGCCGTTGCTACTGCCTTGATCCTCGATGACGACGGTGCTGTCCAGTTGGACCTTGATTACTGCATGTCGACGGCTGACACGGGGCTCTCCGAGCGCTAGATCGGCTTCGTCATCACGGCCAATCAGGGTCTCGGACCCTAGCGGTAAGGTATAGACCAAGCCAACTGGCCCGCCGTAGAGAACGGTCAAACAGGGTTTTGGCGGGGTATCGGCCGGAATCGGCCTGCCATCCTCGACTATGGTCTCAGTGAATTCTCGCATTTCCGTACTGCACTACCTCCAGAAGCCTTACCGGGCGTGGCCCCCACGCAAGTATAGGCGAGCACCAACGGACTGCTAGACGGACAGGCTGGCCAGGGGCCTAGGTCGAATGACCGAAAATAATGATAAGTATTTGATCCGATAGTATATTTAGGGTGAACCGGGCATGGTCTGCTTGCCAATTTTGTCTCGGTCGGCGACAATGTCGTGGTCTCGGTCGGCCTCGCGGGTGCGACCGCATTCTGCGAGGGCACTGTGAGAAGCGAATTCCAATGCCCGAACGGACTCGGTATCAAATTGCTCGGTTGTTCTGGCGTTATTGCCCAGACGATTGCCCACACACGGCGTCCCACCCCCCCTAGCTCTCAACGCCACTCACCCTGTCCGCAGCGTGGTATTCGGCCATGGTGACATCGACCACAGGGCACGCTCAGTCGCGCCGTGCGCATCGGCGACAACAGACGCTGCGAGGCCTATTGTGCTCGATGTATCGGAATCGGCGCACCCACGATCGGCGCTTGGACATACAGTGGCGCGGCCATTACGTCGACAGCCACGGACTGTGGCTGCTGGTCATGGCATTGGCTGTCATGTTGCTGTCTATCGCGGATGCTTACTTCACATTGCTGTTATTGGAATTTGGTGCCGAGGAGGTTAATCCCTTTTTAAACTGGTTGCTTAGCATCGACCATCAACTGTTCTTTATTGTGAAGCTAGCCGTCACTGGTTTTTGCATAGTGTGGCTGGTAATGCACCAGCGGTTTCGGGTGTTTGGCGTGCTGCGTGTCTACCACATGTTGGTAGCGTCACTGCTGATATATTTGGGCCTGATCTGGCACCAACTCGACTTGCTCCGAGCAATCCCGATAGTGTAAAGGTTTGGCACAGACTAGTCCGACCGCTGCTACTCCAAATCAGGTGTGATCATCGATATCTCATCCACGGTTGCCCTTTTGTCGGGGGATCCGTTCATTGCCTATGACACCTCCAATTTCGATCACGATCTTGCTTGAGCAAACGTATCGCAGGCACTCGAGTCACCCGACTGAAAACCGCTCTTGAACCATCGCATGCGTTGCTCGGACGAACCGTGGGTAAATGATTCTGGATGAATCCCACGGCCAGTCATTTGCTGCAAGCGATCATCCCCGACCGCGGCAGCTGCGCCCAGGCCTTCTTCGATATCACCCCGCTCTAGGATTTGTCTTTGCGACTGCGCGTGGTGTGCCCACACACCAGCGTAACAGTCGGCCTGCAACTCGGTAAGTATCGAAAGCGCATTGGCTTCTCTACGACTGACTCGCTGCTGCGTTTGACGGATTTGCTGAGAAACACCGAGTAAATTCTGCACATGATGACCGATCTCGTGCGCGATTACATAGGCAAAAGCAAAGTCGCCCGGTGCCCCCAGCCGCTTTAGCTCTCTTAAGAACCCGAGGTCGAGATATACTTTGTGATCCCCCGGACAATAAAACGGCCCGGCGGCGGAAGAACCGGTTCCACAGGCAAAGTGGACCATGCCGCTATAGAGCACGAGCTTGGCCGGTTGATAGCGATAGCCGGCAGATCGAAAGATCGGTCCCCAGGTATCTTCCGTATCGGCGACTACCACTGATACAAAATCGGCCAGCTCATCCTCGGTGGCCTTTTGCCGTGCGGACGGTGCCGGGGCCGACAGCTGTCCGCCGCCGCCCACTAACATGCCGATAATTTGCGCCGGATCGGCACCAAGGAAGAATACGGCAATAACGGCCAAGATGATGCCGCCGCCACCAATACTCGCCTCACGGCGCATGCTCGGCCGCATGCCGCGGCGATCTTCAATATTCGTACTACGTCTTCCTCTCCGCCAACGCATCGTTCTTATCTCGTAACCCTCCGCACGCCGATAGTTACCGCGGCAGCTTCGGTGGCATTCTGCAATGCCTTCGCACCTCGCCCGTAGATTTTGAGGGTACGATCGTCGACGCTGCAATGGAATTTCCGGATTCGTTTTCGATACTCGTAGAGCTTCTCGTTGCGGCCAGCCAGGGTCCAGGTGCTACGGATCTGGTAGCGGCCCTAAGCGGGCCGGGTCGTTTCACGATATACGCCCCAACCAACGACGCCTTTGCAAAGTTGCCAGAAGGCCTAGTAGGCTTCCTGAAGGCACCGGCAAACGTCGATGTTCTGAGGACCGTCCTGTTATATCACGTATCATCAAACATACGAGACCCCCGCCTGACGTTCAGGCCTAGGGAGGTGAAGACACTACAAGGCCAAACCGTCTTCTATAACCGAGACGGCAAGACGTTACAGATCAATCAATCGAACGCGGATTGTCAGATAGTGCGCACGAGTAACGGCAAAATTGTCATTATCGACAGTGTGCTGCTGCCGCAATTCTGATCACTTTCGTACGTCGAGGAAATCGACAATCTATTCGTCGCTCAAAGCTTATTTAAGCCGCCGATTCAGCTAGGGCATAAGTGGGCCTTTTCATGCCCATCGCCCGAGCGCGGCGAATAGCTGCTAGCAGATCTCGGTTGGCGAGTTCGTATAGTTCATCGAAGCTTTGAATCACGAAATAGACGGTTTGCAGGATGTCGATGCGGTACGGTGTACGCAACATGTCGATAATATCGAAGTGCCGGCGATGCGGTTTTGCGGAGTCGATGGAATAGCCTAGTTCAGATCTCGAAGACACAATACCCGCGCCATAGACCTCGTTCTTGCTATCGCGTGCGATTAGGCCAAACTCAACCGTAAACCAAAAAAGCCTTGCCAGCCATACATGGTCTTCTTTCGGTGCCGCAAGCCCTGCCCTGCCATAGGCGGCAACGAAGTCGGCGTAACGCGCATCCGTCAGCAGCGGCGCATGGCCAAAGATTTCATGGAATATATCGGGCTCCTGTAGGTAATCCATTTCTTCGCGACTGCGAATAAACGACGCGGCTGGGAACTTTCTTTCCGACAATAAACGAAAGAATTCGGTGAACTCGATCAGCGTCGGCACCGGCACCATCTGCCAACCGGTGTAATCGAGTAGTAGCGACGACACCTCGCGACACTGTGGAATGCGATCGTCGGGTAACTCCATACGCGCCAGCGCATCGGCGTATTCTCGACAGGCATAGCCACGCACGCGCTCGCGCTGAGGAACAATCAGATCGCACCAGACGGCATGTTCTTCGTCGGTATATCGAATAACGCCGTTGGCATCGGCTTGCTTAGCGACGTACTTGGATGAGCTCGCCATGACTACACCAGGGTCATTTCACGGGCATGTAGATAGTGTCGCATAGCGCTGACGAAATGTTATTGCTATTCTTTTTATTCTTGACCTATATTTAGCAATATTTATCAATAATACGCTATATAGAGAAAGAATATTCTATCAATATGAGTACAATAGATAGGTTTGACCGAAAGGTCCTGGAGCTGCTTCAGCGCCAAGGGCGCATCACCAACCAAAAACTGGCCGAGCAGGTCGAGCTCTCAAGCGCCCCGTGCTGGCGTCGGGTCAATCGGCTTGAGCAAGACGGTGTGATCACTCGCTACGTGGCGCTGCTTGATCGCGAGCGATTAGGTCTTAGCGTGATGGTGTACGTGCATGTCAGCCTGGCCGATCATCACACGGCGACACTAGAACAATTCGATACCTTCGTCGCTGGATCCGATAACATCCTCGAATGCTACACGGTCAGTGGCGAGTATGACTATCTGATTCGAGTTGTAGCCGCTGGCGTGAAGGAACTCGAAGTGTTCCTGATGGAAAAGCTGTTGCGCATACCGGCGGTGCGTACCGCAAATACGAGTTTCGTGCTGAAAGAAAAAAAATATACGACGGCGCTGCCGGTCTAAGCCTGTTCCCCAGGCCGCGGCACCGACGGTCGGTAGCGCGCACACCGGTCGCTCAATATCGTCGTTATCCTGATAGATAGAGAAACCGACGCGTAATCGGTCGTTAGGATGAGGGGTAATCACATCCCGATCCATCAATTCCCGGTTAATATCGCTCGCCCGAACCATTCACATGGGCCAGAAATCGCGGCCTCATCATCGGTTGGTCTTTGCCTGATCTACAACAGCGCTAGTTCAATGAATGCCATAATACCGATTTCTTGGTCATTCGGCCCGATTCGTTGATCCATATCAAAGACCCGCTAAATCTTGTATGGTTTCTTGCTGACTCACTTCCAGAAGGTCCAACCTGGAGCGCTATTGAGCGGTAAATCATGATGGCCAGATCAATGCTTTTGCGCTGCCTTTTAATCGTCTTTTTGGTTATTGGCGTTGCCCATGGCCCGAGAACCACCGAGGCATCCGAACCGATTACGATCGGAGTGCTTCATTCCGAGACCTACCCCTATGCAGCAATGATGAGAAATTCCTATCAAATGGCGTTGGACACCATCAACCGAGACGGCGGCATCAAGGGCAGGCCGCTGAACCTTGTGTTTGCCGACGACCGGGGGAAACGAGAGGCAGGGGAAAATGCGGTCAGACAATTGATTAAACAAAGCGCGCCAGTCATGTTAGTGGGCGGTTATGCAAGCAGTAACACTGTGTATACGGCCCGCATAGCGGATAAATTAAACGTGCCTTTATTGATAACGACCGCTGCGGACGACAGGATCACGCAACGAAAATGGACCAACGTATACAGAATGAACCCGCCGGCCGGAGAATATGCAAAAGGGGTCGAAGAACTGCTGCAGAAACATATCAAGCCGACATCGATGGCAATCGTTTATGAGAATAGCCCCTATGGAACCGGCGCAGCGTTGCGGATGATGTGGTTCTGCCGTGAGTACGATATCGCGTTGAGCAAGCTCATTCCCTACCACAAAGAGCGCGCGAATGCGGCATACTTTCAGGACATTCTTGAACCTCTGCGGGACGATACCCCTGACGTCATCTACATGGTTTCGTACTTGAACGATGCCGTATTATTGGTGAAGACACTTCGGGAACGCAAAATCGATTCATTGCTGATCGGCGGTGCCGGCGGTTTCACACATCAGAAATTTATTAGCATGGCCGGCGACGCGGCCGAGGGTGTGCTCACCGCCACCCTGTGGACACAACAGCTGCCTTATCCCGGGGCGCAGGAATACTATAACTTTTATCAGAAAAAGTATTCTGTATCCCCGGACTATCATGGCGCCGAGGCGTATGCGGCACTGTTCGTGGTAGCGGATGTTCTGAAGCGGGCAGATTCGTTTCGCCCCGAAAGCATCCGGGCGGCCTTGAACGAGACCAACGTTAAAACGGCTTTCGGTCCAGTGGTGTTTCAGCAGTACGGGAAATTTGAGCGTCAGAACAGTCTCCCGACTATGGTGCTGCAGGTCGTTGATGAGGCATTCGAGGTTGTTTGGCCGGAGGATATCGCGACCTCCAAATTGACCGTGCCAACGCCATAGAGGATTAGTAAACGCCGATAGACTATGACATTGAACACGTTCTTGTTTTAACAGACCCCAACCGGGCAACCATCGACAGAGTGCAACAGGAGGTATCGAGCATGAAAAAACTATTTAACTCGCTCATGGCGACTAGCTTCGCGTTAATGGCGGCGTTGTTTAGTTTCTCGCCGGATGCGGATGCGGCCAAGCGGATCGTTTTTGGCGGTGGACCTGCCGGCGGCACCTTTCAAGTAGTGGCTAATGCGGTTCAGGTCTATGGTCCGGTAAAAGAAATAAAGGATTTCACCGTCAAGGCGCAATCATCAGCTGGGTCGGTGGAGAACCTTCGCAAGGTAAACGCAGGCAGATCTCACATGGGCGTGGTTTATTCGGGTCATGTTTACCTGGGCAGAAATGGACAGCTAAAAAAGGACACCAGAAAGTATGAAGATGTGTTGGCCGTTGCCTATCTGTATGGGGCCCCGGCGCAGCTGGTGGTCCGTGCTGACTCGGGCATCAAGAGCACCAAGGACCTCGCGGGAAAAAAGGTCGGCGTCGGCAATGCCGGTTCCGGTGCCTTCGCCAATGCCGAGTTATTCTTCAGCCATCTCGGTGTCTGGGACAAGATCGAGCGCAATGCCATGGGCTACAACGACGCGGCGGCTGCGTTTGGTAACAACCAGCTGGATGCGTTCTGGCTGTTCACGGCCTTCCCCAGCGGCGCCGTCATCATGGCGGCACAGACTAATGACATTGCCCTCGTGGACCTGGACAAAGACGCCGAAGAAAGCGGCTTCTACAAGAAATATCCCTATTTCTCGAAACTGGCCGTTCCGGCCGGCACGTACAAGGGCGTGGGCGCTACCACCCCGTCGTTCCAGGATTCAACCCTGTGGGTTGCCAATTCCAAGGTGCCCGATGACGTAGTGTACAAGTTGCTGGCGACGATTTACACAGACGAAGGATTGAAACACATGGTTGGCCAGAAAAAGACCTTCAAAGAGATGAGCATTAAGACAGGGGCCAACGGTATTGTTACCCCGTTTCACCCCGGAGCCGCCAAGTTCTGGAAAGAAAAAGGCGTCTTGAAGTAATCGCCCAGGGCCAAGAGGACGGAATGTTTGTATTCCGTCCTCTTGGTTTTATGGGCATGCCGGCTGAAATCAGGAAGGTGAGCGATGTACGAGCAATTACACAAATTTGAAAAAATAATATTCGATGCGTGCGCGCTTGTTCTCGTGCTGTTCTACTCGTATGCAGCGGTGCTACAGCCGGCGGCCACCCAGTATCATCGCGGGATCTATATAGTCATAACCTACATCTTGGTGTTTCTGTTGTACAAGTCTAAGAATCCGCTGATGCGGGTGGTCGATTACGTTCTTATTCTGCTTTCCATTGTGACTATCGGCTACTGGATCCTGAATTTTGAGGCGATCAATTACCGCACCGGCGCTGAGACGGATCTCGATATGATGATCGCAGTCGTGGGTGTCCTCGTCGGCGTCGAGTTGGCCAGACGGGTGGTTGGCACCGTTTTCGTTATCCTCGGGGCCCTGATGCTGCTTTATGGCGTTTATGGCGAGTATGCGCCGGAGATTATCTCGCATGCCGGTGATACGTTTCCGGCACTGTGTACCTCCATTTTCTATAAGAGCGATGGCGTGTTCGGCATCATGGCCAATGTCCTGGCGACCTACGTGGTCCTGTTCGTCATTTTCGGGGCGTTTTTGGAAAAATGCGGAGCGCAGAAATTTTTTATCGATTTCCCGCTTGCTGCGGTCGGGCATAGGGTCGGTGGCCCGGGCAAGGTCTCAGTAATTGCCAGCGGCCTGTTCGGCTCCATTTCAGGTAGCGCCATCGCCAATACCGTCTCCACCGGGGCGTTCACTATCCCGATGATGAAAAAGGCGGGATTCAAGCCGCATGTCGCCGGCGGGATTGAGCCGGCTGCCTCCATCGGCGGGATGTTCATGCCCCCCATCATGGGGGCGGGGGGCTTCATCATGGCGGAGCTGACCGGTGTGCCCTATTCACAGATCATGCTGGTCGCCATCTTTCCTGCGTTCATGTACTTTTTCAGCGTCTACGTCATGGTGCATTACGAGGCAAAAAAGCACCACATCGTTGGGGAAAAGTCTGCCACGAGCGCCATGGAGATCTTCAAGAAGGAATGGTTCTATATCCTGCCGCTGGTGGTGATCACGGTCTTTATGCTTTCGGGGTACTCCCCCGGCTATTCGGCGATCCTGGGCGTGGTCACCTGTATCGTCATAAGCTGGTTCAGAAAGGACACGCGGATTGATCTGAAAGGATTCGTGGAGGCATCTCGGGCGGGTACGGAGAGCAGTCTTAAGATCGGCGCCGTTGTTGGAGTTATTGGCATCATCATCGGCGTCCTGACCTACAGCGGCTTGGTGCTCACCTTTGCGGATATCGTGATCGAGCTCGCCGACGGCAGGCTGTTCTTGACCATACTTCTGATCGCCCTGGCCTCGCTGATACTCGGCATGGGCGTTCCGGTAACCGCTGCCTACCTAATCACCGCGGTCGTAGCCGTGCCGGCCTTGACTCACCTCGGTGTCAACGAAATCGCCGCGCATATGATTGTGTACTGGTTGTCACAGGATTCCAACATCACCCCGCCGGTGTGCATTGCGGCTTTTGCCGGCGCCACCATTGCCAAGGCCAACATGTGGTTAACCGCGTTGACCGCCTTCAAGTTCGCCAAGTTCTTGTACCTGGCGCCATTCTTGTTCGGTTATGTCCCGGGGTTCTCGCTGAACGGAAGCGCGACTGACATCGTCATTACCTTTGTACTGGTATTGTTCGGAACCTACGCGTATTCCTGGCTGTTGAGCGGCATATGGAT
>JAOTYM010000129.1 GCA_029861845.1 Gammaproteobacteria bacterium | reverse complement strand
CTGAAATACGAACTTAAGGAATATCCCAACATGGCGGTAGTCACCGGCCCCGCCAACAACATCGAGGCCTTGGCCAGTCAGTTCGACCTGCCGGTGGGGGCGCCGCTCGATAACCTCGATCGCATCTATGTGGTCGACCCGCTGGGTCTCCTTATGATGAGTTACCCGGCCGATGCCGACCCAGGTGGTATGCGCAAAGACTTAAGACGGCTGCTTAAGGTATCGCGGATCGGCTAGGGATGGGCTAGATGAATCACGTAGCGACACGGGCAAAGATTTTCTTCTATACAGCATTGGCCACAGCACTGTTGGCCTACGCCGCTGTGGTCGTTAATGCCTATGCGCGCGTGTCATTGGCGCGTGTCGGCTGTCCCGTCTGGTATGACTGTTATGGGAGTACGCTAGAGACGAACGAAGGCCAAGCGCTCATCCCCGGGCCGACCTATGCGAATACACCATGGCAGGCCAAGGTGCACCCATTCCTCGTCGCCGCGCTCGCCATCCTAGTTATCCGATTGTTTGTCCTCGGCCGGCGGTGGGATGCCCAACCCAACCGACGCAGAGTCGTCCCGACCATCGCCTTTATGTTGTTGTTTGTAGTGGTATTGCCCGACGTGCCCATCTTTGGGGGCAAGGTGCCACCGTGGGCGACGGTAGCACAACTCGTCGCCACCCTCTCGGTATTGGCGTTGTTGTGGTGGTTAGTCATGCGCGAGCAACGTTTCTGGAAATCGGGCGAGGAGTCGCCACTTACCGGCCGGCTACGCCCGCGCGTGATACTGGCCCTAGCACTCATCGGTGCCGAGACATTACTCGGCGCTTGGTTAAACGTGGGTCAAGCCGGGCTGCCGTGCGTGGAGTACCCCACCTGTCATGGCGAATGGTGGCCGCCTATGGATATGGCGGCCGGATTCAACCTCGATCAGTTTCTGGGCCGCGGCGCTGCGATCACCGCTATGTCGCTGGATGCCTCGACGGCGGTGCACATGGTCCATCGCGTCGGTGCCTTGGTGGTGTTGCTGTACGTCGGTTGGCTTGCCTGCCACATATTCTTGGTCGGACTTGAGAATCACCTTTGCCGTTACGGCCTGTGGATCATGGTGGTGTTATTGGCGATCATCAGCCTCGGCATCATGGCGGTGGTCATGCGCTCGCCGATACCGATAGTAGTCGGCCACAGTGCAGTGTCGGCGCTCTTGTTGTTGGCGCTAGTAACCCTTTATCATTCGGTGTTTCCAGCGGCGCGGGCGGATAGAAAAGAACCCAAAACATGAAACCCTCGAGTGCATCCATTGCAAGTACTGCGCGTGTGCGCAGTTCCCGATCCGCCGCACACGAGTACTTCTCGCTCACCAAGCCCAAAGTCGTCTCGCTCATCGTCTTTACCGCTATCGTCGGCATGTTCTTATCCACCCCGGTCATGGTGCCGTGGCATATCTTGATTCTTGCCACCCTAGGCATTGGTTTGGCGGCAGGTTCGGCCGCCGCTATTAATCATGTGCTCGAACGCGATTCCGATGCGCTCATGATGCGAACGCGCAAGCGCCCCTTACCGACAGGTCAATTAACCTCGCGCCAGGCGATCGTGTTTGCAGGCCTGCTTGCGGTCATCGCCATGTTGATTCTCGTCTTCGGCGTGAATATGCTAACCGCGGTGTTGACGTTTGCCACGTTGATTGGTTATTCGGTTGTTTATACCGTCTTCCTCAAGTGCGCCACCTCGCAGAACATAGTCATCGGTGGTGCGGCGGGGGCGGCGCCGCCAGTCTTAGGTTGGACGGCAGTTGCCGGTGAAGTCACCAGTGACGCCTTATTGTTGTTCCTTATTATTTTCGTGTGGACGCCGCCGCACTTTTGGGCGTTGGCGCTTTATCGACACCAAGACTATGCCAACGCCAGTATCCCCATGTTGCCGGTTACCCACGGGCGGCAATTCACGCAGCTTTATATTCTGCTTTATACGATCTTGTTAGTGGCGGTCACGCTCATGCCGTTTGCCACTCGCATGAGTGGGATGATCTATCTGATCGGTGCGCTGGTATTGAATGGGATCTTTCTCTATTACGCCTGGAAGTTGTATCGGGATTATAGTGATGGATTGGCGAGGAAGACGTTTGGCTATTCGATACAGTATCTAGCGGCGTTGTTTGCCCTACTGTTGATAGATCACTATTCAATTTTAATAACAGAGACGCTACAAACTGCGCTGTACTAGCAACCGCTCGTAGCTCAAAAGCAAATCTTGTAAGGTGTCGCTCGCGCGACAACCATTCTGACCGGGGCGCCGGCCCCGTACGCAGGTGACGTCAGTTATTCCGCGCTCCCTGATCGATCCAGGTTCTGATCGTCTTGATCTCCTTCTTCGGTAACGAGCGTCTGTTGTGCCGGTAGTCAGGCATGTGATGGTAAAATTTTAGGCGTCGCGTTCAGAAAACGGCTTTGCGCCTTAAACAAAAAAGGCCCCGCTTGACACGGGGCTAGTGACTACCAACCAAGACTATTTTTTAGTCCGTTGAGGAAGAAAGTGCTAATGCGCGTGCGCTAGCGGCGCCTTTACCTTGTGCTCACGAATCTTCCTTACGTTCGCATTCAGGCCACGAAGGAATAGCAACCCAAATACCAGCGCCCGCAAACCGCTGACGTTGCTCGGGTGATCGCGATAGAACTGGTCCGGTGAATCGTAAACGCCGAGGTCTTTCGTAATGGCGGTGCGTTGGATATAGGTGTTACCGCCGGTCCACTCGGTTTGGGGACGGTGAAGGTTTGCGGTGGCGACCGCATAACCACAAAACGCGCCCTTGGTATCGGCAAACATCTGTTGCACCGCCGATAGATACGCTCGATCCAGTATGAGTCCTTCCAGATTCATCCACTTGTCTTGGAATCGGACCTCTACCCAACTGTGCTGGATTTTGGGCGCCACTAACCAGTGCACGAATGCCGGTATCACCCCCTTCTGTAGTGCCTTATCGACCATGAACACATGGAATCGACACGGGATGGCGCACCCTCGTAACAAGGCCATGAACAACAGCGCCTTGGAGTTACATTCACCACGACCCGCGGCCAAGATCTGTGAGGCCGGCATGATATCGGGCACGTTGTAGCCGAACGCGATCTCGTCCTTAACGAAGTTATAGACTTGCCGGATCCTTTGTTCCTCGGGCAGCGATCGCCATTGCCGGCGCTCAGTAAGACCCGTGATCAAAGGGTGGTCGAAATCCAATAGCGGCGTGTGGCTGAGATACTGCTGGCCTTCTTTCCTATCCGCCTGCGGCGAAGGCCTGCCGTCAGCGAAGCCGGCCAGCCGATCCATGGCCGGCGTTGCCACCACCGCGCGCTCGGCCAGTGCCTTGAATTCGTCGGCCACTTGTTGCATCTCATCGCGGACGGCGTTTGCGTGCCTGGCGGCGACCGCCTCGAAGTGTTCCGTATTCGCCCAGCGGCCAAGCATCCACACCAGGACAGGCGCCGGTATCCACTCCCAGGCGCGCGACTGGCGCGGCGTAATTACGACCCCGAGCTGGCGCAGGACCTGCAAGCCCTCGCGCACGGCCCGCACCAACAGGTGCAACACCTCCGGCATCTTCGCCAATCGGTGGTGATCGCCGCCGGCCATATAGATCGCATTGGCCATGGGCAATACCAAAGCGGTATGGGTCTTCTGCCAGGCATCCATATTGCGACTGATGGCCACCGGGAACCCGGCGCGCCTGAATGTCTTGGCGATCTGCTTCAAGCGGGGGGTGGTTTCACCATCGAGTTCGCCCAGGGTTGTCGGCTGCAGCCATCGCGGTACCACGGTGTAGTGCACGACGTTGTCCTCCATCGCGCCACCCGCCCCCGCGCAACCGATCAACAACCGCTCTCGGCCGATGGCCTCAATCCAGTCGTAGTAGCCGGCGGCGTTGCTTACCATAAGCAAGATGTTCGGGGTTTTATGGTTCTTACTTAAGATAGGCAGCACCGACGCCACCTGCGTCTTGCGTACCATGACTATGATGAGGTCGTAGGCATCGTCGGGGGAGAGCTTGTCCACCGTCCCGACCCGGGCTACGCGACATTTCTCGGTGAGCACGTCCTCGAACAGGATGCCGTGGTCACGAACAAAGCCCAAGCGCTTGGGGCGGTCGAGCACCGCCACATCGTTACCCGCCTGTCTGAGCCGGGCCGCATACAGGCTGCCCAAGACGCCAGCCCCGTATACGAGTATTTTCATGCTTGGCCTCCGAGCGTGGTCGTGTTCCTCTCCCCCAAGAAATCATACGACCATCAATCGCCAAAGCCTTGATACGGATCAAAGAACTGGTAGGAATCGGTGGCTGGCTAACGGTTCACGGATCACCGAAATACGGGTTTAGTGATGCGCAAAGATGGAATGGATAAAAAACTACCCTCCCCTGTTACCGGGGAGGTTAGGGAATGCTGGCTAGTACTGCACCATCGGTGACAGTTCTTTCGCCTGCGCCACCCAGCGGTCGACTTCGCTGTGGCTCGGCGTACGCCGCGTAAGCTTCTTCTGTTGATTCGCTTCGACCATCGCCTTGGTCAGGTTGGCGGTATTGCGGTTGCGTAGCTCCTTAACCGTATCCACGCCGGCGCACTCTAGTAGCTCGCTAAACTCCTGACCGACGCCCTTGATGCGGCACAGATCGGCCATGTTGACCCACTTGAGGATCTGCGTCTCGTTGATGCCGGTCTGCTGGGCGATGCCTTTGCGGCCATTCTTGGTTGAACCGACCTGCAAAAGCGTCTTGGTGTCCGCAATCTTGGCGGCACGTAGCTTCTCGCCGTAAGCCGGCCCGATTCCTTCGATCTGTTGGATTTTCATGTTGGCCATCTTAAATTCTCCTCTTGCTCTGATTGGTCTGATGTTACAATGTGATTTCAGCGTGCGCTTTCTCGTACTGCTCGCTTGCACCCTTGGTCCAATTGTCTCGTCGGATACGGTTTGGGAAAGTGCTGAGTTGGGCCGCGATTTTATCGATATCGGTTTCTGACAGTTTGGCGACTTGATAGAATGTGGTGATCCCCATGTCGTTGAGCTTTTGCTCTAACACTGGGCCGATACCACGTATCTTTTTCAGGTCATCCTGGCTGCTATTTGTTGCTTGCCGGCTCGCCGTCGCTTCGGTCGTGCGTCGCTTCTGGTTGCGGCGCGTTGTGGTGTCTAGTGCCGTCTGAAGTCGCTGAACCTCCGAGTTGAGTGCTTTCCTTTTCGATACATGCGCCTCCAGGCTCGATCGCAGCCTGGCTTCTACGGTTTGCGCTCTGCTACTCCTGAGCCACCAGCCGATGATCGCGGCGATCAGCAGGCCCAAGACTATCAAGCCTATGTGTAAAGTAAGATATGGCATGGTTCTATGCTCCGATGGATGTTGGTTTGTCTAGTTCGATTTCACGTATGGCAGTACGGATGCGGCAACGGTCAGTTCGTTGTTAACCCCCCGTACGCCCTCTACGGCGGCAACGCTTTCCGCCACAAGGTTGCGAAGCCCCTCGAATGGCACGCTACCGCGCAAAGTGACTTTCCGGTCGTTCACGCTTACTTGCCGAGAATCGATATTCGTGCCCACCAAGGCACGCATGGTTTTGGCCTTTAAATCGCCCTCAGCAAGCGAAATGTGACTCCAGTTATGAAATAGCCAAGCGACGAGTACTCCGAGTAGACCCAGTAGCAAGAGTTCACGTTTCCTGCCCCGTTTGGGCTTGCGCGGCCCGACAACACTCTGCGTCCGTAGGGAATCCAAGTCAGCTTCTCTGGAAAGGCGCATGCTCAACTCCTAAATGACTGCTCCACAAAGGGGCTGTGCCCGATTGGGCACAGCCACTGAAGTCTCGAATTACTTCGTCAGCCCTAGTGACGAGGCCACGGTTGTTGCAATGTAGTTGGAACCGGTCGGGAGTCCCTTGTGCTTCGCATAGGCATTGCTAGCCCCTAAGGTCTGCGGACCAATAATGCCGTCGATCGGACCTTTATAATAGCCAGCTCGCTGCAAAGCGTTTTGCAACTTCGTAACGTTCGGCTTGGTCATGTTGACCTGGCAGAGTACCGAGCGCCATTCTAGGCGGCCTTCGCTGACCTTCGCTGTTTTCGTTACGTTGGCGTATTCGGCAGGAATCTGCACTTTGTGCGTCGACGCCGGCTTCTTCACGATACGCTGCTTTACCGTCTTGTACACGGCTGGAATCTCGAAGGTCCTGGTAGTCGCTGGCTTGGCAACCACCTTGCGCGTCACGGTCTTGTAGGTCGCCGGGACTTCGACCAGACACATGAGCTCACCCGTGTCTTGGCTACCGGCCACTTGCAGTATTTTCCCACTGCCGCTGTGCAACGAGGCTGGCCCACGCTTCCACACCGTGTGGGCGGGCTGATCCAGCACGCGCTCGGTCACCGTCTCGTATACCGCCGGCACTACTTCTACTCGGGTCGACGCCTGTTTGACCAGCAACTTCTCGGTGATCGTCTCATACTCGGCGGGAATCACCTGGATGCGTTCGGACGCTTCGCGCTTCAGCATAGTCTCCTGCGTGGTCTGGAACGTGGCCGGAATCAACACGCGCGCATAACATTCGCCGGCCTTTGGATTTGGCGGGAAAAGATCGCCAGACGCCGCCATGCTCCCCGAAGGAGCCATTGCCGCGGCCACCGTGCGCTGATGCTCAAACGCGGCCCTTTCTTCCGAAAGTCGCTGGGTTTCGGCCCTCAGCCGAGCTTGCTCCTGGGCCAGCCTCTGGGCTTCCATCTCGATCTTGGCCGCTTCTTGCATCTTGGCCGTGTCGCCCGACATCGCCACGCTCTGGTCCGATATCGCGACACTTGATGGGGTGTTCTCACTGGCTTTAAGGCCTGCACACCCCACCACCACAGATCCGGCTAGTGCCAGCAGTAGGCTCGTGGTTACGGATTTCATCATGATATTTCCTCCTGATTTACGAAATTGCAGGGACTGCTTCCACTTAAGTGTCTACTGCATCGGATACATCTGGTTCGACCTTCTTCCTTCGCGGGTTGGCAGTCACCCCGGTGCTGGGCTCCTTGAAATACGGGCACCAGCGACCGGCAGTATCCGGGGCAGGGTGGTATCGGTAAATCCGTATGACTACATCCGTGACCGTACGGATGGGAGGGGCGCGAGCCCGTGTAAACATAGCAGGACCGCCAGCAATGCGGCGCGGGCCAATTATGCTGTTTCGTGCCTGCTATTAATCTGACTTATGAAACAGCGTAGGATAGCGCCTATGACTGGGACCTGTCTGGACCGTAGATGAAGGCCGCGCCGCTACCCGACAACGAAAAGGATCGCCTGGCTGTACTCGAGAGCTATGGGATTCTAGACACACCATCCGAAGCCGTTTTTGATGCGATCACGCAACTGGCGGCCGATATCTGTGATGCGCCGATCGCACTGATCAGCCTGGTGGATGCCAGCCGTCAATGGTTCAAGTCGGCGTACGGATTGCCGGGGGTGCGGGAGACCTCACGTCAGGTAGCGTTTTGCGCCCACGCAATTTTGCGGCCCGAGCTCATGGAAGTGCCTGACGCCACCCTCGACGAGCGTTTTCAAGCTAACCCGTTAGTCCGAAACGAACCCAGGATACGTTTTTATGCCGGCATGCCCCTGATCACGTCCGATGGTTTTGCTTTGGGAACGCTGTGCGTGATCGACCGCCAACCAAAAAGCTTATCGCCATCACAAAAGACAGCCCTGCGGCGATTGAGCAAGGTGGTGATCACCCTATTGGAGGCCGGCCGCCGATCCCTTGCCGCCCGTCTCGGGGAAATACTCGAGAAGTCGTTCAACGAGATTTATTTGTTCAATGTGGACACTCTAGATTTTCTCCACGTCAACGGCGAAGCGCGACGTAATCTCCAATATTCGATGGACGAGCTAAAACGACTGAGTCCCGTGCGCATAAACGCAGATCTCGATGACAATCAGTTTGCTGAACTGGTTGCACCGTTGCGCTCGGGCGAGACAGAGCTCGTCGTGTTTGAAACCAACCACCTGCGTAAGGACAGTTCCACATACGCGGTGGAAATGCGACTTCAGTTGTCAAGCGGCGATGGTCAACCAGTGTTTATCGCCGTTGGCAACGACATCACGGAACGCAAGAAGGCAGAGGAGGCTCTTCGTGAAAGCGAACGACGCTTAGCGCAAATTGCCCAAGGAGCCGAGCAGGTCTTCTGGCTGATCGATTGGGAGGAGAAGAAGCTGCTGTATGTCAACCCCGCCTACGAGCTTATCTGGGACCGTAGCGCCGAATGTTTGTACGCGGATCCGAACGATTGGCTCAACGGCATTCATCCCGATGACCGCCTCGCTGTTGACGGCGTGTTCTTGAACGAAGCTGCTACCCGTGGTTTTCAGCTTGAGTATCGGATTATCCGCGGCGATGGATCCATTCGGTGGATTCGCGATCGCAGAATCCCTCTGCATGATGGGCACGGTCAGGTGTTTCGTATAGCTGGAGTGGCGGAAGACATCACTAGCCACCTGGAAGCGGAGCAAGGATTACGGGCTAGCGAAGAGCTGTTTCGTTTGTTGGTAGATGGCGTACAGGACTACGCGATCTTCATGTTGGACCAAGAGGGGCGCATCGTCAGCTGGAACGCCGGCGCACAGCGTATTAAGGGGTACCAGGCCGAGGAGGCCATCGGTCAACATTTCTCGTGTTTTTATCCCGCAGAGTACATGGAGCGCGGTAAGCCTGCGCGGGACTTGGAAATCGCCGCTCGATGCGGTCGGCAAGAAGCTGAAGGCTGGCGGATACGCAAGGACGGCTCGCGGTTTTGGGCGAATGTAGTCATTTCGGCCGTGCGCGACGAGAGAGGGCATTTAAGGGGATTCGCCAAGGTGACGCGTGACATTACTGCGCGCAGGCAGGCCGAGGTTCGAAACC
>JAOTYM010000259.1 GCA_029861845.1 Gammaproteobacteria bacterium | reverse complement strand
TGTCATTATACCTAGACAGCCTAGTCAAGTTACGCCAACATCCCTTGCATTAAAGTCAGGCATAATAATGTGGTGGGTAACTGCCTCCGTGCGGGGCTAAGTCGGCAGCCTGGGTTATCTTCGAAAAATTTTTCGCGTTGCGTTTGTTAGACTCCGATAGAGCTATCGTAATACTCGACGTTGATTTGAATATGATTGCCGTCACACAAGCAGCTGGAGCGAAGAATAATAAATCGCTGGTCATCCTTGGCAGTAGCCTCACCGCCTTGGCCCTAGCAAGGGATGCTTACGGCAACAAATGCAGTCCAATCATATTTGATCGTATACCCGATATCGCTTGCCATTCCCGCCTGGCACATGTCGAGCCTTCTAAGAATACGAGCGAAGCCGAGCTTATTCGAACTATTACGCACCTAGGTGGTGATCGTCGGAATCTGCTTATCGCTACCAGTGACTATTGGCTGAATCTAATAGTCAAATATCGCGAGCTACTGAAGGAAGCGTACGCGACGGTCCTCCATCCAAGAAATAACGTTCTACGCCTATGCTTAGACAAGAAGAAATTTGCGCTATGGTGCCAGGAACATGGTGTCACCACGCCGGCGGTGCTCATTACAGACAGAGATCCCGTTAAGAGCACGCGGATCTACAAGCAGCTGACGTATCCTGTATTCTTACGTCCTTCCGTAAGCTCCGCAGCCCTAAGTGAAGACATACCCAAGAGCGTGGAAATAGCTGATGCCAATTCCCTAGATCATTGGCTCAACGTATTTCACCAGAAGAATATGAATTTCATTCTCACCGAATCATTGCTAAATCATAATCTCACGCAGTACTCGGTGCCGCTTGTGCGCACCGAGGACCGGCTTGTCTCGTTTGTGGCCGAGAAAATTCGGCCATTACCCGCGCAATGCAGTGTTGGTACGTTTGTTGCGCTCGCCCCCAATCCGGAGGTCGAGAGCCTGGCCCGACAGACGGCGTCGTTACTGGATTATTATGGTATCGGCGAAGTCGAGATACTACACTCTCGGGATACAGGTGAGAACTACGTGATCGAGTTCAACGCCCGACCTTGGATTCAATACGCGCTTGCTGTGAAATCCGGCCACAACTTTCTACAGGCGCTACTTGCTGACTACAGTGACAACAGGGACAAACCCGTAAAGACGGGCAAGTACTGGATAAACTTAGGTGACGATTTATACGTCTGCTTTTCGCGGACAGTTGGGTACGTCAGGAAGAGGGACATTCGATTTTGCGATTATCTCAAGTCGCTTTTGCAGGCCAATGTTTATGCAATATTTTCCTGGCGTGACTTGGTCCCGTTTTGTTATGCAGTCGGAAGACTCTTCAACTCGGTAACGAAGAGGGGTAGGGCGCCACCCAAAGCAAGATCGCGTGATAGATGAAAGGATAGCGTGGTTAACGCGGACCCAACATAATCAAGTCGCAAAAGATATAAAAGAATATGCCAGTGAAAAAATCATTAGTTGACCTAACCTGCGCTCTTTTCTCATGAATCGAACGAACTTAGTTTAAGAAAGGCGCCGTCGGCTATGTAGCGAACAATCTACCTTCGGCCACGCGCCACTGGCGACAATACCCAACCTTTTATTGGGCGCATGTGTTTGATGGACAACAAAAACGACAAGTCGAGCGTTGTATTGGTAGAATTGAGACGGCTTCATGAGCGCAGTTCGTGCAAAACTCGACTATCTTCGCCTTGCCCGAGGCAGGCAGAGAGCACCGGCCCCCGGGCGCCTTTTTTGCTGGTGAGATAACGCCTTGTTGGCTACCCGACAGTGGTTGGCGGGCTGCGGGCCCTGCCGAGCTGGACTGAAGACGGGGGCCATGCGAGGTCCGGCCTGGCCGGCAGGCCGGGCACGCTATTGCAAGCCGCGTAGTACAGGGTGTGTAAAGCAAGATAAGAGGCTCCTGTAACCGAGAGGGCGGAGCCGTCCCTGGTGTTGAAACTCGGAGCCCGGGCTTCCTGGCAAGAACATCCATCTGGCTCCAGGTCAGAGAGAAACGGGAGATGTTTGACTCTTTCGGAAAAGCAGAACAGTTGTCCTGGAAGGTGGGTATAACCCTGGTGCTGCCACTTGCTGGCTATGGCATATGGCTCACCGAAGCGCTTTTTGCGCGTCCCAACCCGCAATGGGCCTTCCTGCTTCTGGTGTGGACTCTGGGCGCGACGCTTCTGGCCTGGGGGCTCACGCGAGGGGGAGCGGGGCGCATCTTTGATCGTCTAGATCGTCATGCACGTAGTATAGCGATAGGATTGATGGTCATAGCCGCCATTGTTCTGATTGCTGTTAGCGTTATACAGGCGCGCTATTTTGCCATGAGTGTATACACAGAGGATACGGCGTACTACAGCCAGGTCCTCTGGA
>JAOTYM010000128.1 GCA_029861845.1 Gammaproteobacteria bacterium | reverse complement strand
TGTCCGCTAAACGTCGCAGCCATCTCTATACGCTCATACTTGTTCTAAGACAACGGGCTTCTCAAAGCTCTTCACCATATTCCTTTTGGTGAAGCGATTTCGCCTGCGTTATCCACTCATCTCGCCGTATGCGATCGGGAAACGAGTTTAACACCTTGGCTACCTGCTCTACCTCGCTGTCACCCCATTGGGCGATATCGCGAAATCGATAATAGCCAAGCCCGTTAAGTTTTCTCTCCAATACCGGACCTATGCCAGAAATCTTTTTCAGATCATCGCTGGGCGGTCCATCCTGTAACTTAGCTTCATGAAACTCTTGCCCGGGCGGGCCCGACGACGTCACCGTTGCAGGCTGGTGCTCCAACTCGAGAAGTCGATGGCGCAATGTCTCGAATTGTCGCACTTTCTCCTGCAATAGAGACCGGTATCTTTCTTCGAGCGCCTGCACTCTCGCCTCGCACTCTCTCAGCTGCTCGCGCGCCGGTTCCAACTCGCGAATCCGTGCATCACGTTCTTGTAGTTGCGATTCTAACAGTTCGAGTTCCTTCAGTCGGCCGTCGAGCCGCATGACAACCATACTGTTATCATCGATCATCGCTTGATGCTTAGTCTGTAGCTGTTGTAGCGCTTGGTTTCGTGCATCTAATTCACCAGGTAGGGGTTCTACCTCGGCCAACGCCTTTCGAAGGCGTTCGACTTCACTCGCCTTTTGGTCGACCGCTAGAGTATGTTTCTTTTCCAATTCCTGAAACGCCTTCTCACGCTCTTTGAATCGGCCAACGAGTGGTTCCAGTTCGCGTATCCGCGCGTCTCGTACCTTAGCTCGACTCGAAAGTTCGTCAAGATTTGCCCGTAGCGCCTCAATTTCGCCGTCTTTTTCCGCCAACGTGAAGCGCAGGTTAGTGAGCGCTTGTTCGGTTTCGCTTAGCTGTGCCACCAACGGTTCTAGGTTTTTGATCCGGCCTTTAAGGCTATCGATCTCACTCTTCTTTTCGGCAACCGTTGATTCGCGCGCCGATTCGAGGTCCTTCAATGCACTGTCCCGTCGCGCCAGTTGCTGCTCAAGCCCGTCGAGTTTCACAGTCATCGTCTTTAACTTGGCTTGCCCATCACTCAATTCTTGGTAATGCCTTTCTCGCTGACTCTCGAGACTCGTTACTTTGACACGTTGCTCGCGCAGCTGATCCTCAGCGTCATTAAATCTAGCTTTAAGCGAGCCCAGATTTGCTTGCAGCTGGTTCAGGGTCACGTCCTTGTCCAAAAGCTCCTGTTTGAGGGAGCCTACCCGTTCGTTGCGGGCGTGCAACTCGGTTTTCATTGTAGAAAGGGCCGAGTTCCGCTCGGAAAGCTGCTTTTGGATCTCGGTCAGTCGGCCCTGCCAACTCACTTGTACATTGGAAAGCCGATCATGCGACGACTGCCGAGTAAACCACCAGCCGACGAACAGGCCAATGAGAGCGGCAGCTAGCAGGCACAGCAGGATCTGCCCTATCAGGTACCCCATGTCCTAGTCTCCATCCGGTTTTGCTTATGCGACAACCACCCACCGGTGCAGACGGGATGATTGTGTCTTGCCGAGAATATACGAAGCCCGTGTTAGAAGGCAAACCACGCTATCGGGGCCCATTGCGAACCCGACAGCGACGGATGTAGGTGGCACGGGCCCGACAAACGGGCCTTGATTCGAAAATTATTGCATCGAGGACGAAAGCAGGGGCTATTGCTTTACATAGGTGATAAAGAAACCCTCTAAATCACCGTTTTCGGTGTAAACAGCTATGTTTGCGACCGTCCATCCTTCCTTGGCATATGCTTGGTGCTGCTTGGTCATGCGCTTGGCGGCACGATCTTTCTTGCCCAGCGCGCTAACGTCCACGAATACGGTTTTGCCGCCCTTTCCTGGCGCGGCGGCCGCGCCCTCTTTAGTCTTGCCGGCAAAACTTTGCGCCGTGCCGAGCATTACACCAGCCACGAATACCAGCGCGAGCGGCAACAATCGATTTGCACGCAACACGTTTGAGATGCTTTTCATGATGGAACTCCTTACCAGGTTGAAGGGTGATCAGAAATAGGCCGTCCCTCGGAGTCTACGTGACCCACGCCGGCCCCGGCTACGAGGGCAGGAAGTCGATCGGATAGGTAACCACCATCGTTTCCACTTCTTTGGCCCCGAAATCGAACAGACTGACACGCGCAACAATCTTGCGCTCAAGTCCCGGCTCTCTGAGTTCACTTGAAACCAGCTCGCAGGCGACGACTTTACCATCCGGCAAGATTGTTAGCTTGAGTACCACTTTACCTTCCAGCGTCGGGTCCTTGCGCAGGGCCCGATTGTAGATCGAGTAAATCGCGGCCTTGTTCCTATCGAACACCAATTGGATTTCCTCGATACTACGAGAGGCCTTTCGACTACCACCGCCTCTTGACACATCGCCTTGCCCGGTTCCAATGCCATCAACGGGGCTGCTGACTTGCGTCGTCGCCCGTCCTGCCAACGCGGTACCACCGGTACCTCGACTTAGTTTGGAGGTGTTGATCCCGCCGCTACCACTGGAGGCATTGGCAGCAATCAGCGAACGTTCCACACGAGCGGCCTTGCGCTCTGTACTCTTTATCAACCTAGAGTTTTTCTGGATTTCCTTGAGGACATCATTGTCGCGTAACTCGGCCAGCTCATCCTTAAATGCAAGCAATCCAGAACGTTGCGCCTTTTGACGCGCTGTTTCTATCTTTTTCTGCTCGATTTTCTTGGGCTTTGCCTTCTGTTTAGGCTTTTTCAGTTTGGGGGCCTTCTTTACAGACTTTGGCGCCGGTGTCTTGGCCGGTGCCGGCGGTTTGACTTGCTTGCGCTCTAGCACCAATTTCGCCAAACGGGGCGGCAGGGCCTCAGCCTTTTCTCGCTCTATCTGTGGAATCGGGAGAAACGGTATAACCAAGGCGAATATAAGGCAAATCAGGAGTACGCGCTGGAGAATTTTTCTAAACCGGCGCCTATCCTCTTCAAATTTCGTCCACGGAAGGTCTGCCGAATGATAGAAGGAGTGGGCGATCACAACTACGCTAGCCCTTCTTCAGTGTTTTCTTTAGTACGGCAAGCGATATTTTCGTGTAGTTGGCGCGCGTACAAGTAACCATAACCTTCTTAAGGAGTTCGAATGGGATCTCCTTATCTCCCATAATGGTAATTTCCCTCTTCGCCTTCGTACCCTTAGGCGTTCTTACGCGTGATCGTTTTGATTGATAATCTAACTCGGTTTTAAGGGGTCGGATCACTAAGGCCGGTGAAGCCATTACCGCTTGCACAGACGCAACCTTCTTACCACGAACTAGAATATCTTCGTCGCTAACCATTACTACCAGGGTTTCTTCTGGTTTCTTGTCGGCCACCGACTCCGGTAACTTCAAACCCTTGGTGCTGGGTAACACCTCAACATCTGACGAATTCACCAAAAGGAAGAATACAAGGATGGTAAAGATGTCCATAAGCGCCACGAGATTAAAGCCAGTCGAGCGCCTTCCACGCTTGTGCTGGCGCTGCATACGCTTGGCTCTACGTGACATCTTCATTGTTGTCGGTACCTATGTCTCATTTTCTCGATTTGCCTGGTGGTGCGTCGCCGATAGAGATATCGGGGAATAGCTCCGCCTGAAACGGTATACCATCTTCCACGACTTCCACGACTCGTACCGCGTCCATAACTTGCACCAAAGAATTATACGTAGTCGTCGTTTCCGCTAGGATCATGGCATTGGTCTTGTTCGGATAATGAGACTTAATCTTCTGCAAAGTCTCGGAGAGGGCAGTAAGATCATGCTCCTGTTGCTTATCCTTAATACGCTTGATCAGACCGCTATTGCGATCACCGACCTCCAGCGCTCCCTTGCGCATGATGATTTCTAGTTCTAATTCCTTCTTCGGCTTTGATTTGGTTGCAGCCGCCGGCGGCAGGTTAAGTTCTAACACCGTGATGCGCGAAAACACGGCTGTGATCAGGAGAAAGGGCACCAGAATCACCATAAGATTCATGAATGCGGTGATGTCGAGCTCTGCCGGGTACCGGCGTTTTTGACGACGGTGTCTCATGATGTCTTACCACCCATGCTTCCTTGTTCAGTAAGCATATTGAGGAACTTCACGGACGCCATCTCCAGACTGTCCACCAGCGAAGTCGTCTTTGACTGCAGGATGGTGTAGATCAATAGGAGTGGAATCGCCACCATAAGTCCAAATGCCGTTGTATTCATGGCCACCGAAATACTTGCGGATAACAGGTCTGCCTTCTCGGCCGGATCGGCATTGGATACCGCGGTGAACGCCTTGATGAGACCGATAATCGTACCGAGTAAACCGAGAAGCGTAGCGATATTTGCAAACGTAGCGAGATAGTGCGTGCGTCTTTCCAACCGCGGTACGACCTCCATTAAGCCCTCCTCCATCGCCGTTTCGATATCGTCACGCCTTCTTGCCGACCGCGTACGCGACAGTCCGTAGTTGAGGATTTTCGCAAGGGCTGCTCTCGACTTGGACGTAATGGCCATGGCCTGCTTGTAGTTGCCAGTCTTGATTAGCGGCAACAGCTCGTTCCAGGTCTTGCGATTCACAACAGTTGAACGGGTAAGAAAAAAGTACCGCTCAATCGCGATACTCACCCCTAAGGCCAGCACTATCATAATGGGATACATAAATATCCCACCCTGCTGGAAGAAACTAACTATCGTACTATATGCAGTCATGATGACCTCCAAATGAAATACTGGTATCCGGATACCTATAGAAGCGTAATCAGGGAATTACTGCGGGGCGCTGCTTATATCATTTCCTTCGATAAATTCGTAATACTCTACTTGGCGTCGAAATACGTCACGATCTACCGCGCCAAGCACCTCATCCAGAAGACTCGCTACTGGACGATCGATCAGGCTGTCTGGGTTCGGTTTTTTCCACGGGACGATGTAGAGAATCTTTGGCAGTTCTCGGTTACCGATGATAGAGGTTCCTTCCAGCTCAACACTATCCTCAGCCCACACACCCGTGGTTGCCAGCAGGCACAGTAAAGCGATTGCGAGAGTTTTCATAGCTACCGTTTCTTTGCAGTTTTCGTCTTCTTGCGTTTCTGGGTACGTCGCTCAAGATCTATCACCCATTTCGATACTTGCTGGTCTTGTTTCGGCAGTAGGCTCTGGTAGCGCTCATAATGGTCCAAGGCTTTACTAGCATCCCGCAAGTAGAGATCGTAAAGGATGCCAAGATTAAGATGGGCGTAGACGTAGTTCGGATCAAAGTGCAAAGCTCGTTCGTAAGCATCGTGCGCAGCCTTAAATTGGCCGGCGCTACGTAAGACGATACCGAGTTGATTATAGGTATCTGGTCGATTCGGATTAATCTCGATCGCCTTGTTTAGTGTCTCCATCGCCTGGTCTGATCGTCCCATGCGGTGGTAAATCATTCCTAAGTTCACATAGGGGCCCGACAATGTCGGATAAGTCTGCGTCATTCTTACAAGTATCCGCTCTGCCTGTTCATAGCGCTTGGCTCGAATCGACGCTAATGCCCGATCGTAATCCCGTTTCGCGCTGGGACTGACATCCGGCTTGATTTTCTTGTTGCCAATAACTGCGACTGCCACCGGCTGTTGGGATTCGCTCGGGCGCGGTTTAGATACCGCGCAGCCGCTAAGCCACACAGCACACGCCACGCACGCAATTATGAGCCGTCTACTGAATTCCATTACCGACCACTTCGCTCTTCTCGTATTTCGCGTATTGAACTGGGCGCAGTTTGCTCAGCTGCACGAAACTCCTTTTTACCCAGTCATCGTAGATATGGTTGCCGACCCGCCGCACATTGGCCTCATGTACTTCGATCGCCTTCTCTTCAAATGGATAGGCCTGCTCCTCTAATAAAACGTCGTATTGCTCAAGTTCTGCCGCCGACAAACTCTTTGGTCGCTCCGATGCCAGCAGATCCTGGCTCAGGCTATGGTAGAGCTCGGCGATCCGATACGTCGACGCTGTCGTAAACTCGGCCACGCCGTATTCGGCAACACGCCCATAGGCCTTTAGCGCCAGCTCCATCCGTTGTTTCTTTCTCTTGAGACTTTTCTTCAGTGGGGCAACTAACCGTATACCGCGAAAATCCTGATACCTAGGCTCTGCCAATAGGAAGGCTGCCTTGGCCGCCAAGAACTGGGTCCGATCGGTGCGCTGCCCACCATTGTCGGCCGCCCCTTTAACGAGCTCCTTCAACCAATAGTAGTACACCGACTTCTCGCTTGGGGCGTCATAGATCTCCGCTAGTCGGTAACGCGCCTCCATTGCTCGCTCAAACCGGCCAGGGAACAGTGTTATATAACGTTTATAAACGTTGGCCGCTAGCTGCCGGCGCGAAGCCTTATCGTAGAGCTCGGCTGCCTGCCATAGCGCCTGCTGCCTCATCTTAGGGTCTGGGCCGCTGTTGGCGATGGCGTCGAACTCAGCGGCAGCGCGGGCCCATTGACTGCTCTCGACATATGCGAGCGCCAGTTTTTGCGGCACCTCCTTCTGCAGGGGGTGTTTGGGGTATTGCTTGCGAAACGCCTCCAGCACCTGCGCTGCCGCTTGCCAATCTTTCAAGGCGATGAGCCCCGCCGCCGCATCATATTCCGCGGTGGCCACAATCTTTGATGCCGGCGCAACATTTCTAACGCGGCGGAACTGATCAACCGCACCCGCCAGATCTCCGGCCGCACGTAGACCTTCTCCCTGTTTGTAAACCGATGACGCTAGGCGCTCGATCAAGGTCGCCCGTTCAGGGTCTTTTTGTGGTGTCAGTTTGAGTACTTCGCGATACCCGTGCTCGGCCTGTCGATAAGTCCCCTTTTCGAACTGACTATGTGCGATCACCGTCCAGGCTGTACGCCGAAGTCTAGCTTTGGGCGCTGGCTTCATCGCAATAACCGCTTGCGCCGCGGCTGCGGCTTGCTCAGGCTCGTTCAATGCAAACAAGTCTTCTGCCACCTTGGTCAACACGGCTGCTGCCTGCTTATGTTTGGGAAAGGCTTGGGCGAAATGCAGTGAACTGGTGATCACGTTCCGCCGATATGCGGCCTGTTCTTGTCCACTAAGCCGTTCGGCATGCTTTCTGTGCGCTAACAAGGCAGCATAGCCCGCCTCAGCGCCCTTGGTATGCGACCCGTATTCGTATGCGGTCCTCTCGTATTCGAGTGCCGCTCGCCCAAAATGCTTGCCATCAAATAATGCCTCGGCAAGCAAGAAGTTCACGGCAGGCGTACGACCGTCCTTAGGAAACGACTTGACAAATATCGTATACCATCGTGCCGCCTGTAGATAATCGGATGGTTTCTTTGTCTTCTGTGCCCGTGCGTGATGATGTCGAGCTAAATCCTCGATGTTCGTTCGCAAGTGTGGTGCGATTGAGGCCCTAGTCACCTCGTCTTGTGAACGCCAGAATTCACTTTCGACCCCGTACCGAACAACGAATTCTTCCTTCGCCTGTATGAGTAGTGTGGGGAAACCACCCTGTTTGTATGCCTCCATTACCTTAACTTGGAAGAGCGGTGCACGAGGGTCGTTGTCGTACTGACGAACAAAGGCATTAAAGGTATCCGCCGCATCCACATATCGTTCTTGCTTTAAATAGAGTTCGCCAAGATTTTGATAAATCTTTGCCTCGTAGGGCCGCGAACCGTTTCGTTCGAAGTAATCTGAAATCGAATCGGCGCCATCGAGATACGATATACTTAAGGTCACCACTCTGAACGCGTCATTCATGAGTTCCTTTTCCGCCCGCGTCAGATCCGGTGCCTCGGCAAGGATTTTATTCCCTCCTTTGCCAATATATTTTCGATCTATCAGGGCAACAAAGGAATCAAGTGCTGCCTCGTAACGTAATTGCTTAAACAGAGCCCAACCATGTTTGTATAGTGCTTTTTCGTAAAACACCGACACGCCACCAGACCTTAACACCGCATTGTATGCCTGTTCTGCATCAGCATAGGACTTCATAACGAAAAGCAGCTCACCACGACGGAACTGCACTTCGTCAATAAACTTGGCGTTGGGGTGTGAACTAACAAGACGATCAAGTATGCGTAGCGCCTGCTGGTGATCGTTACTTTGCTCAAATGCCTGCGCAAGCTGATATAGCACTTGATCGTTGCCCGGATAGTCGGGGTAGGCCTCTAATAAGTCTTGGTACAACGCAATGGCGTTCTCATAGTCGGCGGGTTGCAGCTTTCTGGCGGCTGGGAAAGACTCGTGTGTTATGCCTTTCTCTATGGTCTCGGCATTACGGAGCTGTGCGGCTTCTACCTTTTCCATTTCTAAATCTGCCAAACGACGCATAGCCTCGGGCCGCAGCGGGTCGTTAGCCGCGCTCTCAAGAAACGTACGATAACTCTCGATGGCCTTATTCAAGCCACCTTGTACGACCGTATCCTGCTTTAGATCTATACGACGTCCTTCAAGACTCTTTATGGTCAGGCTGTCATTTTTCTTAGCAGAGGAACATGCCGCCAAGACCAGGCAAACGACTAGCACCAGACTCATGCGTAGCACAATCATTGTTCTTCAACCTGGCTCACGGAGCGATCGTAGATCCGCGCGATCCCGAACCGCGCCTGGGTAATATATGCGCGCAGCCGCTTTCGCTGATCCTCAAGCGCTGCTACTGCTAGCTCTTGAAGATAGTGCTGATGATCGCGAATCACGGCCTTCACCTGGCTCTCTAGTGTCCGAAGGCGTTGGCGCAGTGTAGTTATTCGAGATCGATAACCCTCAAATCCCTTGCGTGCATACTTTTGCGCGGCCCGCAATGACTGTTGGCGAGACTCGGCTTGCACGAGCGCATCATCGACTTCGCGGATAGCCCTTTGTGCACGTCTCAGGCGAGGTTTGTAGTCGGTACTAATTCGCCAGA